>NZ_JBFAKV010000003.1:0-140491 GCF_040655895.1 Streptomyces sp. NPDC050264
CCGTGCTCGGCAAGGGAGTTGACGGCCTCGGCGTGGATGCGGCCCAGCTGCGCGGCGGCCTCGGCAAGGGAGTCGGCGGAGCGGAGCACTCCCGCGCCCGCCGTCATCACCCGCTGGATCGCGAAGCGGGCCTCCGGCGGGAGGAGGGGGTGGGTCGGGGTCTGCGGGTGCGGCACAGGTGCGGGCACGCGCGCGTGGAGGTGTTTCTCCGCGTGCCGCTCCTGAATGTCCTCAGCGATGCGCTCCGCGTAGACCAGTCCCTCCAGGAGTGAGTTGGAGGCGAGGCGGTTCGCGCCGTGGACGCCCGTGCAGGCGACCTCCCCGCACGCGTACAGACCGGGGACGGTGGTGCGGCCCCGGAGGTCGGTGCGGACGCCGCCGGAGGCGTAGTGCGCGGCCGGGGCGACCGGGATCGGCTCGGTGACGGGGTCGATGCCGTGGGCGCGGCAGGCGGCGAGGATCGTGGGGAAGCGGTGCTCCCACATGTCGGCGCCGAAGTGCCGCCCGTCGAGGTACATGTGCTCGGTGCCGCGCTCCTGCATGCGGCGCGTGATGCCCTTGGCGACGATGTCGCGGGGCGCCAGTTCGGCGAGTTCGTGCTGCCCGACCATGAAGCGCACGCCGTCCGCGTCCACGAGGTGGGCGCCTTCGCCGCGTACGGCTTCGGAGACGAGCGGCTGCTGGCCCTCGGCGTCCGCGCCCAGGAAGAGCACTGTCGGGTGGAACTGGACGAATTCGAGGTCGCTGACCTCGGCGCCCGCGCGCAGCGCGAGGGCCACGCCGTCGCCGGTGGACACGTGCGGGTTCGTGGTCGCGGAGAAGACCTGGCCCATGCCGCCGGTCGCGAGGACCACGGCGGGGGCGAGGACCGCGCCGACACCGTCGTGCTGGCCCTCCCCCATGACGTGCAGGGAGACGCCGGCCGTGCGGCCGTCGGCGTCCATCAGCAGGTCCAGGACCAGGGCGTTCTCAACGGTGTGCAGCCCACGCGCGCGTACCGCCTCGACGAGCGCCCGGGAGATCTCGGCGCCCGAAGCGTCACCGCCCGCGTGCGCGATGCGGCGCCGGTGGTGGCCGCCCTCGCGGGTCAGGTCGAGTTCCCCCTCGGGGGTCTCGTCGAAGTGGGCGCCGGTCGCGATGAGGCGGCGTACGGCGTCGGGGCCCTCGGTGACGAGCGTGCGTACCGCCTCCTCGTCGCACAGGCCCACGCCCGCGACCAGGGTGTCGTCGAGGTGCTGCTCGGGGGTGTCGCCGTCGCCGAGGGCTGCGGCGATACCGCCCTGCGCCCAGCGCGTGGAGCCGTCGTCGAGGCGGGCCTTGGTGACGACGACCGTCGTCAGGCCCGCGGCCTCGCAGCGCAGCGCGGCGGTCAGTCCCGCGACGCCCGAGCCGACGACCACGACGTCGGCGTCGATGGACCAGCCCGGGGCGGGGGCGTGCAGTCGTATGCCGGTTCCTACAGAGGCGCTCATGGGCGGGCTCCGAATGTCAGGGGCAGGTTGTCGATCAGCCGGGTCGTTCCCACGCGCGCGGCGACGGCGAGGACGGCCTCGCCCTCGAAGTCGTCGGTCACGTCGGTGAGGTCGGTCGGGTCGATCAGGGCCAGGTAGTCCAGTTCGACCGGGGGGCGCAGGCGGGCGGCCTCGTCCAGGATCTGACGGGCCGCGGCACGGACGGCCGTGGGGCCGCCCGGGGAGGCGACGGCGTGGGCGTCGGCCGCGGCGCGGGACTCTCCGAGCGCGCCCAGCGCCTGGGCACGCGCGCGCGTGGTCGGGCTTTCGGCGGCACGCGCGCGAAGGGCCTCTTGTGCGGCGTGCCGGTCGCGGCCCGCGAACAGGGCGCTGGACAGCGCGAGCGCGCTGCGCCGCTCGTCCGGCGACAGGTACCGGTTGCGGGAGGAGAGCGCCAGGCCGTCGTCCTCGCGGACCGTGGGCACGCCGACGATCTCCACGTCGAAGTTCAGGTCGCGCACCATGCGGCGGACCAGGGCGAGTTGCTGCGCGTCCTTCTGCCCGAACAGGGCGACGTCCGCGCGCGTGAGGTGCAGCAGTTTGGCGACGACGGTGAGCATGCCGTCGAAGTGGCCGGGGCGCGAGGCTCCTTCGAGGCGCTCGCCCATCGGCCCGCCCGCGATGCGGACCTGCGGCTGTCCGCCCGGGTAGACCTCGTCGGCGGAGGGGGCGAACACGGCGTCGGCGCCCGCCTGTTCGGCGATCTTGACGTCGGCGTCCAGGGTGCGCGGGTAGCGGTCGAGGTCTTCGCCCGCGCCGAACTGCAGCGGGTTCACGAAGACGGTGACGACCACTTCGCCGTCGGCGCCCGCGCGCTCGCGTGCCGTACGGATCAAGGTGGCGTGGCCCTCGTGCAGGGCGCCCATCGTCATGACGACGACGCGCTGCCCGGCACGCGTGCGTGCCCGCAGTTGCCCGCCTTCGTGCAGCAGAGCCGCGCTCATCGCGGGTCCTCCCCACCGGGCGCGAGGACGCCGAGCAGGTCCTCGGCGAGCTCCGGCTTCAACAGGCCGTGGGCGAGGGCGCGGTCGGCGGTCGCGCGGGCCATCGCGAGGTATCCGGCGACGGTCCCCGGGGCGTGCTTGCGCAACTCCGCGACGTGCGCGGCGACCGTGCCGGCGTCGCCGCGCGCCACCGGTCCCGTGAGGGCGGCGTCGCCGGACCTGAGCGCGTTGTCGAGCGCGGCGCCGAGCAGCGGGCCGAGCATCCGGTCGGGGGCGGTGACGCCCGCGTCGCGCAGCAGGTCCATGGCCTCGGCGACCAGCGTGACCAGGTGGTTCGCGCCGAGCGCCAGGGCCGCGTGGTAGAGCGGCCGCATCTCCTCGGCGATCCACTCGGGCTCGCCGCCCATCTCGATGACCAGGGCCTCCGCGGCGAGCCGCAGCTCCTCGGGCGCGGTCACGCCGAACGAGCAGCCGGCCAGTCGCTGGACGTCGATCGGGGTGCCGGTGAAGGTCATCGCGGGGTGCAGCGCGAGCGGCAGGGCGCCCGCGCGCAGCGCCGGGTCCAGGACCTTGGTGCCGTAGCGCCCGGAGGTGTGCACGAGCAGCTGGCCGGGACGGATCGAGCCGGTCTCGACGAAGCCCTCGACGAGGCTCGGCAGCGCGTCGTCGGGGACGGTGAGCAGCACGAGGTCGGCCCGCGCGAGGACTTCGGCGGGCGGCACCAGGGGGACGTCGGGGAGCAGGGTGGCGGCTCGCCGTACGGACGCGTCGGAGACTCCGGAGACGGCGACGGGGCGGTGCCCGGCCAGTTGCAGGGAGGCGGCGAGCGCGGGGCCCACGCGGCCCGCGCCGACGACGCCCACGGTGAGGCGGGCCGGCCGGTCCCTGGGATCGGTGGGCTCGGATCGGTGGTTCGGAGAGGGAAGTGACACGGGACGATGGCCTTCCGTTCCAGTCCGCTCGGGGTACCGGACGATTTCTCGTCATGTTAACGCTATCTGGGCGGGCGGGCCTCGGTTGTCCACAGGCTGTGGGCAAGCGCACGCGCGTGCGACATGATCCGTTGATGAGCGACGCGTACGACACCGAGGAAGACAAACAGGCCGCGCGGCGGCTCGCGGCCTGGCGGGGTGCGGAGCGCACCTTGGCGCGGCGGCCGAACCTGACGACGCTCGGCGAGCGGCTCGCGCAGCTTACGGAAGCGGCGGGATCGGTGACCGACCCCGGCGGCGAGCTCGACTGGTACGGCGGCGGGGTCGTCGCCGAGCTGGAGGCGAAGGTCGCCGCGCTGCTCGGCAAGGAGGCGGCCGCGTTCTTCCCCAGCGGCACGATGGCGCAGCAGGTGGCACTGCGCTGCTGGGCCGGCCGCACCGGGAACTCCACGGTCGCCCTGCATCCGCTGGGCCACCCCGAGGTCCACGAGCGCGACGCCCTGTCCACGGTGACGGGCCTGCGCACGGTGCACCCCACAGGTGAACTGCGTCAGCCCACGGCCGACGAGGTGCACGCCCTGGACGAGCCGTTCGGGACGCTGATGCTCGAACTGCCGCTCAGGGACGCCGGTTTCGTCCTGCCGACGTGGGAGGAGCTGGAGGAGGTGTGCGAGGCGGCACGCGCGCGTGACGCCGTCGTGCACTTCGACGGGGCGCGCCTTTGGGAGTGCACGGCGCACTTCGGGCGCCCGCTGGACGAGATCGCGGCGCTCGCGGACAGCGTCTACGTGTCGTTCTACAAGACGCTCGGCGGGATCAGTGGCGCCGCGCTCGCGGGCCCGCAGTCGTTCGTGGACGAGGCCAGGGCCTGGCGGCACCGGTACGGGGGCCAGATCTTCCAGCAGTTCCCGCAGGCGATCGCGGCGCTGGCCGGCCTGGACCGGGAGCTGCCGAAGCTGCCGTCTTACGTGGCGCACGCGCGCGTGGTCGCACAGGCGATGCGGGAGGGCTTCGCGGCGGCCGGGGTGCCCTGGGCGCGGATCCACCCTGAGGTGCCGCACACGCACGAGTTCCGCGTGTGGCTGCCCTACGACGCCGAGGCGCTCACGGAGGCCGCCGTGTCGCAGGCGGAGCAGACGAAGGTCTCGCTGTTCGGTCGCTGGTCGGCGACGGACAAGGTGCCGGGGCTGTCGATCGCCGAGGTCACCGTCGCCGGGCCGGGCCTGGAGTGGAGCGCCGACGACGTCCGCGCGGCCGTCGCGGACTTCGTAGGGCGCCTGCCCTGAGGCAACAACCGCTCAGCACCCGGCGGCGTGGCCACGGAGGGTGGCGAAGCGGCGGGTCAGGGCCGCGCGGATCCGGCCGCGGGCCGGGCGGCCGGCCAGGACCGCCTCGAAGCGGCGGAAGTCGCGCAGCTCGCGGACGGCGCCCCAGTCGTGCAGGCTCGTGGCGGACCTCACCGGTTCGCCGCGCTGGGCGGCTCGGTAGGCGTCGAGTGCGTACTGCTGGCTGACGGTCATGGCGAACACCTCGCTCGATACATCGATTGTCGCGCTACGCCCCGGAAACAGGCGGGTTGAGCCGGTAACGGCTGCTCTGGCGTGCTTCGGGGCCGATGACCACGAGGTTGCTCCCGCCGGGCGGGCCCGGTCACGTCGATTGACGGGAGCCGTCAATCGACGACCCGGCTGTCAGTGGCGGCGTGCACCATAGGGGCATGAGCGTGCGCATCGACATCACGGGTCTGACGCCCGAGCGGGTCGGCGTCGTGCCCTCGCCCCTGGCCGAGCTCGGCATGGCGCTGCACGCGCTGGCCGAGCCCGCACACCATCCGGGGCTGCAGGGGTGGACGACGAGCGTGTCCGCGCGGCTGGACCCGTGTCTCGCGGACCGGCTGTGCGAGGCGGACTTCCTGTGGCGGACGACGTTCTCGGACGTCTTCACGCCGTCGGCCGGGATCGCCGGGCGGCGCACCCGCCCCGGGGCGACGCTCGGCGAGGAGCTCGATCTGCTCGACAAGCTGTCCGACGAGCAGTTCGTGGACGCGGCCCTGGAGTTCACCTGCCAGTCCACCTATGCGAGCCGGACCGTGAGCCGTCTCGACGACCCGCGCACCCGTGAGCGCGCGCTCGACCTCGCGGCCGCGCGCGGGGCCCACCAAGTGCGTTTCACGCAGCGCCTGCTGGATGATCCGCCCGCCATCAGGTCGTGGTTCCGTGACCTGCTGCGGGACTGCGAGGAGGCCTTCTTCTCGGACGTGTGGGCGCGGGTGCAGCACCAACTGGCCGCCGACGCGCGGCACAAGACGGAGCTGGTGCGCCGCAAGGGTCTCGGGGAGGCCCTCAAGGCCGCCTCCACCGCGGTCTCCCTCGTCGAGGCGGGCCGCACCGTCACCGTGGACAAGATCACCGACGGGGTGACGGCGGCGGAGGACGGCGATCTCGTCCTGATACCGACCAGCATGGGCTGGCCGCATCTGTGGGTGCTGCACCGGGCCGGCTGGCAGCCGGTGATCATGTACCCCGTCTCCTCGCCGGGGCTCGCGGCGCCGCCGTCCGTCGAGCAGCTGACGCTGCGCATGTCCGCCCTGGCTCACCCGGTGCGGATGCGGCTCTGCCGCCACCTCGCGCGAGGTTCGTACACGACGGGCGAGCTGGCCGACGCGCACGGGATGTCGGCGCCGGAGATATCCCGGCACCTTTCGGTACTGAAGAAGGCGGGTCTGATCACGACCCGCCGCCAAGGGCGGTACGTACAGCACCAGTTGGATCTGAGCGTGGTCTCGCGCCTCGGCGGCGACTTCATCGAGGGCGTGCTGCGCTAACCGGAGTGGGCTCCGCCGGCGCGGACGAGTCCCGTCTCGTAGGCGAGGACGACGACCTGGACGCGGTCGCGCAGGTTCAGCTTGGTGAGGATGCGGCCCACGTGCGTCTTCACCGTGGCCTCGGAGAGCACCAGGCGGGCCGCGATCTCGCCGTTCGACAGGCCCTGGGCGACCAGGATCATGACCTCGCGCTCGCGCTCGGTGAGCCGTTCCAGCGCCTTGTGCTGCGGCTCCTTGGACCCGCTGGGCAGCATCGGCGCGAACCGGTCGAGCAGGCGCCGCGTCGTGGACGGTGCGACGACCGCGTCGCCGCTGTGCACGGAGCGGATCGCGGTGAGCAGTTCGCCGGGCGGCACGTCCTTGAGCATGAAGCCGGACGCGCCGGCCTTCAGCCCCGAGAACGCGTACTCGTCGAGGTCGAACGTCGTCAGGATCAGCACCTTCGGCGGATTCGGGTCCGCGCAGATCCGCCGCGTCGCCTCGACCCCGTCCAGCTTCGGCATGCGTACGTCCATGAGGACCACGTCCACCGACGTGGCGCGCAGCACCTCGATCGCCTCGACTCCGTCGCCCGCTTCGGCGACGACCTCCATGTCCGGCTGGGCGGCGAGCACCATCCGGAAGCCGGTGCGCAGCAGCACCTGGTCGTCGACGAGCATGACCTTGATCGACATCGTGCGGGTCCTCACGTCTCGTGGCGACTTGTGCGGGTTCAGTTGCTGGTACGTGTCAATGGGCGGGCTTGAGAGGCAGCAGGGCGCTGATACGGAAGCCACCGCCGGGGCGCGGGCCCGCGTCCAGCGTTCCGCCGACCATACCGATGCGCTCGCGCATGCCGATCAGGCCGTGGCCGCGGCCGTCCGCGCCGCCGTCCTCGTACAGCTCGTGCGGGGCGCCCTGACCGTCGTCCTCGACGAGCAGGCCGAGGCCGTCGTCGAAGTAGACGAGGCGGACGCTCGCGCCCGCGTTCGGGCCGCCGTGCTTACGGGTGTTGGTGAGGGCTTCCTGCACGATGCGGTACGCGGTCAGCTCGACGCCGCTGGGCAGCGGGCGCGGGGTGCCCTCCACCTTGAAGTCGACCGGCAGGCCCGAGGTGCGCACCTGGTCGACGAGGTCCTCGATCTGTTCGACGTCGGGCTGCGGCACGTACTCGCCGCCCTCCTCGTGCTCGCCGGTGCGCAGCACGCCGAGCAGCCGGCGCATCTCGGCGAGCGCCTGCCGGCCCGTGCCGGAGATGGTCTCCAGGGCCTTCTTGGCCTGGTCGGGTGCCTGGTCGAGGACGTAGGCGGCGCCGTCGGCCTGCACCACCATCACCGACACGTTGTGCGCGACGACGTCGTGCAACTCGCGGGCGATGCGCGCCCGTTCGGCCGCGACAGCGACCTTCGACTGGGCCTCGCGCTCCTTCTCCAGGCGGTTCGCCCGCTCTTCCAGCTGCGCCAGGTAGGCGCGGCGGGTGCGCAGCGAGTCGCCGAGGACCCAGGCGAGGGCGAAGGGCACCATCTGGAAGATGGTGACCGCGATCTGCCCCGCGCCGCTGGTCTGCGTCGTGGGCCAGCGCACCTCCGAGAGCGGTGCCGCGCACAGGCCGCACACGAGTGCCAGCCGGGACGCCCAGCGGGTGCCGGTCGCCGCGACGGTGTAGACGATCACCAGCAGGGCGAAGTCCGACGGGTTGACCTTCGCGTCGAAGACCAGCTGGCCCAGGCCCGCGGCCATCGCGAGCAGGAGCATCTTCTCGGGCATGAGGCGGCGCAGCGCCACGACCACGGACAGCAGGACGGCGCAGACGACCGCCGCCACCTCGTTCCGGTGCATCGGCGCCTCGTTGACAAAGCTGACGCTCGCCACGGAGATCCCGAGCAGGATCACGGCCCAGAAGCCGTCGACCCACGTCGGGTGTCTGCGGAGGAAGTCATAGAGGCGCTGCACGTAACCCAGAGTAGGTAAGGCCGCAGCGTGCAGGGGTCAACCGGAGGACCGATCCGCGCCGGGCGCGCGTACTCCGCAAGGTGGAGGCGCGTGTGCCACCTGCGCATAGCCTTCGGGCGTGAAGAACGTAGGAGAGGGCGCGCAGAACGTACGGGAGGGCGCGGGCAGCGGGTGGCGCGCCGCCATGGAAGAGGCGCTGTACGGCCCCCGCGGCTTCTATCGCAGGCCCGAGGGCCCCGCCGGGCACTTCCGTACGTCGGTGCACGCGTCGGCGCTGTTCGCGGGCGCCGTGGCCGAGCTGCTCTGCCGGGTCGACGCGGCGCTCGGGGAGCCGCCCGAGCTGGCCTTCGTCGACATGGCGGCGGGGCGTGGCGAGCTGGTCTCCCGCGTCCTGCACGTACTGCCGGAAGAAGTGGCCGCACGCGTGCGTGCCTACGCGGTGGAGCGGGCCGGGCGCCCCGCGGATCTCGATCACCGGATCGAGTGGCGCTCCGAGCCGCCCGCCGGGATCTCCGGCCTCCTCTTCGCGAACGAATGGCTCGACAACGTGCCCCTGGAGATCGTCGAGGCGGACGCGGACGGCACGGTCCGGCTGGTGCTCGTACGGGAGGACGGCGAGGAGAGCCTCGATTCCGCGCCCCTCGGCCAAGAGCTGCGGCTGTGGCTCGACGCCTGGTGGCCGCTGCCGGCCGAACCGGGGCTGCGCGCCGAGGTCGGGCTGGACCGCGACGAGGCGTGGGCGGCGGCCGTACGCACGCTGGAGCGCGGCCTCGCCGTCGCCGTGGACTACTCCCACGCGCGCGGGGCGCGCCCGCCTTTCGGGACCCTGACGGGTTTCCGGGACGGCCGCGAGACCGCCCCCGTGCCGGACGGCTCCTGCGACATCACGGCGCATGTGGCGCTGGACGCGTGCGCCGCGACCCCGGGGGCCCGCGTCGTCCCGCAGCGCACCGCCCTGCGGGCCCTGGGCGTCACCGGAGGGCGCCCGCCGCTGACGCTGGCGTCCCAGGACCCGGCGGCCTACGTCCGGGCGCTCACGCACGCGGGAGAGGCCGCTGAGCTGACGGCGCGCGGCGGACTCGGCGACTTCGGCTGGCTGATGGAACCCGTGGGCCTGACGGACCCGGTGCCCGTACGCCTGACGGACCTACTTGTCGATGTCGCCGACCACGAAGAACAGTGAGCCGAGGATCGCCACCATGTCGGCGACCAGCGTCCCCGGGAGCAGCTCGGCCAGCGCCTGGATGTTGTTGTACGAGGCGGAGCGCAGCTTGAGCCGGTACGGCGTCTTCTCGCCCCTGCTGACGAGGTAGTAGCCGTTGATGCCGAGCGGGTTCTCCGTCCACGCGTACGTGTGACCCTCGGGTGCCTTGAGGACCTTCGGAAGGCGCTGGTTGACCGGCCCCGGCGGCAGTTCGGCGAGCCGGTCGAGGCAGGCGTCGGCGAGGTCGAGGGCGATGTGGGACTGCTCCAGAAGGCACTCGAAGCGCGCCAGGCAGTCGCCTTCCTGGCGGGTGACGACCTTCAGGGTGTCCCCCAGCTCCCCGTAGGCGAGGTACGGCTCGTCGCGCCGCAGGTCGAAGTCGACCCCGGAGGCGCGTGCGATCGGGCCGCTGACCCCGTAGGCGTGCGCGGCCTCGGCGGACAGGACACCGACGCCCCGGGTGCGGCCCCGGAAGATCTCGTTGCCGAGGACGAGCCGGTCGTAGACGTCCATACGGGAGCGCACGTCCGCGACGGCGGTACGCGCGCGCCCCGTCCAGCCGAGCGGCAGGTCCTCCTTGAGGCCGCCGACCCGGTTGAACATGTAGTGCATGCGCCCGCCGGAGACCTCCTCCATGACGTTCTGGAGTTCCTCACGCTCACGGAAGGCGTGGAAGACCGGAGTGATTCCGCCCAGTTCGAGCGGGTACGAACCAAGGAACATCAAGTGGTTCAGCACCCGGTTCAGCTCGGCCAGCAGGGTCCGCAGCCAGACGGCGCGCTCGGGGACCTCCATGCCGAGCATCCGCTCGACTGCGAGCACGACCCCCAGCTCGTTCGAGAAGGCGGACAGCCAGTCGTGGCGGTTGGCGAGCATCACGATCTGCCGGTAGTCGCGCGCTTCGAAGAGCTTCTCCGCACCGCGGTGCATGTAGCCGATGACCGGCTCCGCGTGCTGGATCCGCTCGCCGTCGAGCACGAGACGCAGGCGCAGCACTCCATGGGTGGACGGGTGCTGCGGACCGATGTTGAGCACCATGTCGGTGCTCTCCGCGGCACCACCGATGCCGACCGTGGCCTGAGTCGTGGGCGTCATGCGGACAGTCTCTCCTACGTAGGGTGGTCCTATGGAAACGGGGACTACAGGGGCCACGGGGCCCACGGACGGCGCCGAAGCACGGCCCGAGGCCGGGCCGGTCTGGACGGGCCTGCCGCCCGGACTGCTGAAACTGCGCCGTCTGCTGCTGGTGCTGTGGCTGATTCCGCTGGCGGCGGCGACCGGCGTGCTGCTCGCGCTCTTCGCGGGTCCCGCCTGGGCGGCGTTCGCCCTGCTCCCGCTGGCCGTGCTCGCCTGGAGCTGGCCGATGCTGGGCCGCAACTGGCGCTCGTGGCGGTACGCGGAGCGGGCCGACGACCTGCTCATCAGCCGCGGTGTCCTGTGGCGTGAAGAAACGATCGTGCCGTACGGGCGGATGCAGCTGGTCGAGGTGACCTCGGGCCCGCTGGAGCGGAAGTTCGGCCTGGCCAGCCTGCAACTGCACACCGCGGCCGCCGCCACCGACGCGACACTGCCCGGACTGGTCCCGGCCGAGGCCGAGCGGCTGCGCGACCGGCTCACCGAGCTGGGCGAGGCCCGATCGGCCGGCCTGTGACGGCCTCGCACGTCCCCGGGGACGTCCCGGCCGAGACGCCCGCCGACACCGTACGAGAGCGGCGCCTGCACCCCGTCACGCCGCTGCGCCGGGCATGGGCCCCGATAGCGGTCCTGCTCGGCTGGGCCTTCCACGACATGGACCAGGCGCAGCGCCAGCTGGCCCACCTCACCGCCACCACGCTGACCCTCGGTCTCGCCGTCCTGGTCCCTGCGGCCGCCCTGTACGGCTTCCTCACCTGGTGGTTCACGCACTTCGCCGTGACGGACACCGAACTGCGCATCCGTACGGGCCTGTTGTTCCGCCGCACCGCCCACATCCGGCTCGACCGCATCCAGGCCGTCGACGTCACCCAGCCGCTGCTGGCCCGCTTCGCAGGCGTGGCCAAGCTGAAACTCGACGTAGTAGGCGCCGACAAGAAGGACGAGCTCTCCTACCTGGGAGAGAAGGAAGCACGCGACCTACGTGCCGAACTCCTCGCCCGCGCGGCCGGGTTCGCGCCCGAGTCGGCGCGCGAGGTGGGCGAGGCGCCGGCGCGTCAGATCCTGCACACGCCCCCGCGCATGCTCGCGGTGGCACTGCTCCTGACGGGCACGCCCTGGGCGATGCTGCTGGCCGCGGTCGCCGTACCGACCTTCCTGTGGTTCGCCACCCACAACCTGTGGACAGTGATCGCGGTCGGGGTGCCCCTGGTCGGCGGGGCGTTCACCAACAGCGCCGGCCGGTTCATCAAGGAGTACGACTGGACGGTCGGCGAGTCCCAGGACGGTCTGCGCATCGACCACGGGCTGCTCGACCGGGTGCACGAGACGGTGCCGCCGGGCCGTGTGCAGACCGTGCGCATCGTGGAGCCGCTGCTGTGGCGGCGGCGCGGCTGGGTCCGTGTCGAGCTGCACGTCGCCGGTTCCGCGAACTCGGTCCTGGTGCCCGTCGCCCCGCGCGAGCTGGCCGAGGACGTCATCGCACGGATCCTGCCGGGCGTCGCGGTGCCCAAGCCGGCCGACTTCACGCCGGCGCCCCGGCGCGGCCGCTGGTGCGTGCCGCTCTGGTGGCGGGCGTACGGGGCCGCCGTCACCGAGTCGGCGTTCGCCGCGCGACAGGGCCTCCTGCAGCGCCGGCTCTCACTGGTCCCGCACGCGAAGGTCCAGAGCGTGCGCCTCACCCAGGGCCCCTGGGAGCGGCTGTGGCGGGTCGCCGACCTGCATCTCGACACGGGTGCCAACAAGAAGGTGACGGCGCGTCTGAGGGACGTACAGGAGGCGTCGGAGCTGTTGCGGGCGCAGGCGGACCGGTCGCGCACCGGGCGGCGGGACGCGCGCCCGGATCGCTGGATGAGCAAGGCCCCCTAGAGCCTGGACGAGCAAGTCCCCGTAAAGCTCTGTACGTGCGCCTCTGCACGGGTACCACTGCACGTGCGCCTCTGTGAGTGCACCTCCGTAAGTGCGCCTCCGTAAGTACGCCTCCGTAAGTGCACAACGGGCATCAAGCCCGCAGCGCGGACCTCAGCCCGCCGACATCGATCTGCTCGGTCTCGTCATGAGCGGTCAGGTCGATGACCTCCTGCTCGGCGAGCGCCTCTTCCCCGATGACGTCCGCCAGGTCCTCGTCCTGCTCCACCGCGGAGCCGCTCGTCCCGAAGAAGTCGAAGCCGCCCTCGGGGACCTTCCGCGCGGGCGCCGCGGGCACCACCGCCGCGGCGACCGGCACGGTGAAGTGGCCGGGCGCCGCGTGGGACTTCCCCCGCGAATCGGCCTCCTCGGCGGCGCCGGGCCGCTCGGGGCGGGCGAGCCCGTCGAGCGCCGCGTTCGCCCGCAGGTACAGGGCCGGGGTGACCGCGCCTCCCGGGCCGGGCGGGGTCGGGCCGGGACTCGGACTCGGCGCCGCGGGCAGTGCCCTGGCCGGGGCGGCGGCCTCTATCGCGAGCCGGCGCCGGCCCTCCAGGGCGCTGGCCCGCTCCGTCTCCGCGTTCGCGTACCGCCGCAGCAGCGCCGCGTGTTCGTTGCGCAGGGCGGCCAGCTCGGAGCGCTTCGCGCGCAGCTTGCCCTCCAGCTTGGTGCGCAGCTCCCGCGACTCCTCGAGGTCGCCCTCCAGCTCCGCCACGGACTCCTCGTGCCGCCAGCGCTCGCTCGCGGCGCCCCGCGTCAGATCGGCGACCTGTTTGCCCGCGAGGCGGTCCCAGCGGCGCATCACGACGGCGCCGATCACGGCGGCGGCCGCGGCGGCGGCGGTGACGCCGCGCAGCACGAGCGGATCGTCCGACAGCCAGACGCCGCCCGCGCAGACGAGGGGCACACCGGCGATCACCGAGGGAGGCAGCAGCCGGTGCAGGGGTGGGGAATGGCGGTGACGTCCACGTGGCATGGCCAGAAACTTACCGCGCGTAGGCGAATCGCGAAGCCCCGCCCGGCAAAATCCGGGCACAGGCGGCACAGAAAACACCGAACTCACTCCAGAAGACGCCCACTTGATCTCCCGCCCCTCTCCCGACCCTCTCCTGCCCCTCCAGGCGACTCCCCAAGATCACTTACCGATGAGGCCCTTGGACTGCAGATAGTCCTTCGCGACATCCGCTTCCTTCTGCCGCTCGGCGTCGACCTTTCGGTTCAACTCGACGAGATCGTCCGTCGTGAGCGTCTTCGTCAGCTTTCCGAGCGTGTCGGATATGCCCTTGTCGCCGGCGTCCTTCGCGTTCACCACCGGAATGATGTTGTCCGCGTTCTGCAGCTTCTTGTCGTCCTCCAGGAGAACGAGGCCGAAGTTCTTCAGCGTCGCGTCGGTCGTGGTCGTCAGGACCAGCTGATCCGTGCCGTTCTTCACGGCCTGCTTGGACTGCGTGGTGCCGACGCCCTTGGGGTCGATCCCCGTGACGTCGATCCCGTAGGTCTTCTTCAGACCCGGCGCGCAGAACGGCCGCTCCTCGCATTCGTCGCCGGCCGCGATCTTGACCTTCTCGCCGGACTTGCCGAGGTCGGAAAGCGTCTTGAGGCTGTGCTTCTTCGCGAAGCTCTCACTCACCGCGAACGCGTTCTGGTCGACGGCCTCACCGGCGTCCAGGACCTTCAGGCCTTGCGGCTCGGCGAGCTTGCGCAGAGCGGCGACCGTGGCGTCGACATCGCTGGAGGCGACGGTCTTCGCATCCGCGCCGTTCTTCTTCAGGTTGAGGAATTCGGCGAGCGTCGCCGCGTATTCGGGCACCACGTCGATGGCGCCCTTGGCGAGCTGCGGCTCGTAGATCTCACGGTTCTCGACCGTCTTGACCGACGCGTCGTACCCGGCGTCGTCCAATATCTGCCGGTACAGCTCACCGAGCACCTTGGCCTCGGTGAAACTCGCGGCGCCGACGACGACCTTGCCCTTCTCGGCACCACCGGCCGAGCTGCCCGAATCGTCCTTGCCCTCGAGGCTGTCGCCACCGCACGCGGCAAGTCCCGCGGTCAGTGCTCCCACCGCCACGGCCGCCAGGGCCATTCGACGCGTCCTGCTGTTCATCGCTCTCCTAGTTGCACTGGTCGGTCGCACTGCCGAAACTCAAGAACACCGGCCGAACACGCGTCACGCCCGCCCCCGCATGGGGTCGAGAACCCGTCCCACCACTACGAACACGCCTTCCACCAGCAGCGCGAGCGCGGCCACGAGGACGGCCCCGGCGACGACCTGGGGCGTGTCCTGGAGGTTGAACCCGGCCGTGATGATCCGCCCGAGCCCGCCCTCGCCCGCCATCGCGGCCAGCGTCGCCGTCGCGATCACCTGCACCGCCGCCGACCGCAGGCCGGTCATCACCAGCGGGTACGCCAGCGGCAGTTCGACCCGGGCGAAGACCTGGCGGCCGCTCATGCCCATCCCGCGCGCGGCCTCCACCACCGAGCGGTCGACCTCGCGCATGCCCACGTACGTGTTCGTCATCAGCGGCGGCACCGCGAACAGCACCAGGGCGATCAGCGTCGGCACGTCGCCGTGCCGGCCCAGCGGAGTGAGGGTCAGCAGGACGAGAACGGCCAGCGTCGGTACCGCGCGCCCCACGTTCGACACGTTGATCGCGAGGGCGCCGCCCTTGCCGATGTGCCCCAGCCACAGGGCGAGCGGCAGCGCGATCAGACAAGCCACGGCGAGCGCGACACCGCTGAAGTACAGGTGCTCGGACAGGCGGTGCCACACCCCCTTCTCGCCCTGCCAGTTGGCCCCCGTGCCCAGCCAGTCGTAGGCCCCCGATATCGCGTTCATGCCACCTTCTCCGGCTCCGCAGCGGCCGCGCTCCTACGTATTCGCGGCCCGCGCGAGGGCCGGCCGGCCGTCACCCGCGTCCACGGGGTCAACCACCGCTGCACACCGAGCAGCAGCAGGTCCGCGAGGATCGCGAGCACCACGCACAGCACCGAGGCGGTGAGCACCTGGGCCTTGAAGTCACTGTCGAGGCCGTCGAGGATCAGCGTGCCGAGGCCGCCGTAGTCGACGATCGCGCCGACCGTCGTCAGCGCCACCGTGGAGACCGTGGCGATCCGTACGCCGGCCAGCAGCGCCGGGAGCGCCAGCGGCAGTTCGACCTCCCACAGCAGCCGCAGCGGCCCGTACCCCATCCCCCGCGCGGCCTCTCTGGCCTCCTCGGGCACGGACTGCAGTCCGGCCAGAATGTTGCGCACGAGAATCGTCAGCGAATACAGGACGAGCCCGGTGACCACGAGCGCGATCGACAGCCCGAAAAGGGGCAGCAGCAGCGAGAACATCGCCAGCGAGGGAACCGAGTAGAACACCGTCGTCAGACCGAGCACCGGTCCCGCGAAAGCCCGCTTGTGCCGGGCGAGCAGCGCGAGCGGGAACGCGATCAGGACCCCGATCGCCACCGAGGCCGCCGTGATTCCGACATGCTGGACGGTCGCGTCGATCAATTCCTGGCTGCGGGTACGCAGATACTCCCCGCACACCCAGTCATTCGCCACCAGGCAGTTCTGCTCGCTCACCCCGCCCACCTCCCCCGCATCCCCGAACGTATGTCAGTCGTCCGTACCTGCGCACGCACGTTTCCCGACTGTCGACGACCCTAGCGGCCACCACTGACAATGGCCGAGACCCGCCCCCTCCCCGCAACATTCCCTTTACATGACCGCCGCGCCCGGGCATCCCCAACGCGGCCGCCATTCGGCAGAATGGGGTCTCATGATCCGGTTCGAGCACGTCAGCAAGCGGTACGCGGACGGCACCACTGCCGTCGACGACCTGTCCTTCGAGGTGAACGAGGGGGAACTCGTCACGCTCGTCGGCCCGTCGGGCTGCGGCAAGACCACGACGATGAAAATGGTGAACCGGCTCATCGAGCCCACCGAGGGCCGGATATTCCTCGACGGCGACGACATATCCACCATCGACCCGGTCCAGCTGCGGCGGCGGATCGGATACGTCATCCAGCAAGTGGGCCTTTTCCCCCACAAGACGGTGCTGGACAACACGGCGACCGTGCCGCACCTGCTCGGTGTCAAGCGCGCCACAGCCCGCGAGCGGGCGGCCGAACTGCTCGACCTGGTGGGCCTGGACCCGAAGACGTTCGGCGACCGCTACCCCGACCAGCTCTCGGGCGGGCAGCGGCAACGGGTCGGGGTGGCCCGGGCCTTGGCGGCCGATCCGCCGGTGCTGCTGATGGACGAGCCGTTCGGCGCGGTCGACCCGGTGGTGCGCGACCACCTCCAGACGGAGTTCCTGCGCCTCCAGCAGACGCTCGGCAAGACGGTCCTGTTCGTCACGCACGACATCGAGGAGGCCGTCCGCCTCGGTGACCGCATCGCCGTGTACGGGCAGGGCAGCATCGAGCAGTTCGACACCCCGTCGGCCGTCCTGGGCGCTCCCGCCACCGAGTACGTGGCCGACTTCGTCGGCGCCGACCGGGGCCTGAAGCGCCTCTCCGTGACGCCCATCGAGGAGGGCGACCTGGAGCAGCCGCCCGTCGTGCACCTCGACGACCCGCTGCCCAGGGACCTCGACGCCCGCTGGGCCGTCGTCCTGGACCACGACAACAACCTGCACGGCTGGATCTCCGCCGAGCACGCGCGCGCGGCCGCGCGGCAGGGCGGCGCGAAGGGCGACACCGTACGCGCCCACGCCCGCCGCATGGAGGCCTGGCTGCCGGTCGGCGCCTCCCTCAAGCAGGCGTTCGCGACGATGCTCCAGCACGACGCGGGCTGGATCGCGGTCATCGACGAGAACTCGGAAGGCCGCTTCCTCGGGGTGCTGACCCCGGCCAGGCTGCACGAGGCGCTGCGCCGTTCCACGGCCGCGGACGCCCGGGCCATCCCGCGCGCCGAGGTCGAACTGGAGACGGTGGAGCAGCTCATCAAGTAGCAGCCACTCCGCCCCCGCCTGCCGCTGGTCACTTGGCAGTTGACCACCTGTCAGATGACGCCCACCCCGACCCGTCGCACCCTTTGCGGTGATTTTCCGGCGGGGAGTGAACCCCGTTCCGCCTCGCGTCGTCCTAGAGGGCGCAAGTCGCGGATGCCGGATTTGGCACCGCGTTCACGTTTCTCCCAGAACCACGGGAATGCGATGTTCGTCGGGATGCATGCGGAAAGCCCGCGAGGGGTTCCGAGCCGGATGCGGCGCATGGTGCGCGGCCCCCGTCCGGAGGCGGTACCGGCCCTGATCGCCAGAGCCTGCATCCTGGCCGGGCTCCTGGACGTGGCGGCCGGTGTGTTCCCCCGCTTCCCGCACAGCCGGATGCACACCCTCGCCGAAGTGCTGCCGGGCATGCTCGGACCGTTCGCCGCTGCCCTGGCGCTCAGCAGCGGCGTTTTGCTGCTCCTGCTCGCGCACGGCCTGCGGCGGCGCAAGCGGCGGGCCTGGCGGGCGGCCGTGGTGCTGCTGCCGTTCGGTGCCTGCGCGCAGTTCGCGTACCGGCACTCGATCGCGGGCGTCGTCATCCCGCTGCTGCTCATGTGGCTGCTCACCAAGCACCGCGACCAGTTCGACGCCCTGCCCGACCCGCGCAGCCGCTGGCGTGCGCTGGCCAACTTCGTGCTCATGGGCGCCGGTTCGATCCTGCTCGGCCTCACCATCGTCAGCGTCCACCCCCGCCGGATCGTCGGCAGCCCGAGCCTGGCCGAGCGCCTCGAACACGTCCTGTACGGCATGTTCGGCGTCGACGGCCCCCTCGACTACGCGGGCCGCACCTCGAACACGGTCGCGTTCTCGCTCGGCGCGCTCGGCATGGTCACGACTCTCACCACGGTCTACCTCGCGTTCCGTCCCGAGCACCCCGCCGCGCGCCTCACCGAGGACGACGAGACGAAACTGCGCGCCCTCCTTGAGAAGCACGGCGCCCGCGACTCCCTCGGGCACTTCGCGCTGCGCCACGACAAGGGCGTGGTGTTCTCGCCCAGCGGCAAAGCGGCCGTCTGCTACCGCGTCGTGTCCGGCGTGATGCTCGCCGGCGGCGACCCCGTAGGCGACGTGGAGGCCTGGCCCGGTGCGATCGAGCGCTTCATGGACGAGGCACGGGCCCACTCCTGGACACCGGCCGTCATGGGCTGCTCCGAGACGGGCGGCGAGGTATGGACCCGCGAGACCGGCCTGACCGCGCTGGAACTGGGCGACGAGGCGGTGGTGGACGTCATGGATTTCTCCCTCACCGGGCGCGCGATGCGCAACGTGCGCCAGATGGTCGCAAGGATCGAGCGCCATGGCTACGAGACACGGGTGCGGCGCATCCGTGACCTCGCCCCCGCCGAGCTGAACCGCATCCGCCGTGCCGCCGAGGACTGGCGCGGCACCGACACCGAGCGCGGCCTCTCCATGGCGCTCGGCCGGATCGGCGACGCCACGGACGGCGCGTGCCTGATCGCGACGGCCCACAAGAGCGAGGAGAGCGGACCGGGCCCGTACAAAGACCTCAAAGCGGTCCTCCACTTCGTTCCCTGGGGCGCCGACGGCGTCTCCCTCGACCTGATGCGCCGCGACCGCGACGCCGACCCCGGCATGAACGAACTGCTGATCGTGGCCGCCCTCGAAGCCGCCCCGAAGCTCGGCATCACCCGCGTCTCGCTCAACTTCGCGATGTTCCGCTCGGCGCTCGCGCGCGGCGAGCGGATCGGCCCGGGCCCGGTCCTGCGGGGCTGGCGCGGGCTGCTCATGTTCCTCTCGCGCTGGTTCCAGATCGAGTCGCTCCACAGGTTCAACGCCAAATTCCGGCCCCGCTGGGAACCCCGCTTCGTGATCTACGGCTCCTCCAAGGACCTCCCGAGGATCGGCTGGGCGGCCATGCGGGCCGAGGGGTTCGTGACCCTGCACCTGCCGCACCCGCTGCGCCGCCGGACGCCGGAACCGCGGCCGTGCCCGCACGGGAATCAGGAACACAGGAGTCAGGGACACGGGGCACACGCCGCATAGGAGGCAGGCACCGCGCACACCGGCACAGGCACCCCCGAACCGGCTCTAGGCTGGACGCATGAGCACGTCGCAGGTCCACCGCGGCCACGTAGCCCACCTCCCCGTCTGGGACCGCTGCGCGGTCATGGGAGTCGTCAACGTGACGCCCGACTCCTTCTCCGACGGGGGCCGCTGGTTCGACACCACCGCCGCGATCAAGCACGGCCTCGACCTGGTCTCCCAGGGCGCCGACCTCGTGGACGTCGGCGGCGAGTCCACCCGCCCCGGCGCCACCCGGGTCGACGAGGACGAGGAGCTCAAGCGCGTCATCCCCGTCGTCCGCGGGCTCGCCGCCGAAGGCGTCACGGTCTCGGTCGACACCATGCGCGCCTGTGTCGCCGAGCACTCGCTCGCCGCCGGCGCGGCCCTGGTCAACGACGTCAGCGGCGGTCTGGCCGACCCGAGGATGGTCCCGGTCGTCGCCGCCGCGGGCGCCCCCTTCGTAGTGATGCACTGGCGCGGCTTCCTTCAGGGCGCCACCGTACGAGGCTCCTACAAGGACGTCGTCGCCGAAGTCGTGAGCGAGCTCCACGCACGCGTGGAGGCCATCATCGAGGGCGGCGTCGCCCCCGACCACATCGTCGTCGACCCCGGCCTCGGCTTCTCCAAGGAGCCCGGGCACGACCTCGCCCTGCTCGGCCATCTCGAACAGCTCCGCGCGCTGGGCCACCCGATTTTGGTCGCGGCCTCCCGCAAGCGGTTCCTGGGCCACGTACTGGCCGACGAGGAGGGCGCCCCGCCGCCCGCGCGGGAACGCGACGCAGCCACCGCCGCCGTCTCCGCGATCGCCGCGCACACCGGCGCCTGGGCGGTGCGCGTCCACGAGGTGCGGGCCACCGCCGACGCGGTCCGGGTGGCCCGCGCCGTCGAAGGAGCCCTGTGACCAGCACCGACACCCAGGCCGTCGACGACGCCAACCGCGCCTACTACGAGGCCATGGAGCGCGGTGATTTCGAGGAGCTGACCTCCCTGTGGCTGGCGCCCGAGGACGCCGCGTACGCCGAGGACGCGGACCCCGACGACGCCGAGGACACGTCCGTCAGCTGTGTGCACCCCGGCTGGCCGGTGCTCTCCGGGCGCGGCGAGGTGCTGCGCTCGTACGCGCTGATCATGGCGAACACCGAGTACATCCAGTTCTTCCTGACGGATGTGCGGATCAGCGTCGTCGCCGACACCGCCCTGGTGACCTGCACGGAGAACATCCTCAGCGGCGGCCCCGCCCCGGAGGACGGTGACGAGCTCGGCCCGCTCGTCGGACAGCGCGTCGTCGCGACGAATGTGTTCCGGCGCACCCGAGACGGCTGGAAGCTGTGGTCGCACCACGCGTCCCCGGTGCTCGCGGAGGAGGATGACGGCTCCGACGCCGCCGACACCGCAGGCAACTCGGAGGACGACGGCTCACCCGCCTGAGTGGGTGGGGGCCCCTGAACGGGCCGGAGATCCCGGCGCGGGGTTGGGTCCGTCACTGCCTGGGTATGGGCGGCTACCAGCCGGGGCGCCCCCGTCCAGAGCCCCCGCGAGCGAGTGATGTCAGTGCTCGCAGGTAGATTCGATCGAGGTCATCGCGTCGACCGCACATCGACGCGCCGGCCTCTACCGACGACTGCAGGAGTGATTCGCGTGGATCGTGTCGCGCTGCGCGGCCTCAAGGCCCGCGGGCACCATGGCGTCTTCCCCAAGGAGCGCGAGGAAGGCCAGACCTTCATCGTGGACCTGGTGCTCGGACTGGACACCCGGGCGGCGGCGGCCGACGACGACCTGGCGAAGACCGTGCATTACGGCATCGTGGCGGAGGAGGTCGTGGCCGTCGTCGAAGGCGAGCCGGTCGACCTCATCGAGACGCTCTCGGAGCGCATCGCCCAGACCTGCCTGAAGCACGAAGGGGTCCTGGAGGTCGAGGTCTGCGTCCACAAGCCGGACGCCCCGATCACCGTGCCCTTCGACGACGTGACCGTCACCATCACCCGGAGCCGAGGATGAATCAGACGCAGTTCGACCCGACCGTCCAGCCGGTTCCGACCTCCGTGGTGGAGCAGGTCGATGCCGCCGACACCACGCTCTCCAACCCGCAGCGCGCCGTGCTGTCCCTCGGCGCGAACCTGGGGAACCGTCTGGAGACCCTCCAGGGCGCCATCGACGCCCTGGAGGACACCCCCGGCGTCCGCGTCAAAGCGGTTTCGCCCGTGTACGAGACGGAGCCCTGGGGCGTCGAGCCCGGCAGCCAGCCGTCGTACTTCAACGCGGTGGTGGTCCTGAAGACGACCCTTCCGCCCGCCTCGCTCCTGGAGCGCGCCCACGCGGTCGAGGAGGCCTTCCACCGGGTACGGGACGAGCGCTGGGGCCCGCGCACCATCGACGTCGACATCGTCGCGTACGCCGATGTGGTCTCGGACGACCCGACGCTCACGCTGCCCCATCCGCGGGCCCACGAGCGGGCGTTCGTGCTGGCGCCCTGGCACGACGTGGAACCGGAGGCCCAGCTGCCCGGCCGCGGCGCCGTCGCCCAGCTGCTCGCCACCGTGACCCGCGACGGTGTGACGTCGCGCGCCGACCTGGAACTTCGGCTGCCCGAGTAATCGTTAAGGTCTAGCGGGCAGACCGAAGACACACGAGGGGCGAGCAACGGGGATGAAGCAACTGCGCATCAGGACTCTGGCCGGCCTCTTCGTGGTCGCCGGAGTGCTGTCCTGGGCCGGCGCCCGGCTGTGGGACTCGGTCGGCTCGCTGCCGCGGGTCCCGCCGGCCGCGCCCATCGTGCTGGCGGTGATCGCCGCGGTGCTGCTCGCGACGGCCCTGTCCATCCGCTCCCGGTTGCGCGCCCAGCGCGAGCGCCGGCCCGAGGCGAAGGGCGTCGACCCGATGATGGCCGCCCGCTCGCTCGTCTTCGGGCAGGCGAGTGCGCTGGTCGCCGCGCTGGTGGCGGGGATGTACGGCGGCACCGGCGCGTTCCTGCTGGAGTCCCTGGACGTCCCGGCCCGGCGTGATCAGGCGATCTACGCGGGGTTCTCGGTCCTCGCGGGTATCGCGGTGATAGCGGCGGCGCTCTTCCTGGAGCGCGTCTGCAAGCTCCCGGAGGACGACGACACAGAGGGCGCCGCGCCGGTCGCCTGAGGAGCTCGGCTCCTTGCGCGGCCCGCGCCGCGCATACCGCCGGTGCCGCGCATACCGCCGGTGCCGCTCAGCGCCCGATGATCAAGCTCATGGCCTCGGCGCGCGTGGCCGGATCCCGCAGCTGTCCGCGCACGGCCGACGTGATCGTCTTGGCCCCGTGCTTGCGCACACCCCGCATCGTCATGCACATGTGCTCGCACTCCACGACCACGATGACGCCGCGCGGCTCGAGGATCTCCATCAGGGAGTCGGCGATCTGCGTCGTCAGACGCTCCTGCACCTGCGGGCGGCGGGCGAAGACGTCGACGAGTCGGGCCAGCTTCGACAGGCCCGTGATCTTGCCGTCGGACGACGGGATGTAGCCGACGTGTGCGACGCCGACGAACGGCACGAGGTGATGTTCGCAG
This sequence comes from Streptomyces sp. NPDC050264, assembly GCF_040655895.1. Taxonomy (NCBI): domain Bacteria; kingdom Bacillati; phylum Actinomycetota; class Actinomycetes; order Kitasatosporales; family Streptomycetaceae; genus Streptomyces; species Streptomyces sp. NPDC050264. Next base: position 22,926 of record NZ_JBFAKV010000003.1, read on the forward strand.
CTCGACTGGACCTCGATGTCCTTCACCAGGACCATCTCGTCGTGACCGAGGTCGAACGTCGTCGTCAGTACGTCCTCGGGCTTCTGCCACAGCCCCGCGAATATCTCCCTGTACGCGCGAGCGACGCGCGCCGGAGTCTCCCGCAACCCCTCGCGGTCCGGGTCCTCTCCGACCGCGATGAGCAACTCCCGCACGGCGTTCTCGGCTCGCTTCTCGTCGAACTCACCGATCAAGCCCTCGCCGTCCAGTGTCACCGGGTCGGTCATCTGGTGCCTCTTCCTCGTATGTACCGGCGCGGCAGCGCAAAAGGCCGCGTCCCCCACACCGTAAAGCGTGGGGGACGCGACCTGCATTCCGGGCCCTGAGTCAGCTCTCGGGGCGCTCTTCCTTCACCGTGTCCACCGGGGTGGTGGTTTCGATGGCGGGCGTCGACCCGTTCGCCCCGTTCGTCAGTGACAGCTCCTTGGGGGAGAGCACCGGCGGGCGGGTCGAGGGGGTGCGGCGGGAGGAGCCGGTCCACGCGGGGCGGGCCGGACGCTTCACGATCGGGGCGAAGATCTCAGCGATCTGCTCCTTGTTCAGCGTCTCCTTCTCGAGCAGCGCGAGGACCAGGTTGTCGAGAACGTCGCGGTTCTCGACGAGGATCTCCCAGGCCTCGTTGTGCGCGGTCTCGATGAGCTTCTTGACCTCTTCGTCGACGAGCGCGGCGACCTCTTCCGAGTAGTCGCGCTGGTGACCCATCTCGCGGCCCAGGAAGGGCTCCGAGTTGTCGCCGCCGAACTTGATCGCGCCGAGCCGCTCGGTCATGCCGTACTGCGTGACCATCGCGCGGGCCGTACCGGTGGCCTTCTCGATGTCGTTCGCGGCACCCGTCGTCGGGTCGTGGAAGACGAGCTCCTCGGCCGCGCGGCCGCCCAGCATGTAGGCGAGCTGGTCGAGCATCTCGTTGCGCGTGGTCGAGTACTTGTCCTCGTCCGGCAGCACCATCGTGTAGCCCAGAGCACGGCCTCGGGAGAGGATCGTGATCTTGTGGACCGGGTCGGAGTTCGGCGAGGCCGCCGCGACCAGGGCGTGACCGCCCTCGTGGTACGCGGTGATCTTCTTTTCCTTGTCCGACATGATCCGGGTCCGCTTCTGCGGGCCCGCGACCACACGGTCGATCGCCTCGTCGAGCGACAGGTTGTCGACCAGCTTCTTGTCCGAGCGCGCCGTGAGCAGCGCCGCCTCGTTCAGGACGTTCGCCAGGTCGGCACCGGTGAAGCCCGGGGTGCGGCGCGCGACGGCCGACAGGTCGACGTCGGGCGCGACCGGCTTGCCCTTCTGGTGAACCTTGAGGATCTCCAGACGGCCCTGCATGTCCGGGCGGTCGACCGCGATCTGCCGGTCGAAGCGGCCGGGACGCAGCAGCGCCGGGTCGAGGATGTCGGGCCGGTTCGTGGCGGCGATCAGGATCACGCCGCCCTTCACGTCGAAGCCGTCCATCTCGACGAGCAGCTGGTTCAGCGTCTGCTCGCGCTCGTCGTGACCGCCGCCGAGGCCGGCGCCGCGGTGGCGGCCGACCGCGTCGATCTCGTCGACGAAGACGATCGCCGGAGCGTTCGCCTTGGCCTGCTCGAAGAGGTCGCGTACACGGGAGGCGCCGACACCGACGAACATCTCGACGAAGTCGGAACCGGAGATCGAGTAGAACGGCACCCCGGCCTCACCGGCGACGGCCCGCGCGAGCAGCGTCTTACCGGTACCGGGCGGGCCGTAGAGCAGCACGCCCTTGGGGATCTTGGCGCCGACGGCCTGGAACTTGGCCGGCTCCTGCAGGAACTCCTTGATCTCGTGGAGTTCCTCGACGGCCTCGTCCGACCCCGCCACGTCGGCGAACGTCGTCTTCGGGGTGTCCTTGGTGATGAGCTTGGCCTTGGACTTCCCGAACTGCATGACTCGGGAGCCGCCGCCCTGCATCTGATTCATCAGGAACAGGAAGACGACCACGATGAGAACGAAGGGCAGCAGCGTCAGCAGGATGCCCACGAAGGGGTTCTGCTTCGACGGGGAAACGGTGTACCCGTCGGGGATCTGCTTGTCCTCGAACTTGGCCTGCAGATCCTTGGCCACCTCGACGCCCTGGTCGCCGATGTAGCTGGCCTGGATCTTGCTCGAGCCGTCGACCTTCTGGCCGTCCTTCAGCTCGGCCTTGATGGTGTTGTCGTCACCGGTGGTCAGCTTGGCCGACTTCACCTTGTTGTCGTTGATGGCCTGAATGACCTGGCCGGTGTCCACCGTCTTGTAGCCGCCGGACGAACCGACGACCTGCATCAACACGACCACGGCAAGGACGGCCAGCACGATCCACATGACCGGCCCACGGAAGTATCGCTTCACGTCCATCCATACGGAGCGATGACGCCCCGTCCCTCCTGCCATAGTGAGTTTGATAAGGCTTTTCGAAAGTGTTTGAAGAACTGTTCTTCGGACGGTACCCCAGCATTGTCACCCGACGCCGCAGGGGACGACCGACAAACGTGCCTTCGCATGCTCCAACGGCGGGGACCCCGTGAGGGTTCCCGGCCGCCTGACGCGTGCTCAGCCGCCGTAGACGTGCGGCGCGAGCGTGCCGACGAAGGGCAGGTTCCGGTACTTCTCGGCGTAGTCCAGGCCGTACCCGACCACGAACTCGTTCGGGATATCGAAGCCGACCCACTTCACGTCGATGTCGACCTTCGCCGCTTCCGGCTTGCGCAGCAGCGTGCACACCTCGAGAGAGGCGGGCTCGCGCGAACCGAGGTTGGTGAGCAGCCAGGACAGCGTCAGCCCGGAGTCGATGATGTCCTCGACGATCAGGACGTGCTTGCCCTTGATGTCGGTGTCGAGGTCCTTGAGGATCCGCACGACGCCGGACGACTGGGTGCCCGCGCCGTACGAGGACACCGCCATCCAGTCCATCGTGACGGGGGTGGACAGGGCGCGTGCCAGGTCCGCCATGACCATGACGGCGCCCTTGAGGACTCCGACGATCAGTACGTCCTTGCCCGCGTACTCCGCGTCGACCTTCGCTGCCAGCTCTGCGAGCTTCGCGTCGATCTCTTCCTTGGTGATGAGCACCGACTTGAGGTCGGTGCCCATGTCTTTCGCGTCCACCCGCATCACTTTCGGTCGTCCCACCGGCCGCACAGAGCCCACCGAGATCGTGGTCTCTCTTCAGCCTTGCCGGATCACCAGTCTGCCACCCTGCCGTTGGGCGACGACTTTGCCCGGGAGGTTGATCTCCCCCTGGCCGCGCCATCCGGTGATCAGGCGGTCCACTTCTTCGATGTGGCGGGCGAAGAGCGCGCCGGCCGGGGCGCCTGCCTCGATCGCGGCCCTGCGCAGGATCCGGCGGCGTACGGCGGGCGGCAGCGCGTAGAGCTTGGCGCATTCCAGGAGTCCGGCCGCGTCCCGTACGGAGGCGGCGGCCTGCTGGGCCCAGCTGTCCAGGGCATCGGCGTCGTCCCGGGAGAGCTGGGCCGTACGGGCGAGGGCCTCGACGACGCCCTTGCCGAGCGCCTTCTCCAGGGCGGGCAGTCCTTCGTGGCGGAGCCGCGACCTCGTATAGGCCGGGTCGGTGTTGTGCGGGTCGTCCCAGACGGGCAGGTGCTGCACGAGGCAGGCCTTGCGGGCGGTCTGCCGGTCGAGTCTGAGGAAGGGGCGGCGATAGCGGCCGTTGGCCCCTGAGACCGCGGCCATACCGGACAGCGAGCGGATACCGGAGCCGCGGGCGAGGCCGAGCAAAACGGTCTCGGCCTGGTCGTCACGGGTGTGGCCGAGCAGGACGCCGGCGGCGCCGTGGCGCTCCGCGGCGGCGTCGAGGGCCCCGTAACGGGCGTCGCGGGCGGCGGCTTCGGGGCCGCCGTCGCGGCCGACGTGGACGGCGATGGATTCGACGGGGTTCAGGCCGAGGGCGGTCAGGCGCAGGACGACATCCTCGGCACGACTGTCGGAGCCGGGCTGCAGACCGTGGTCGACGGTGATGCCACCGGCGCGGATGCCGAGTTTGGGTGCTTCGAAGGCGAGGGCCGAGGCGAGCGCCATGGAGTCGGCGCCGCCCGAGCAGGCGACCAGCACAAGAGGCTGTCCGCCGGAGGGGGGCTTGGATGGTGCGCTGAGGATGTCGTGGAGGACGCGGCGGACCGCCAGGCGTATCGCCGCGACCGCAGGATGGGGACCCATGTCCGGTTCCCTTCATTCCGTTGTCTAGGGGGGTGGGCGCCAGTAATTGAAATGGCTCAGTCGCTCAACGGTGATCCGGTGACTTCGGTCACGCAGAGTGTGTCGATGGTGACAGAGCCGAGCCATTCCCTGAGCATCGCACGCCTACCCACGGCCTACGGTCCCTCGGATGGGTGATCCTGAGTAATTATGGGCGCGGTCTACGGGGTGTCGTGAGCGCCGTCCGTCCTGTTGTGCACCCGCGCGACCCAGTCCGCGGGTTTGGCGATCTCCGCCTTGGTCGGGAGCGTGTTGGGCGACGTCCAGATCCGGTTGAAGCCGTCCATGCCGACCTCGTCGACGACCGCGCGCACGAAGCGCTCGCCGTCGCGGTACTGGCGCAGCTTGGCGTCGAGGCCGAGGAGCTTGCGCAGCGCCATGTCGAGCCGGGAGGCACCCTTCTGCCTGCGCTGTTGAAACTTCTCGCGGATCTCCCCGACCGTCGGGACGACCGCGGGTCCGACGCCGTCCATCACGAAGTCCGCGTGCCCTTCGAGCAGGGACATGACGGCGGTGAGGCGGGCCAGGATCTCGCGCTGGGCCGGGGACTGGACGAGCTCCACGAGGGAGCGTCCGCCGTCGTCCTCCTCGCCTTCGGGGCGGCCGCCGGCCAGCGACTGGGCGGCTTCTCTGATGCGCTCCAGGAACGTCGACGGGTCGACCTCGGTCTCGGCGAGGAACGACTGGATTTCGCCCTCCAGGTGGTCGCGCAACCAGGGCACGGCCGTGAACTGGGTGCGGTGCGTCTCCTCGTGCAGGCAGACCCAGAGCCTGAAGTCGTGCGGGTCCACGTCGAGTTCGCGCTCCACGTGCACGATGTTCGGCGCCACGAGGAGGAGGCGGCCGCCGCCGTTCGCCGCGGCCGGGAGATCGCGGCTCGCGGGGGCGAATGTCTCGTACTGGCCGAGGACGCGAGAGGACATGAAGGAAAGGAGCATGCCGAGTTCGACGCCCGTGACCTTCCCGCCGACCGCGCCGAGCACGGCGCCGCCGGGGCCCGACCGGCGTTCCTGCATCTTGTCGAGCAGGGGCTTGAGGATCTCGCGGAAGCCCTCGACGTTGGCCTTCACCCAGCCGGGCCGGTCCACGACGAGGACGGGGGTGTCGTGCACGTCTTCCGTGGCCATGCGCGTGTACGCGCGTACGTGCTCCTCGGAGGCCCTGGCGTGCCGGCGCAGCTCCGCGACGATGGCCCGTGCCTCGTCGCGGCTGACCTCTGGGCCGGGTCGTACGAGTCGGGTCGCGGTCGCCACCGCGAGATTCCAGTCGACCATCCCTGAAGAAGCAGCACCGCCGATGCTCGTCATGCGTCAACGGTACGTGACCCCTTCCGTACGTGAAGGGGGTTGAGCCCCGACCGACGCCCCACTTCCGCCCCGCTGCCCCCTAGGGGACGCCAGGGCTCAGCGGCAGCCGCAGTTGGCGACGGACGAGGCGAGGCGGTCGAGGACCGCCTGGGCCGATTGGGGGCCGGGGGCGTTCTGCGTCATGAACGCGAAGACGAGGAGCCGCCCGTCGGCGTCGACGACGGTGCCCGCGAGGGTGTTCACGCCGGTGAGGGTGCCGGTCTTGGCGCGGACGAGGCCGGTGCCCGAGGCGTCGGCCGGGTTCTCGTAACGGCTGACGAGGGTGCCGGTGAAGCCGGCGACGGGCAGGCCTGTGAGCACGGATCGCAGTTCGGGGTGGCCGGGCTCCGCCGCTTTGGCGAGCAGTCCGGTGAGGAGCCGGGCGGAGACCTTGTCGGTGCGGTCGAGGCCGCTGCCGTCGGAGAAGTGGGCCCCAGAGAGCGGGAGTCCGAGCGTGTTCAGCTGCTTTTCGACGGCCCGGCCCGCGCCGTCGAAGTCATGGCTCTCGTCGGCGGCGACGGCGGCCTGCCGGGCGAGGGCCTCGGCGATGTCGTTGTCGCTGTGCGTCAGCATGCGCTCGACCAGGGCGGAGAGCGGCGGTGACTCGACCTTCGCGACGTCCTCGGCCCGGCCGGACGCCTTGCTCGGGCCCGGGGCGCCGCTCTTGGTCTTGATGCCGCGCTCGTGCAGGAGGTCCGCGAATTTCTGTGCCGCCGACGCGGCCGGGTCCGCCGCGCGGGGGGCCGTTCCGCTGTTGGAGTCGTCGGTGCGGCCCTCGTCGGCCATGAGTGCGGTGACCTCGGAGAGGTTCTCGTTCGGGCCGATGGGGTGCGTGGTCGGCCCGGAGTACAGCGAGGTGTCGTATGTGAGGGTGACTTCGGTGGTGCCGCTCTTCTTGAGGGAGGCCGCCGTTTTCTCGGCGAGAGTGCGCAGGCTGGCGGCGCCGTAAGGATTCTTCTCACGGGCCGTCAGGGTCGGGTCGCCGCCGCCCACCAGGACGAGTTCTCCCGAGTCCTTCTCCAGGACCGTGCGGGTCGCGATGCGGTGGTCGGGGCCCGCCGCCGTCAGGGCCGCGACGGCCGTGGCCAGCTTGGTGGTGGACGCCGGGGTGAGGGCGTCCCCCGCGGACTTCCCGTAGAGCGTCTTTCCGGTGACGGCGTCGACGACCGCCGCCGTGCGGCGTGTTCCCAGCGACGGGTCCTTCAGGAGCGGCTCCAGGACGTCGGCCAGCGCGCGCCGCGTCGGGCCCGGCACCGACGCGCCGGGCGCGGCCAGGACCGCCGGAGCGCTGGGCGCGGCGGCCGGGGCCCCCGGAGCATCGCCGTGATCTGCGCCACCCCCGGCGTCCTGGTAGGCCGCGCGGTGCGCCTCGGCCTTACGCTGGCCGGATGCGTCCCAGGGACCGGTCGTGGCCACCACGACGGCCGTGAGGGCAAGGCCCACCGCCGTCGCGCCCGCCGTGACGTGTTTGGTCCTGCTCCTCGCAACCCACGTGGCAGCGGTCTTCGCCGCGCTCGTCAAGAGCTGCGAAGCCTTCGGCTCCGGCACCGCGGACCAGCCCCTTTCGCGATCACACACCTGCGTGAGGGACACTTAACCACCAGTCGTATGTGTTGATCATGGAGGAGCCACCGGTGGAGTTCGACGTCACGATCGAGATTCCGAAGGGATCGCGGAACAAGTACGAGGTCGACCACGAGTCCGGTCGGATCCGTCTGGACCGTCGTCTGTTCACCTCGACCGCCTACCCGACGGACTACGGCTTCGTCGAGAACACCCTCGGCGAGGACGGCGACCCGCTGGACGCCCTGGTCATCCTGGACGAGCCGACCTTCCCCGGCTGCCTCATCAAGTGCCGCGCCATCGGCATGTTCCGTATGACGGACGAGGCCGGCGGCGACGACAAGCTGCTGTGCGTCCCGGCGACGGACCCGCGGATGGAGCACCTGCGCGACATCCACCACGTCTCCGAGTTCGACCGCCTGGAGATCCAGCACTTCTTCGAGGTCTACAAGGACCTGGAGCCCGGCAAGTCCGTCGAGGGCGCCGACTGGGTCGGCCGTGTCGAGGCCGAGGCCGAGATCGAGCGTTCCTACAAGCGCGCTCAGGACCACGGCGGTCACTGACCGAATCGTTCACTGACGGGCCGCACGATCCCTGCCGGGGTCGTGCGGCCCGTTTGCGTATTCGTGCGCATACTGAGGCGTGGGGGAGGCAGACGACAGAGGCAGACCACTTACGTAGGCGTGCGAAGGGCGAGGAACCACAGAGGTGCCACACAGGTGACGGAACGGGAATCCGAGGCCCCGGAGGACCGCAAACCGCAGTCCGACGAGGCCCGCAGCCAGTTCACGCAGCCCATCGGGGTGTTGCCGTCGGCTCCTGTGGTGGAAGAGGAGTCCTCGGTCACCTCGGAGTTCGCGCTTCCCGACGGACTGAACGTGCAGGCGCCCGAGGCGGCCGACGCGGAGGGGTCCGCGTTCACGCCGCCGAAGACCTACAGCTCGCGGCAGTCGCCGGTCGCGTTCACCCCGGCGCACGGCATCCCCATGGTCAAGCTGACCAAGGAGGCGCCCTGGCAGGATCGGATGCGCACGATGCTGCGGATGCCGGTCGCCGAGCGGCCCTCGCCCGAACCGGCGCAGAAGCAGGACGAGGCCGGGCCCGCCGTACCGCGCGTGCTCGACCTGACGCTGCGTATCGGGGAGCTGCTGCTCGCCGGTGGCGAGGGCGCCGAGGACGTGGAGGCGGCGATGTTCGCCGTGTGCCGGTCCTACGGGCTCGACCGGTGCGAGCCGACGGTGACGTTCACGCTGCTCTCGATCACCTTCCAGCCGTCGCTGGTCGACGACCCGGTGACCGCGTCGCGCACCGTGCGCCGCCGCGGCACCGACTACAACCGGCTCGCGGCGGTGTTCCGCCTCGTCGACGACATCAGTGACGAGGACGACGAAGTCGACATCACGCTGGAGGAGGCGTACCGGCGGCTCGCGGAGATCCGACGCAACCGGCACCCCTACCCCGGCTGGGCGCTCACCGGGGCGAACGGTCTCCTGGCCGGCTCCGCCTCGATCCTCGTCGGCGGTGATCTCCTGGTGTTCGTCGCCGCGGCGATCGGCGCGATGCTGGGCGACCGGCTCGCGTGGCTGTGCGCGGGGCGCGGATTCCCGGAGTTCTACCAGTTCACGGTGGCCGCGATGCCGCCCGCGGCGATCGGTCTGCTGCTCACGCTCGCCGATGTGGACGTGACGGCGTCCGCGGTGATCACCGGTGGGCTGTTCGCACTGCTGCCGGGGCGGGCCCTCGTGGCGGGCGTGCAGGACGGGCTCACCGGCTTCTACATCACGGCCTCGGCGCGGCTCCTCGAAGTCATGTACTTCTTCGTCGGCATCGTCATCGGCGTACTGATCATGCTGTACGTCGGTGTGCAGCTGCACGCGCAGCTCAACCCCGACGCGGCGCTGACGCCCCACGCGCGGCCGTACTGGCAGATCGCCGCGTCGATGGCGCTGTCGCTGGCGTTCGCCGTGCTGTTGCAGCAGGAGCGCTCGACCGTGCTCGCCGTGACGCTCAACGGGGGTGTGGCGTGGATCGTCTACGGGGCGATGCACGACGTGGGCGACATCTCGCCGGTCGCCTCCACCGCGGCGGCGGCCGGGCTCGTCGGCCTGTTCGGGCAGTTGTTCTCGCGGTACCGGTTCGCGTCGGCCCTGCCGTACGTCACGGCCGCGATCGGGCCGCTGCTACCCGGTTCGGCGACGTACTTCGGGCTGCTCGGCATCGCCCAGAGCAATGTGAACGACGGGCTCGTCTCGCTGTCCAAAGCGGCCGCGCTGGCGATGGCCATCGCGATCGGGGTGAATCTGGGTGGCGAGATCTCCCGGCTCTTCATCCGCTCGCCCGGGGCGGCGAACCGCCGGGCGGCGAAGCGGACGCGGGGCTTCTAGCCCGGCGTCCGGGGCCCGGCGCCCTTCGGGAGCTACCGCTTGGCGTGCCGGCCGCGCTGGGCCGGGGTCTGCCCGGCGTCCGCGAGGCCCGGCTCCGCCTGGGCCGCCGCCTTCTTCGCCTTGCCGCGTGCCCGTAGGAACTCGATCGCGATCGGTACGACCGAGACCAGGACGATCAGGATCAGGATCGCCTCGATGTTCTTGTGAACGAACTCGATGTTGCCCAGCCAGGAGCCGAGCAGCGTCACGCCCGCGCCCCACAGGACGCCGCCGATCACGTTGAACGTGATGAACGAGCGGTACTTCATGCCGGAGACGCCCGCGATGATCGGCGTGAACGTGCGGACGATCGGCACGAAGCGGGCCAGGACCAGCGACTTGGGGCCGTACTTCTCGAAGAACTCGTGCGCCTTCTGCACGTTCTCCTGCTTGAAGAGCTTGGAGTCCGGGCGCCGGAACAGCGACGGGCCGACCTTCTTGCCGAAGAGGTAGCCCGCCTGGTCGCCGAGGACCGCGGCGACGCAGATCAGCGCGACCGCCGCCCACAGGGGGAAGTCCAGGGTGCCCGCGGTGATCAGCAGGCCGCAGGTGAACAGCAGCGAGTCGCCCGGCAGGAAGAAGCCGATCAGCAGACCCGACTCGGCGAACACGATCAGCAGCAGACCCCAGATGCCGAACGTGTTCAGCAGGTGGTCCGGGTCAAGCCAGCTGGGTCCGAGAGCAAGCGTCGTCACGGGCGTCACGGGTCCGGGCTCCTGAGGGGCTTGAGAAACAGAATGGAACTGACCAGAGCAATGGTCGACCAAGGCAATGGCGCTGCAAAGTTATCAACGCCGATCGACCTTTCCAGGTTCCAGTGGCCTTCTCAGGATGCACTGTGCGTCAACTGTGGCAAACCTGTCGGTATGCGCAGGCGCTACGCCGTGTGCCGGGCGGCGTTCGCGTGGATCGCGTCGCGCAGGTGCTCGGCGACGCCCTCGCCCATCGAGTCGTAGAACGCCTTGAAGCGCTCATCGGCCACATACATGTCGCCCAGACAGACGTGCATCCCGTACGGGCACTCGTAGAACCACGTCGAGATGTGCGCGCGGTGCTCCTCCGCCAGGTCCATGGCGCGTTCGCCCGCCGCGTCCTCGCCGGCGGCGACGAGGGCCGCGTAGCGCGCGCTCCAGTCGTCGACCTCGGCCTGCAGCCGCTTCCAGTCGGCCTTCGTGTAGCGCGCGGCCCGCCGCTGCGACTCGGCGTACTCCTGTGTGCCGCCCCAGCGCTGCTCGGCCTCCTCCGCGTACTGCTCGGGGTCCTTGTCGCCGAAGACCTCGAACCGTTCCTCCGGGGTGAGCTGGATTCCCATCTTCTGTGCCTCCATGGCGTGTTCGACGGCTTCGGCCATCTTCTGCAGTCTCTCGATACGGGCGAGGAGCACCTCGTGCTGACGCCGCAGGTGGGCGCGCGGGTCCGTCGTCGGGTCGTCGAGCAGGGTCTGGACCTCGTCCAGCGGGAAGCCGAGTTCCCGGTAGAAGAGGATCTGCTGGAGCCGGTCCAGGTCGGCCTCGCCGTAGCGGCGGTGACCCGCGTGGTTGCGTTCGCTCGGGACGAGCAGGCCGATCTCGTCGTAGTGGTGCAGGGTGCGCACCGTGACGCCGGCGAATCCGGCCACCTGGCCCACCGAGTGGCTCATGCGCCGCGCCTCCTGATGTGTGGGTCGTCTGCCGTACGTGGTTCAGCGTGGGCCCTCACGTCACGTGAGGGGCAAGGAGGTCGCGCGAATCCTTCCGGGTGTTATGCCCAGAATGTCCGCATAAAGTGGCGCCGTGAGCAATGAAGCCGCCGTCGCGCCGCCACCACCCGCCCCGCCCGCGGTCTCCGCTCGCACCCTGCTGCCCCTCGTCGCCCCCGCTCTCGTGGTGGGCGTCGGATGCAGTCTGCTGTTCCTCGCGGTGAGCGGGGCCGCCGAGAAGCTGCAGGACGTGCTCTGGACGACCCTGCCCGACGCGCTCGGCATCGGCGGGTACGGGTCGCTGTGGATGATCGTGATGCTCACCCTCACGGGGGTCCTGGTCGGGCTCGTGGTGTGGCAGGCGCCCGGGCACGCCGGGCCCGATCCGGCCACCCTCGGCCTGGGCGGCGAGGAGCCGCTGCCGCCGTACGTGCTGCCGGGTCTGATCGTCGCGACGGCCCTGATGCTCGCGGGCGGGCCCAGCCTCGGCCCGGAGAACCCGATCATCGCCACCAATGTCGCGGTGGCGTTCTGGCTCGGCCGCAAGGTGCTGCCGAAGGCGCCGGGCACGCTGTGGGTGTCGCTCGCCTCGGCCGCGACGCTGGGCGCCCTGTTCGGCACACCGGTCGCCGCGGCGCTGGTCGTCTCCGAGGCGCTGGCCGGCAAGCCGATGCCGATCAAGGGCTCGCTGTGGGACAACCTCTTCGCGCCGCTGCTCGCCGCCGCGGCGGGCGCGCTGACCACGACACTGGTCGCCTCCCCCTCCTTCGACCTGGGGCTGCCGCCGCTCGGCCGGCCCGGCTGGGGCGATCTGCTGGCCGCGATCGTGGTGTCCTGCGCGGCCGCCGCGCTCGGCATGGCCGCCGTCTACGCGTTCCCCCACGTCCACGGCGCCTTCGGGCGGCTGCGGCATCCGATGCTGATGCTGCCGCTGGGCGGGCTCGTGCTCGGCCTGCTGGGTGCGCTCGGCGGGCATCTGACGCTCTTCAAGGGGCTGCACGAGGTGGGCGAGCTGGCCGCCGACCCCGAGGGCTGGTCGGCGGGGCAGTTCGCCGTGATGACCGTCGTGAAGCTGGCCGCGCTGCTGGTCGCCGCGTCCTGCGGGTTCCGCGGCGGACGGATCTTCCCGGCCGTGTTCGTCGGCGCCGCGTTCGGGCTGTGCGCGCACGCGCTCGTACCCGGAGTGAACGCGTCGGTCGGCATCTCGGCGGGCGTCCTCGGCATGCTGCTCGCGATCACCCGGCAGGGCTGGGTGAGCCTCTTCACGGCCGCCGTGCTCGTCGCCTCGCCCGCGGTCCTCGCGCTCATGTGCATCGCATCATTGCCCGCTTGGCTCCTGGTGACGGGACGGGCACAGATGCAACTCTCGGAGGACGGTACGTCGTTGCACTGAGCCACTCGCCATGTCCCGCCGCCCACCGAGGAGTTACCGACATGTCGCCGCTGCATCAGAGCCCGTCCGACAAGCCCGACGAGCGCCGCCTCTCCGTCAACCCCTTCTACGCGGAGGCCGATCCGACGGCCGGGATGACGGACGCGCCGCCCAAGCACCACCTTCCCGACAAGCCGCTCGCGCCCACGACCGCGTACCAACTCGTCCACGACGAGCTGATGCTGGACGGGAACTCGCGGCTGAACCTCGCCACCTTCGTCACCACGTGGATGGAGCCGCAGGCCGGCGTCCTGATGGCGGAGTGCCGGGACAAGAACATGATCGACAAGGACGAGTACCCGCGCACCGCCGAGCTGGAGAAGCGCTGCGTGGCGATGCTCGCCGACCTGTGGAACGCGCCGGACCCGACGGCCACCGTCGGCTGTTCGACGACCGGGTCCAGCGAGGCGTGCATGCTCGCCGGGATGGCGCTCAAGCGGCGCTGGACGCAGAAGAACGCGGACCGCTACCCCTCCCGCGAGGCCCGGCCCAACCTCGTCATGGGCGTGAACGTGCAGGTCTGCTGGGAGAAGTTCTGCAATTTCTGGGAGGTGGAGGCCCGTCTGGTGCCCATGGAGGGCGAGCGTTTCCACCTCGATCCGGCGGCCGCGGCCGAGCTGTGCGACGAGAACACGATCGGTGTCGTCGGGGTCCTCGGCTCCACCTTCGACGGGTCGTACGAGCCGATCGCCGAGCTGTGCCAGGCGCTCGACGCCCTGCAGGAGCGGTCGGGCCTGGACATCCCGGTGCACGTGGACGGGGCCTCGGGCGCGATGGTGGCGCCGTTCCTCGACCCCGACCTGGTCTGGGACTTCCGGCTCCCGCGCGTGGCCTCCATCAACACGTCGGGCCACAAGTACGGTCTCGTCTATCCGGGTGTCGGCTGGGCCCTGTGGCGCACGGCGGACGCCCTCCCCGAGGAACTCGTCTTCCGCGTCAACTACCTGGGCGGCGACATGCCGACGTTCGCGCTGAACTTCTCGCGCCCCGGGGCCCAGGTGGTCGCCCAGTACTACACGTTCCTGCGCCTGGGCCGCGAGGGCTACCGGGCGGTCCAGCAGGCCACCCGTGACGTGGCCCGGGGCCTCGCCGAACGCATCGAGGCGCTCGGCGACTTCCGCCTCCTCACGCGGGGCGACCAGTTGCCGGTCTTCGCGTTCACGACCGTGCCGGAGGTGACGGCGTACGACGTGTTCGACGTGTCGCGGCGGCTGCGGGAGAAGGGCTGGCTGGTCCCGGCGTACACGTTCCCCGCGCACCGGGAGGACCTGGCGGTGCTGCGGGTGGTGTGCCGCAACGGGTTCTCGGCGGATCTGGCGCAGCTCCTGATCGAGGACCTGTCCCGCCTGCTGCCGGAACTGCGGCACCAGCCGCATCCCTTCACCCGGAACAAGGAGGCCGCGACCGGGTTCCACCACTAGGGCCCTGCGATTTCAGATCGCGTACGGGTTCTCCTGCCCGTCCGCGAGTACGCCCACGAACGGTTCGCCCTCGCCCGCGAAGGTGTAGGCGCCGCCCTCGATGCGGCCGATCAGGCTCCGGGTCCACTCGGCTCCCGTGTCGGCGGAGAACACCCAGTAGTTCATGATCTCGCCGATGTGGCCGAGCTGTCCGGGGCCGTTCTCGGGCGTGTAGTAGTCGGTGACGGAGCCGCGCCACTTCTCGATGCGGCGCACCCGCTCCCTGAGCAGCGCGACGGCCTCCTCGCGCGGCAGGTCCACCATGAAGCCGAGCGCGGCCGCGAGGATGTCGGGCCGCTGGTCGTACGCGGTCAGCGACGCGCGGAGCAGGGTCAGGTACTCCTCCGTGCCCCGCTCCGTGATCTCGTACTCGGTGCGCGGCGGGCCGCCGGCCGTCGACGGTGCGATCTCGTCCGCGACCAGCAGTCCCTGCTTCGCCATCTGCTTGAGCGCGTGGTAGATCGAGCCCGGCTTGGCGTTGGACCACTCGTGGGCGCCCCAGTACTCCAGGTCGCCGCGCACTTGGTAGCCGTGTGCGCGGCCGTGCTGGCGTACGGCCCCGAGGACCAGGAGGCGGATCGCTGACATGCGGCCAGCGTAGGACGTCAGCTGCGGGCGAGTGCCACCAGCTCGAACGCCGTCCTGCCGTCCAGCGACTCCCGGATGATGTCGGCGTGGCCCGCGTGCCGGGCGGTCTCGCGGATCAGGTGGAGGCCGAGCCAGCGCACCGAGACCGCGGGGCAGCCGAAGAACCACGGGTCGGGCGGCAGCGGGAAGGTGTCGTCCAGGCTGGGAGCCGCGTGGAAGAACTCCTCGGTGCGCCGGGCCACGTCGTCGTAGTGGTCGAGGACCTGCTTGACCGTCTCGTCGCCGACCAGGCGGAAGCTGTCGCCCCAGGTCTCGGCGGTGCGCTCGATGTCGGGGGCGATCTGCTGGGCCCGCGCGATCCAGCCCTGCTCGACCTCGGCCACGTGCTTGAGGAGGCCCGCGAGGGAGAGTTCGCCGGCGCTCGGCCTGGAGGAGGCCTGTTCGTCGGTGAGGCCGAGCAGGGCCCGGCGGATGCCGCCGCGCTGTTCGGCGATGAAGGCGAGCAGGGCGCCGCGCTCGTCGCCGCGGGCTTCGGGGTTCACGTGCATGACCATGACGGCCACCTCTCGTCCTCGGATCGTCCTCGTCGGCCTGGGCTTGTTCCGACACAGATGAAGGTACGAGCCATGTAGGTCAGGTCCTGGCCGCCTTCCCGGTCGGCCCACCGGCCAGGGAAGATCAAGTTCGGTGGATCGCGGGCGCATGCCGTGCGCTCGTCGGGGCAGACGGCCGATAGTTGTGACCGTGCGGCCACCAGACATGCACGTGCATCTGCCCATGCATCGGGCATATGAACGCAGCTATGCTCCTGCACAGATAGGACAGTTGGTCCTTGCACACGTGCCTGTCGCAGGGTCAGGCCGGTCCACAGTCACAGCACCACCGGGGAGCGAACCGTGCACCACGACGTGTACAACGGCATGGCGGCCACGGAGCTCCACGGAGTGGTCTGGCAGAAGAGCAGGCACAGCAACTCACAGGGTTCCTGCGTGGAGTTCGCCAAGTTGCCGGGCGGCAGGGTGGCCGTGCGCAACTCCAACTTCCCGGACGGGCCCGCACTCGTCTACACGCCGGCCGAGATCCAGGCTCTGCTGCTCGGCGTCAAGGACGGCGAGTTCGACCACCTGATCTCCGACGCCTGACAACGGGCGCCCGGCAGAGGGCCGGGGCCGAGACCGGCGACGCGCGTAGATTTCGGGCCCGACTGCGCCTACTCGTCCGTACGTTGGGACGAGCCCGTGTTCATAGCCTGAACAGGGCCCAGACCACTTTTCCGCTCAGCGTTCCGGCCAGCGGATGCCAGCCCCAGCTGTCGCTGAACGAGTCGACGAGAAACAGGCCGCGCCCGGACTCCGCCGAGAAGTCACCGTCGACCTCGCCGGCCACCGGGCTGTCGTTGCTGGGGTCGCGCACCGCGCACACCACGCGCGACGCCCACCGCATCAAGTGCAGCCGCACCGGCGGATCCTGGCCATAAGGGGTGTCCGCGGGGAGCGCGTGCCGCAAGGCGTTGGTGACCAGCTCCGAGACCACCAGGCAGATGTCGTCGAAGCGCTCCGGGACGTCCCAGTCGGCGATCGTCCTGCGGGTGAACTCCCGTGCGCAGCGCACCGCTTCGTACCGGGCGGCAAGGGAGCAGGAGGCGGCGCCGGCGACAGCGGAGGGGTCGAGTGGAGGCAGGCCCTGCCTTAACGCATCGAAAGGCTCGAGCATGGCCGATCCGTTCGTCCCCATGCGAGGCACTCCCCAGATTCGCAGTACACAGCGAGCGGTGGTGTCGACCATCGTTCCGAATGCGTACAGCGGATGCAAGGGCAGATGCACGTGCACGCGCCGGAGTTGAGCACTCCATACCCTTTCTTGCTCATTTCTTCCTACGACTTCTTGCGCCGGTCTTTCGTGATCTTTCCGTTTCTGTAACCGAACGAGTACGGGGTGGAGCGTTTAATGGCAGACTTCGGCCCTTGAACCGAAGGGGAGGCAGAGACGTGAGCGCTGGGGATCCGGGCGGATCGGTAGTGCGGCGCATTCTGTTGGGCTCGCAACTGAGGCGCCTGAGGGAAGCGCGCGGCATCACGCGAGAGGCCGCCGGTTACTCGATCCGCGCCTCCGAATCCAAGATCAGCCGCTTGGAGTTGGGACGGGTGAGCTTCAAGGCGAGAGATGTCGAGGACCTGCTGACCCTGTACGGGGTGACCGACGAGGCCGAGCGCGGCGCGCTGCTCTCGCTCGTCAAAGAGGCCAACGTCGCGGGCTGGTGGCACAGTTACTCCGATGTGCTGCCCGGCTGGTTCCAGACATACATCGGTCTCGAAGGTGCCGCGTCACTGATCCGCGGGTACGAAGCACAGTTCGTGCACGGCCTGTTGCAGACCGAGGCCTACGCGCACGCGGTGATCGAGCGCGGCATGGGGGGCGCCCCCCGGGAGGACGTCGACCGGCGGGTGGCGCTGCGCCTCGCGCGGCAGAAGGTACTGGTCGCGGAGCGGGCGCCGGACGTCCGACTCGTCCTGGACGAGGCCGCGTTGCGCCGGGTGCACGGCGGCCCCGAGGTGATGCGCGGCCAGCTGGAGCACCTGGTCGAGGTGGCGCAGTTCCCGCACGTGACGCTGCAGATCATGCCGTTCAGCCATGGCTGGCACGCCGGCGAGTCCGGCACCTTCACGCTCCTCACCTTCCCGGAGTCCGACCTCTCGGACCTCGTGTTCCTCGAACAGCTCACCAGCGCCCTGTACTTGGACAAGCGCGAGGACGTCACGCAGTACGAGAAGGCGATGGCGCGGCTGCAGGAGGAGTGCCCCTCACCGGAGCTCAGCCTGGAGCTGCTGCGACGTATCGCGACCGAATTCGCTTAAACACAACACCAGTTGGTTGAAATCTGACTGCAACTGAGCGCCAACAGACCTACCATGACGTCACCTCAGGTGTCCGGCGCAGCAGCAAGGGATTTCCCATGACGTCACAGTCCTCGCAGGACTTCTTCACGGAACTCGACCGGCAGTACATCGACGGCTCGTGGCGTCCCGGGCGAGGGTCATGGGACATCATCGACTTCAACCCGTACAACGGTGACAAGCTCGCCTCCATCACCGTCGCCTCGGTCGAGGAGATCGACGAGGCGTACCGGGCCGCCGAGCGGGCGCAGAAGGACTGGGCGAAGACCAACGCGTACACCCGGCGTCTCGTCTTCGAGCGGGCCCTGCGCCTCGTCGAGGAGCGTGAGGGCGAGATAGCCGAGGCGATCATCGACGAGCTCGGCGGCACGCGCACCAAGGCGGGCTTCGAGCTGCATCTCGCCAAGGAGTTCCTGCGCGAGTCGATCCAGCTGGCGCTCCGCCCGCAGGGCCGGGTCATCCCCTCCCCCGTGGACGGCAAGGAGAACCGCGTCTACCGGGTGCCGGTGGGTGTGGTGGGTGTGATCTCGCCGTTCAACTTCCCGTTCCTGCTGTCGCTGAAATCGGTCGCGCCGGCCCTCGCGCTGGGCAACGGCGTCGTGCTGAAGCCGCACCAGAACACGCCGGTCGTCGGCGGCTCGCTGGTCGCGAAGATCTTCGAGGACGCGGGGCTGCCGGCCGGCCTGCTGAACGTCGTCATCACGGACATCGCCGAGATCGGCGACGCGCTGCTGACCCACCCCGTGCCGAAGGTCATCTCCTTCACCGGCTCCGACACGGTGGGCCAGCACGTCGCGACGGTGTGCGCCTCGCAGTTCAAGCACGCGGTGCTCGAACTCGGCGGCAACAGCGCGCTGACCGTGCTCGACGACGCCGACATCGACTACGCGGTGGACGCGGCGGTCTTCAGCCGCTACGTCCACCAGGGCCAGGTCTGCATGGCCGCGAACCGGATCCTCGTGGACCGCAAGGTCGAGGAGGAGTTCACGCGGAAGTTCGTCGCGAAGGTCTCGACGCTCAGGGCGGGCGACCCGCGCGACCCGGAGACCGTCATCGGCCCGGTCATCAACTCCACGCAGGCGGACGCGATCACGGGCGTCGTCGAGCAGGCCCTCGCGGAGGGCGCGACGGCGCTGCTCCGCGGCGGCGTGGACGGGAACCTGGTGGAGCCCGTGGTGCTGAGCGGGCTGCCCGCCGACTCCCCGGTGCTGCGTCAGGAGATCTTCGGGCCCGTCGCGCTCCTCATCCCGTTCGACGGGGACGAGGAGGCGGTACGGATCGCGAACGACACCCCGTACGGGCTGAGCGGGGCCGTG
The DNA here is from genome assembly GCF_040655895.1 of Streptomyces sp. NPDC050264. Classification (NCBI taxonomy): domain Bacteria; kingdom Bacillati; phylum Actinomycetota; class Actinomycetes; order Kitasatosporales; family Streptomycetaceae; genus Streptomyces; species Streptomyces sp. NPDC050264. The sequence continues at coordinate 41,865 of NZ_JBFAKV010000003.1, forward strand.
CACACCGGCGACATCGAGCGGGGCGTGACGTTCGCCCACCGGATCGACACCGGCATGATCCACGTCAACGACGGCACCGTGCACGACGAGCCGCTCGTCGCCTTCGGCGGGGAGAAGCGGTCGGGGCTCGGCCGCCTCAACGGCGAGGCGACGGTCGAGTCCTTCACGACCCAGAAGTGGATCTCGGTGCAGCACGGACGGAGCCGGTTCCCGTTCTAGCGGGAACCGGCTCTTCACAGCTCTGTTTCGTGGCGGCTCGGCCTTATCGGCCGGGCCGCTGCGCGTAGCGGCGCTCGAAGCGCTCCACCCGGCCGGCGGTGTCCAGGACCCGCTGGTTGCCGGTGTAGAAGGGGTGGCTGACGTTCGAGATCTCGACGTCGACGACGGGATACGTGTTCCCGTCCTCCCACTCGATCGTCCGCTCGCTCGTCATGGTGGAGCGGGTGAGGAAGGCGTGGTTCGCGGCGCGGTCGCGGAACACGACCGGGGCATAAGCGGGGTGGATGGCGTTGTTCATGGTCAGCGCTCCTCTCGGAACTCGACGTGACGGCCGGCGGCGGGGTCGTACTTGCGCAGGGTCACGCGGTCGGGGTCGTTACGGCGGTTCTTGCGGGTCACGTACGTGTAGCCGGTCCCCGCGGTGGACCTGAGCTTGATCACTGGGCGGAGTTCGTTGCGTGCCATGTGCTCAGTATACGAAAATGGATTCCATTTTCAATAAGGTGACGGGGTCGAGGGCTGAGACATGCGTCACCCCCGCCGCCACGGGTAACGACTGGTAACTTCTGCGGCGGCCCAGGACGACAGCAGTGATGTAGGGGGAAGTTGTGCGCATCAGGACCGTACGAGTCGTGGCGGGTACCGCGGCCGTCGTGGCGGCGCTGGCCGTGACCGGCTGCAGCAGTGACGACGGCGGCAAGGACAAGGCGTCGGACAGCGGCTCGTCGTCCGCGGCGGCGACCGACGGCGGATCGTCGTCGTCCGGTCCGACCGGGACCGCGAAGGACGCCGAGGGCATCTGGAGCGCCACCACGGACGGGCAGGCCGTCGTCCTCGTGGTCGGTGGCGAGCAGGCGTCCCTCAGCACGGGCGACGGCCATCTGTGCACCGGGACCGTGACGGACCCGGACAAGCCGACGCTGAGCCTGAAGTGCGCCGACGGGAACACCGACCGCACCTCGGGAGCGGTCGAGTCCAACGACGGCAAGACCATGAAGGTGTCCTGGGGCGCCGGGAAGGCCGACACCTTCACGAAGTCGGCGGACGGCAAACTGCCCACGGGCCTGCCGACGGGCCTGCCCAGCGGGATGCCGACGAACTGAGTCCCTCAGCAGGGCCCCAGGGCCTGTCTTCACACTCCCCTCGTCGCCCGGAGGGCGGCCCGGCGCGTTCGGTGCGTGCTCTCGGCGGGCCGGGCGCAGGGCCTCGTACGGGGCGTACCCGGCTTCGCGCCCGGCGCGGCGGGAGTGCGTGCCGGGCGTCACCGGGCAGAGGGGAGTGCGAAGACAGACCCTAGGAGCCGCGCGGCCCGTCCGCCTCTTCCTTCGGCTTCACGGTCATCGGCGGTACGTCGGTGTCCAGCGCGTCGGACAGCTCATCGAGCGACTCCACGAGCATGCCCGCGCCGCGCCGTACGACGCGGTCGGGGACGCCCTCGCCGTCCCAGGCGCCGAGGGCTTCGCGGACCGGTTTCCAGCCGGGGACGCGGCGTTCGCGGATGGCCCGGGCACCGTCGCGGGTCGCGGTGCGCAGGCCGTCGGCGAGGACCGCCGCGGCGGGGACCGGGGTGGCGTCGCGCTCCGGGAGATGGGCCTCCACCAGCATCGCGACGCGGCCCAGGCGGTGCAGGGCGTGCGCGGCGTCGTCGGCGGCGGCGTTGGACAGACCGCGGTGGCGTACGGGTTCGGTCCTGGCCCGGGCCGCCGCCTCCTCCCAGGCGATGTGCGCGTCCCGCGCCTTGAGCAGCGCCTCGCGGACGCGCGGGCTGCTCTTGCCCGCCGGGTGGGCGTAATGGTCGACGACGACGGCCGCGTACTCGCCGAGCGCGACGAGCCAGTCGGCCAGGCGGGTGCGCAGGCGCGGGGTCTCCCAGGCCGGGTAGAGCGCGTACGACAGCATCGCGAGCAGGCCGCCGGCGAGGGTGAGCACGACGCGCTCGGGGACCGTCTGGCTCCAGGTCTGGCCGCCCATGCCGAGCAGGAAGACGACGTACGCGGCGACGCAGGCCTGGGCCGGGAGCTGGCCCGTGCGCATGAGCAGGTACATCAGGGCCGCGCAGAGCACGGCGAGGGCGGCGGACAGCTGCGTACCGGGGTGGGCGAGCTGGACGACGGCGGTGGCCAGGGCGACGCCGACGAGGGTCCCGCAGAAACGGGCGACCGCGCGGGAGTACGTCTGCGAGAAGTCCGGCCGCATGATCATGACGGCCGACATCGGGGCCCAGTAGCCGTGCCCCAGGGGGAGGAGGTCACCGATGAGATAGCCGGCCAGCGCGACCGCGCAGACGCGGGTGGCATGCCGCAGGATCGGCGACCCGGGCCGGGCCTCCTTGCGGATCGCCCGCACGACGACCGGGAGCAGGCGTAGAAGGCTGGGCCGTTTCAGCGGGCTGGCGGGGGCAGGCCGGGCCGGACGCTCGGGGCCTGTCCCGTCCGGGGGCGCCGGCTGTTCCGCAGGCGCCTCGGCAGCGCCCGCGCCGGTGCGCGCGGGAAGCGGTGTGCGGCGGCGGATGCTTCGCCGGAGGCCGTGGGCCCAGTCGGCGGTGGCCCGCAGGGGGGCGATCGGGCCCGTGGACGCCGGGTCCACACCGCCCGCCGTCTCCACCACGTCCCGCAGCAGTGAGCCGAGGCGGGTCGCCGCCCGGTTCGGCGGGCCGGAGAGGATCGAGCCCGTGTCCGGGGTGCGGAAGACCGCGATCGGGCCCGACGGGATGTCGACCGGGGTGCCGCGGCGGATGGCGCGGGCGGCCGCGTCCAGGATCGAGCCCGCGGCGGCCAGCAGCTCGCGGACCCGGTCGCGTTCGGGGCCCTCGGCGGGGGCGCCGACCGCCGGGTCGGCGAGGGAGGCGAGGACCGGCCGGATGCGCTCGGCCACACCGCGCGTGCCGTGCAGCTGGGCCGGGCGGGTGCGGGCCTGGCGGGGCGTGAGCGCGGCGGCGCTGCGGGCCAGCATCAGCGGCGCCGGGTCGAATCCGGCGACCGGGTCGTGGCGCAGCCGGCGCGCGTAGTCGGCCTCGGCGGCCAGCGCGTCGGCGAGGGCGTCGCGGTGCGCTCCCCAGCGGCGTACGGGAAAGAGGATCACCAGGGCCGCCTGGACCAGGCCGCCGAAGGCCATCATCGCCGCGTGGCCCGCCGCCTCGGCGACCGACGTCGGCAGGGTGATCGTGACCAGCATCATCGCGACGTTCGACGACGCGATGATGCCGATGGTCGGTCCCGCCGCCCAGGACAGGCCCGCCAGGAACGTCCACAGCGCGAGCAGCGGCAGGAACAGGAACAGATGCGAGCCGGTGAGATAGCCGAGGAAGGTGGAGACGCCGAGGCTCGCGCCGGAGGCGAGGGCGAGCTCCGGCCGGGGCCGCCAGCTGCGCTGGAACGTGGCGATCGCCGCCTGGAACCCGCCGAACGCCGAGCCGGCCGCCACCGCCGGGCCGAACAGGGACAGGCTGACGGCGACCACGATCGCGAGCCCGGCCGCGCCGCGCAGGGCGATCAGGGGTTCCAGACGTTTCCGCTCGACGGTCAGCCCCGAGCGGGTGGTGTCCTTCAGCGCCCGGAACCAACTCACTCCGCCAGAATACGGTCATTGACCGGCAATACGGGCAGCCGCCTACGCCGTCCCGGAGGACCAGGTCCAGCAGGCCGGGAAAACGCTCGTCGAACTCGGCGCGGTTTCGGCGCGGCGCAGCCGTTTGAACCACCGGGGCCCGGCGCCCCGCCGCTCCAGCGGACCCGCCTCGCGCAGCACGGAGAAATCACGGCGCCGCGGCACTACAACCCCCGGGCCCGCTCCGCCGCGGCAGCGCCCTGCGTCCAGCCCGCCTCGTCCGTGACCCCTCTCATCCGGGTCGTCACCGTCTCCGGGAACATCTCCTCCGCGCGGCCGGTGACGGCGACCTCCCGCGCCGCGAGAACCGGCAGCAACTCGCCCTGAGCGCCCACCACTTCACCCGCTACTGCCGCCAGCCGGTCGCCGATCCGGTGCGCGTACGCGGCCAGGAACGACTGCCTGAACGTCTTCGTACGCTTACGGCCGGACGCCCGCTGCTCGGCCTCGGCCCGCGTCATCGCCGCCGAGGCCTGCACCAGCAGTGACGTGTAGAGAACCTCCACCGCCTCCAGGTCCGGCTCGAAGCCGACGACCGTGGAGAAGCCGAACGCGCTGTTCCACACGGCGCGGCAGCGGTTCGCACCGGCCACCGCGTCGAGAAGCACCGCCTTCGCCGTCTCGTACGGGGCGTCGACGCCGATCCGGCACGCGGCGGGCGCGTCCTTCGCCTGGGTACGGGACGCGAGCAGCGCCTCGTCGACGGAGTGCCGGGCCATCAGCTCCTGCGCCTTGGCCGACAGTGCCTCGGCCTCCGGCGGATACCCGGTCGCCTCGGCCTTGGCGAGCAGCGCGCGGATACGGGCCAGAGCGCGCGGCTCACCCGCGACGGGCACGGTGACGGACTCCCCCGGCACCGGGCCGACCGGTTCGATCGCGGGCAGCCGCAGCAGCAACCGGTACAGCTCCAGGGCCGTGGTGGCGGCGGAGAAGCGGTCCCGGCGCGGCTCGTCGGCGGGCAGTTCGGCGAGCTGGTCGGGCCAGCGCGGCGGCAGCGTCGCGTACCGGCCGGTCTCGGCGCGGATCAGCCGGGCGGCGAGCCCCACGTGTTCCGCGGACAGCTCGCGGCCAGCCATCCGGACCACGTCGGCGGGCTGCCAGCCGCGCTCCCAGGCGCGGCGCACGAACTCCCGTCCGCGCAGGGCCAGTTCGGCATCCGAGGACGGGTCGGCGGCGAGCAGGGACGCCCCGGTGTCCGGGTCGGCGTCGGCGGTGAACAGGGCGGCGGCGAAGGCGCGCTCGACGGTGGAGCTCATTGCGGACCGGCCTCGTCCCAGGCGGCGCGGGCCGCGGTGATGGCGGGCTTGTGATCGCGGGACCAGTCGGCGAGCCCCTTGATGAGGTGCGTGAGGCTGTGGCCCATCTCCGTCAGCTCGTACTCGACCTGCGGCGGGATCGTCGGGTACACGGTGCGCGTCACGAGCCCGTCGCGCTCCAGGCGCCGCACGGTCAGCGTGAGCATGCGCTGCGAGATGCCGGTCACCGCGCGCTGCAGCTCGCCGAACCGCCGTACACCCGCGGCGAGTTCGACGACGACGAGCACCGACCACTTGTCGCCGAGGCGGTCCAGGACGTCACGGATCCCGCAGTCGTCATGGTCGTCGCAGGCGACGGCCGGCCCGGCCGGCCGCGGGGTGGTTACCCCGGTGTGCCCCACTGACATCAAAGTGCCTCCTTACGCGCCCGCCGGCCTGCCTCGACGATGGTCTCAGCACCGACAACGCGTCTGATCGTCTCAGCACGGACAACGCATCTCACGAGGGGGACCTTCCATGCTGCTGGTCACAGGGGCGTCCGGCGAGCTGGGCACGCTGATCGCGGGGCACCTCGCGGGCCGCGACGACGTACTCCTCGGCACGCGCGAGCCGGGCTCCGGGGGCGGGCGACGCCGCATCGACTTCGACGAGCCCGACACGCTCGCGGAGGGCTTCACCGGCGTGGACACGCTCCTGATGATCTCGGCCGGACAAGGGGAGGACGACGAGGTCATCACGCGGCACGAGGCGGCGATCTCGGCGGCGGAGAAGGCCGGCGTGCGCCATGTCGTGTATACGAGCCTGTCGGGCGACGGCGACCACCTCACGTACGCGCTGGCCCACCGCTGGACGGAACGCCGGCTGCGGGAGTCGGCGCTGCCGGCCTGGACGGTGCTGCGCAACGGCCTCTACGCCGAGCTGCTCGCCTTCCTCGCGGCGCCCGGCACCGACGGTGTGATCACGGCGCCGCTCGGCTCGGGCCGGCTCGCGGCGGTGGCCCGTGCCGATCTGGCGGAGGTGGCGGTACGGGTCGCCCTGGACCCGGCACGGCACATGTCCCGCACCTACGAGCTGGTGGGTGAAGTCCCGGTGGGCGGCGCCGAGTTGGCGGAGGCCGCGAGTGCCACCTACGCGCCGGGCACGCCGGCCGGGGCGCGGGCCCGGATCGCGGCGTCCGGGGCGCTCCCGTTCCAGGTGCCGATGCTCGTGGGGACGTACTCGGCGATCGCGGCGGGCTTCATGGACGGCTCGGGCATTCCCGCACCGGAGCGGGGCGCGCTCCGCGAACTGCTGGGCCGCGCCCCGCGCCCGGCGGCCGAGGCCTACACGGAGGCGATCAACTCTGCGGCCCGCGCCACCAGTTGATCGTCCGGCGTGGCGTCCTGCGCGGGCTTGGTGGTGAGTACGGACAGGACGACGGGGGCACCGGACGGGGTCCAGGCGACACCGACATCGTTCGCCGTGCCGTATGAACCCGTGCCGGTCTTGTCGGCGAGCACCCAGCCGTCGGGCAGCCCGGCGCGGAACCGTTTGTCGCTGGTGGTGTTGGCGAGCAGCCAGCCCGCGAGCCGGGCCCGGTCGCCGGGGTCGAGGACCCGGCCCAGGACCAGCCGGGCGTACGTGCCCCCGATGGCGCGCGGCGTCGTGACGTCCGTCCCGCGCCCCGGCTCGGCCGAGTTCAGCTCGGGCTCCCAGCGGTCGAGCCGGGTCACCCGGTCCCCGGCCGAGCGGGCGAAGCGGGTGACGGCGGTGGGGCCGCCGAGATGGCGCAGGAGGAGGTTGGCGGCGGTGTTGTCGCTGTAGGAGATCGCGGCGCCGCACAGCTCGGCGACGGTCATCCCGTGCGCCAGATTCTTCGCGCGGCCGGTGACGGGAGCGCCGCCCGCCCGGTCGATGTCGGCCTGCGTGTAGCGGATGCGGCGGGCCAGGAACGTACCGTCGTGATCGAGGTCGCGCAGCACCGCGGCGACGGCGAGGGTCTTGAAGGTGGAGCAGAGCGGGAAACGCTCGTCGGCGCGGTGGGTGACGACAGACCCGGTGCGGAGGTTCTGCGCGAAGACCCCCAGGCGGGCGCCGTGCTCGCGTTCCAGCACGGCCAGGCGGCGGCCGAGGCCGCTCGTGGCATGGGCGGTCCCGATCACGGATCCGGCCAGGGCGGTCGCGCCCAGGGCGGTGCCGGTGGTCAGCAGGGTGCGGCGGCTGATGGGCAAGACGATCCCGTCCTCTTCGGTTCTCTCGGTCCCGTACTGATCTCTGTCATGCACTGATCTCTGTCATGCACTGATCTGTTTCTCGTACTGATCTCTGTGCGGCCGAGTGAAACAGCGCTTTCCCGGCTCCGGGCGACGACACCGCAAGATCCCGCAACATGGCCGGAATGTTGGCCACAAGGAAATGTCAGTGCCGGATGTGACACTCGGCCATGTGAACGAGCGCTGGGCTCTCGCCCCCACCGAGCACGGCGGCGCCGACGTCGTGCCGCTGGGCCGGGACGGTCTGCCCGCCGGTCCGGTCACCAGGAAGCCCGACCTGGTCGAAGCCGTGCGGGAGCGGGCCGACGTGGCCCGGTGGGTGTGGCGGGACACGCACGCGGTGTACCCGCGGCTGCTCGCCGCCGGGCTCCGGATCGAGCGCTGCTACGACATCGAGGCCGCCGAGAACCTGCTGCTGGCCCACGAGGGCCGGCACGGCGAACCCCGCTCCGCCGCCGCGGCCCTGGCCAGACTCCGGAAAGCGCCGGTCCCCCAGGACCCGCCGCCCCGCGTCGCCGAGCCCGGCTCCCAGTCGTCGCTCTTCGAGCCGCGCCCGCCCGTCGACGTACCGCTGAGCGATCTCGTCGAGGTGTACGCGGACCAGCAGCGCAGACACGCGGCGACGGGCCTGCCGGACCGGATGCGGCTGCTCACCGCGTCGGAGTCGGCGGGCATGCTGGTCGCCGCCGAGATGCACGCGGCCGGGCTGCCGTGGCGCGCCGATGTGCACCGGGACCTGCTGCACGAACTGCTCGGCGAGCGGTACGCGGGCGGCGGTGAGCCGCGCCGGCTGGCGGAGCTGGCGGACGAGGTGTCGGCGGCGTTCGGCCGGCGCGTGCGCCCCGAACTGCCCGCGGACGTGGTGAAGGCGTTCGCCGGGGCCGGAATCAAGATCGCCTCGACCCGGCGCTGGGAGATCGGATCGCTGGACCACCCGGCCGTGCAGCCGCTCCTCGAGTACAAGAAGCTGTACCGGATCTACACCGCGCACGGCTGGTCCTGGCTGCAGGACTGGGTGCGCGACGGGCGGTTCAGACCCGAGTACCTGCCGGGCGGCTCGGTCTCGGGCCGCTGGACGACGAACGGCGGCGGGGCCCTGCAGATCCCCAAGGTCATCCGGCGCGCGGTCGTCGCCGACCCGGGCTGGCGGCTCGTCGTCGCCGACGCCGCGCAGATGGAACCGCGGGTGCTCGCCGCGATCTCCCGCGACCCGGCGTTCATGGAGGTCTCGGGCCAGGACGGCGACCTGTACCAGTCGATCTCGGACCGCGCGTTCTCCGGCGACCGCGGCCAGGCCAAGCTCGCCGTGCTCGGCGCCATATACGGGCAGACGTCGGGCGACGGCCTGAAGAACCTCGCGCTGCTGCGCCGCCGCTTCCCGAAGGCGGTCGCCTACGTCGACGAGGCGGCCCGGGCCGGTGAGGAGGGCCGCCTCGTGCGCACCTGGCTGGGCCGCACCTGCCCGCCGGCGGTGGGCGCCGCCGACGCGGAGGAGGCGGGCCTGCCCCAGGCCGAGCCCGACCAGGCGCCCCCGGACGGCGATCCCCCGCGATCCAACGGATACGGCTACGGCTACGCCTCCTCGAACTCCCGCGCCCGCGGCCGCTTCACCCGCAACTTCGTGGTGCAGGGCAGCGCCGCGGACTGGGCCCTCCTGATGCTGGCCGCGCTACGCAGGACGCTGACCGGTATGGCAGCGGAGCTGGTGTTCTTCCAGCACGACGAGGTGATCGTGCACTGCCCCGAACACGAGGCGCCCCGGGTGACGGAGGCGATCCGAGAAGCCTCGGACCTGGCCGGGCTGCTGACGTTCGGCGAGACGCCGGTGCGGTTCCCGTTCACGGTGGCGGTGGTGGAGTGCTACGCGGACGCCAAATGACGGCCTGCCCCCTTCTGCCACCCGCTCCCCGGGAACTTGATCGGATGTCGCGGGCAACGCCTAGGGTCGAGACATGGACCATGAGCCGATGCGGCGAGTCGCCGAGTTCCGCGAGATGTTCGACGGCACGGCCGACGCCGAAAGCCCCGAACTGGCGGACCACCGCGAGACGTTGCTGACCGAGGAAGCGCACGAGGCCGCCGAGGCCCTCACCCACCTCGCGAAGACCCTGCGGACCGGCGGCGACCCGCTCACCGCGTACCAGGCGGTGGCCAAGGAACTGGCCGACGTCCTCTACGTCACCTACGGCGCCGCGGACGCGCTGGGAATCGACCTGCCGGCCGTCTTCACCGAAGTCCACCGCTCCAACATGAGCAAGCTGGACGCGAACGGCCACGTCCTCCGCCGAGCCGACGGCAAGGTACTCAAAGGCCCCGCATACCAGCCACCGAACCTCGACGACCTCGTCACGTGGCCGTCGGGCGGTTCCTGAGCGCGGAACCGGGACCAGAACTGCGACCACAGGCGCCGCGTCCGCCAAAGCAAAAGCCCCAGATCACGGCGAGTGAGTCCTGGGGCTTCCACAGAGCCGCCTTCGGGATTCGAACCCGAGACCTACGCATTACGAGGGCCTGCAAGGTCGTGACGGGTAATGGCGTGCTTGCCCGCCAGGTCCTGCCTTGCCTAATCAGGAGCGCGGCACTGCTTCCGCCCGTGCCGCTTGATCCAATCTGTGCTTCCCCGTCCGCTCACGCATCGCTCACGGTCACCGCTCGCTGAGTGGGACTCAGGAACCCCGTGGTGAGGCGGGGGAGCCATCGTGCACACGGTGCTGGTGAGCAGCCCTCACCCGTTTCCGTGCTGCCGGTATCCCCGCCCCTCTTCGGCAGCACGCGGTGCCTCAGGCAGAGCTCGGACGAGGATCACCTCGCGGACCCATTCCGTGTCGAGCCGGGCGAGCGACTCCGTGAGTCCGTCGAGGAAGACCACCCGCCCGCGTTGGTTGTGGGCGTAGATCAGATGGCCCGTGACATCGTGACCGCCGATCGCGCGGCGGATCCAGACCACGCCCCGGGTGTCCGGGCCCGGCTCCCGCACGGCCCGGACCACCTCGTCCCAGTCGCGCACGGGCACGTGATCGAAGTGCGGGAAGTAACGCCGATGCAGCCTGGCCCACCAGCCGGGTGCCTCATGGGCCGGCTGCCAGGGCACCGCGACCGACGGGTGGCCGTCGATCGCGGAGTGCGTGGCGGCGACGCAACCCCGGGCATTGATTCTGCGACTCTGACCGGTGATTCGGAGCGCGGCCTCCTGTGGCGGCACCGCGAGAAGGTCCGCCAGCGGATCGTACGACGCGGGATGGTGCGGGTAGCCGCCGATCTTCGGCACCACGACGGACGCCGCCAGCATCGGTGTGCGGGGGAACCCAGGCTGGGGAACGGTGTGGCAGGCCATCATCCAGGCGGTGTCCGTCTCGGCCACGGGACGCGGCGCGGCGAGCTCGACCAGCCCGCCATATACCTCGCCGAGCCACTCGGTCGTGCGCTGAGCAGGGCCCTTCAGGCCGGGACTCCTCATCGTTCCGCTTCCCCGCGGGTCAGGCCGCATCGTCCCAGGCCGCAGCCAGCGCGCTGATGCGGTCCTCGTACTCCAGCGCCGCGCGCCACTCCGGCGGCCAGTACACGAGTCCGCGACTGGCACCGGCGAACGCACCCGCCAGCGCGGCGATCGAGTCCGAATCGCCGGACGAGTGCGCGGCGCGTGCCACCGCCCCGCGTGGGTCACCGTCGACGACCAGGAAGCAGTACAGAGCCGTGGCGAGGGCTTCCTCGGCGATCCACCCGGCACCGACCGCCTCCGACGGATCCCGGCCCACGTCCTTCACGCGCAGGGCGGCAGCCGCGGTGTCGAGAGCGCGCAGGCACTCGTCCCAGCCCATGGCGATGAAAGCCGCGTCCGGGGCACCCGCCTTGGCGGCCAGGTCACCCAGCCACTCCGCGTGGTACGTGTGCCGGGAGTCCTGTGCGTAGGTCCGCAGTCTGGGCAGCAGGTCACCGAGCGCGCAGCCGTGCGCGAGCAGCCACGTGGCGTGGGCTGTCAGGTCGCTGGCCGCGAGCGCCGTGGGGTGGCCGTGAGTGAGCGCTGCCTGCAACTGTGCGATGCCCGCGCGCTGTTCGGGGCCGAGGCCGGGGATGAGGGCGACAGGCGTGACACGCATGTTGGCGCCGCAGCCCTTGGAGCCCATGACCGTGGCGTCCTGCCAGCGGATGCCGCGTTCGAGAGCTGCGCACGCGCGGAGACACGTCTGGCCGGGGGCCCTGTTGTTGTCGGGGTCGTGGAGCCAGGTGACGAAGTGCTTGCGCAGAGCGGCTTCGACCGTGGCAGGGGTGAGGGCAGCCGCACCCGCGGCCGCGCTCGCTCCACGGGCCCGGCGGGCTCCCGGCTCACCTGTGGCGGCCTCCACCAGCGCCTCTCCCACAGCCAGTGCCATCTGGGTGTCATCGGTCACCCGAACCACGTCGCCCGCGGACAGCGGCAGACCCATCCGTTCCCACGGCCCGAACTTGGCGGTGATCTGGGCCATGTCGAGAAACTCGGTGGGGTAGCCCATGGCGTCACCGATGGCCAGACCGAAGAGGGAACCGGCGGCTGCCTTCCGGACGCGCTTCACCGTGGAATGGCCGGCGAGCGCCGCCAACGCCGCCGAACTCTCCGCCTCGGCGAATGGGCCCGCGACGATGTGGGTGGACCCGGCAGCGGGCCACTGTTCGATCAGCTCCGTTACGGCTTGAGAGGGTGTGAGGCCACGCGCCTTGCCCGCATCCAGGCGGAAGGTCCATACCGCCCCGAGGCTTCTCGCGCGTGCGCCTCCTGATGCGAGCGGCGTCCAGTCCGCAGCATCGTCCTCGTCGTTGCACCAGAGGTAGCCGAACACCTCGTCCTGGTCGTCGGCCAACTTCACGTACTGCACGGGGCGGTCCGTGTCGAACGCGTAGCGCGGCGGTCCCCCTGACACGACGACTTTGGGATCCTCCTCGAAATGAGGGTTGGTCGTCCGCTTGACGAAGCGAGGTTCTGCGCCGTCGCGCTCGGAGTTCATGTGAGCTTTCCTTTGCTATTTCTGCGGCAGGACTTCGCCATAGATGTGCCACTTACCGTTGTCCTCGAAAGCACGAGTCACCCGGTATGTGGTGTCGCGCCCGAGGAGTAGTTCTCGCTCGGCGACGCCGTAGTGACTGACGTTCTCCATCCACAGGGCTGAGTGCCCCTCAGGCACACGGAGGTGCACGATCGCTTCTTTGTCGAAGACGGCCCCATTGTCGCCGAGCGAGGTCGACAGGTAAGCGGGGTCGCTGATCTCTTCCCCGATCAGTTGCTCCGGCTTATTGACGCCCAGGTACTCCACGTCCTGCCCGCGGACCACCATAGTGTCCTGGGCCAGCGGATTGCCGGCCAGTGCCTTGTCGGTCTCCGCGATGTTGTGCACGACCTGAGGGGTGCCCAACTCGTCCGCGCCGCGGAGGTACCCATTCATCTCTTTGTAAGTCGCGTATTGAGGACTTGGGTTCCCGTAGTGGTCGTTCGAGTAGTCCAGAAGGGAATTCTTGGTCGACTCCGGAAGGTTGTCCGCGTAGCTGTTCCACGTTTCCCGCCCATGGGAAATTGCCGCGTTCTCGTCCGGGAAGGTGAGCGCACCGTCGTTCAGTTCGGAGGACGCGACCGCGTGTTTCTGTTCATTGGTGAGATGTGTGAACTCCTCGTTCGAGATCCCCTTCGAATGCTGGAGCCCGTCATCCGCATGCGCCGCGCCGTCCAGGTCCTTCGCGGCAGTACCCTCGTCCAGCTTCCAGGAGTCCGGCAGATGCGGTGCGCCGCCGATGTCGTCCGCCGCCTGCAGCCCTCCGCGCGCGCCGCCGACATCGTCCGCCGCCCGCAGCCCTCTGCTCGCGATGTTGGACGCGGCGGCCTCCGTGCCCTCCCTCATGGCGAGCCGCATGCCGCTCTTGGCGAATCCCGCGCCCTTGGTACCGAGAAGTTCCGGCAGCAGGCGCCCGATGAACTCCGAACGGTCGTTCTTGAGGCCGTCGACAACGGCGGTGACGATGCGTTCGGGGTGGGTGCCGGTGGAGACCAGGCCGGTGAGCGTCATGTTGAGGCCCTGGTAATACGCGGCCGGGTGAGTGAGGTTGTAGGGGTCGGTGGGGTTCAGACCGCGGGCGAAGTTGACCAGGCCCGCGCTGCCCTTGATCACGCCGCCCAGCAGGTGCGTGGACTCGACGTCCAGGGCCGTACTGGCGTCGACGAGTGTGTTGCTCAGCTGGGTCAGGGGCGGCGGTTCGGCCGGGGCGTGCGCCAGTGCGGCGTCCACGGCAGCCTCGGCACGGGCGGCAGCTTCGTTACGAGCACGGCGGGCATCCTCCAGGATGTGCTCGGCCTTGCTGCGATCCGCCTCACCCGGGTCCTTCCAGGGCTCCGGCTCGGGGCCGGGGTCCTCGCCGGAGAGGGTCTTGACGTTGTAGGCGTCGATCCTCTTGTTGTACGCCTTGGCGGACTCCGCGCTCGTGCGCTTGCCACGGTTGTACGTGTCGATGGCGTCCTGCGCTTTGTCCTGCGCCCACTTGACGGAGTCGGCGTAGGAGTCCAGCGCCTTTGCCGCGTCCTCGCACGCGTCGGCTGCCTGGGCCCACTTGGTGGGGTGGATGCTGATCTTGCGGTGGAAGGCGTCACCGGCCTCGCCCTTCCAACCGGAGGCGTCGACCTTCCGCATGCCCCGGCCGACCTTGTCGAAGGCGGTGTAGAAGTCCTTGAGGTGCTTGGCCGCTTCCCGGATCTTGCCGGGCTTGCCGTGGACGAGCTCGGTGGGGTCATCGGTGTGGCCCAGGCCCTGTTCGGTCGGGGTCGCTCCCAGGCCCGCCGCGACGTAGTCACCGCCCTTGTGGACCCAGTCACCGGCCTTGTCCAGACCGACGTCGTCCAGGCCGTCGCCGAGCTTGTCGCTGCCGTAGTCGACGACCTCGCCGAGCTTCTTCTTGCCCGAGTCGATCAGGTCCCCGCCGGCCTTCAGGCCGTCGTTGAGGCCGTCCTTGAGGTCGCCGATGATGCCCACTACTGCTCGCCCCCGGCCTGACCGCCCTGCTGCTGTTCTGCAGCCTCGGCACGCGCCTCGGGGGAGGGGCCGAACCGATTGTCGAGCCACTGGTTGTACTCGGCGTCCGACATACCGGCATCGCTGTGCAAGTTCTGCGGGTTCAGGCCGAACAACGCGGTACGGGAGGTCATGATGTCGCGGCCCGCGTCCTTGTAGCCCTGTTCGACCTTCTCGTTGGCCTGCTGCCACGACTCGGCGCTGTAATCCGGGCCGCCGAGCACACCCGAGGTGGCGATGTCTCCCCAGCCCTGCTTCGTGACCTCGTCCTCGGTGGCGTAAGGATTGCCGATAGCGGAGTTCAGCCCGATCTTCAGGGCGCCCTCCACGTAATGGTCGGCCTCGTAGTACGTACCCGCCGACAGACCCACACCCTCCGCGAACGTGTTCCCCTCGTTGATCAGCGAGCGCACGCCCCACTCCCAGCGCTCACAGAACGAGTGGACCTTTGCCGTCACGCCCTCATGGCCCAACTCAAGTCCCGACAGGGCGATATCACTGAAGCCCCGCCCGGCACCGGCCTCGCCGACCATCCCGAGTTCCTTCAGCTGACCCAGGGCTTCAGTCAGCCCTCTCGCGATGAGATCCAGGCCCTTGGCCTGCAGATCCCTCGCACTCTTGCCGCCCCCGTCGGTCACACCTGCTTCCCCTCGTCGTCGATGTCCACCGCAGCCTCGTCGGGCACGATGCCCTTCACGGGCGGGAACACCGTCCCTCCGCCCGGGGCGTCCGCGCAGTCCAGCGCGACCCCGCACGGCACCCCAGCCGCCGGCACCGCCACATCCAGCAACTTCGCGCCCAGCACCGTCTGATACACCCACTCACGGCCGTACTCGCCGCGCGCCTGCGCATACCGGGCCAGCGCGTACTCGTCCGAAAAAGCCAGAATGAACCGGATCCCGTTGAAGTCGGCCGCCAGCCAGCCCTGTTCACCGTCGGAACCCGGCTCCACACCGAGCGGCAACAGCACCGCGGTCCGCCGGAACTCACCCAGCAGTTCCGCGAACTCCCGCCGCCTCAAGGCCACGTCTAGTTCCTCAGCGGCCGGTTCGACAGCAGACAGCTCGGTCGCGGTCTGCGCCTCCGGCGGCTCATCGGTCACCGGTACGGCGGGTCCTTCCGGTGCCTGGGTGTCCGGCGGTCCGTCGCTCTGCACCGCGCCGGGACGCGTCTTGCCCGCAGCGGACCCGGCCATCTCCCCATACTCATCGAACACGGAACGGCAAAGCGGCTCCGGTGCCTCGCTGCTTCCCCCGCTTGACGGCATGCCCAGCATCCTCACACTCACGGCTTGCCGATCGCAACGAGAGAGAGCAAGGGCCGCACTGGATACCACCGGGGTGGTCGTTGAGCCTCGCCCGACGCCCGCTGAGTACATCTCAGAGCGCGCCCTACCGGCGGTACTCCTCGGAGTCAGCAGTGAGCTCAAGCCTCCTGGCCCTGCTCCTGTTCGGTCCGTACTCAAGATCTTCCAACCCTGCGCAGAAAGACTCTTTCGTAGGCGCTGGAACCCCTCGGTTCGCTCTGTCCTCGAAAACCCCGGAGCCGGACCACGCATGACCAGCCGTGCAGAGGGTGAAGATCCGTGGCCCGGTCCCAGCCGCCTTCCCCCTTGATACCGATCAGGTCGAGGACCACGGCTGGACGCGCTCAGCAGAGTCCTGGCCGAAAAGATGCAGACGGGCGCAGAGATCTCCACCCGGCTCCTGGCAGCGCTTCAATCCGCGCGTCAGGACGTCGAAGGAAGCCCCCTGCCCATGGAACGCCATGGCCGAGGCACAAGAGGAGTACGAGCGCCGCACTCAAGAGGTCATGGGTCTCACAACGTCCCGCCGCGGACAAGGACGAGACCTGCGGGACCTGGACCCGACACCCGCGCGGCGCGCGCCCAGCACCGTCGCACCCGCCAAAGCAAAAGCCCCAGATCACGGCGAGTGAGTTCTGGGGCTTCCACAGAGCCGCCTTCGGGATTCGAACCCGAGACCTACGCATTACGAGGGCCTGCAAGATCGTGACGATGCATACCGAACCGTGGCACTGAATACTGTTTTCGCTGGTCAGCGCCGCGCAGCCGAGAGCCACGTGCTCGTCCGGTCCGGCCCATACCAGCCTGTCCGCTCACGCACGGCTCACGCAGCAAGGGCGTTTCACCGCTTCGCCGTAGAGGATCTGGAGCATCTGTGCTCTCGTCGTTCTGTAGCGTTCCTACTCGGGGAACTGGGATGATGGCACCCCACAGCACGCGACCAGGATGGGAGGCAGCAGATGGCCTACTCGACCCGCATGGCTGCTGCCCTCTCGGGAGCGACGGTCGGCCAACTGCGCACGTGGAGGCAGGACCGTGGCAACGGGCCGATCCTCCAGCCCGAGCTGGCAGCCAGGCCGGCCCTGTACTCCTTCCGCGACGTACTCGCGCTGCGCGCGTTCGCCCACCTGCGCCAGGACGTCTCACTCCAGAAAATCCGCATAGCCCTGGCCACCCTGAAAAAGATCGGAGAGGTCGAGCACCTATCCAGGTACTCCCTGGTGGCCGAGGGCGACTCGATCGTCCTCGCAGGACACGATGACCATGGCACTGATCTGGTCCAACGCCCTGGCCAACGGGTGATCGCCACCATGGCTGACATTCTCGAAGAGTTCGCTCCCAGAGCTGGCGTTGTCGTCCCCCACCTGCTCCAGCCGAAGCTGCACGTCACTGTGGATCCAGAGACCCAGGGCGGACAACCCGTGATCACGGGCACTAGGACCCCCTTCGACACCGTCGCGGAGCTAATCGAGGACGGCATCCCGCCGGAGGAGATCGCTGACTACTACCCCGGTGTCACCGCTGACGCAGCACGTGACGCTGCTTCCTTCGCGCTCTACGTGGACAGCTACAGCACGGGAGCGCGCGCTGCCTGATGCGGATCCTCATCGACGAGAACGTCCCCGTACAGGTGCTGGAGATGCTCAGACGAATCCTGCCCGGACATGAGGTCAAGCACGTCAGCGAGATCAAATGGGCGGGCAAGAAGGATCTCGCATTGCTCCCCGATGCTGCGAGAAAAGGTTTCGACGCCTTCCTGACCAGGGACGCCCGACAGCTTGAGGACCCGTCGGAGACGGAGGCCATCAAGAAGTCGGGCATGCACCACATCCGCTTCAGCCAGGCGCACAAGGGCATGTCCGGCCTCGGCCTGGCTATGGGCGCGGTGGTAGCAGCCATGCCCTTGATCGTCGGCGAACTCAACGAAGTAGACACACAGCAGCTGATTCACATCAAGGGCTTGAACCCGGCGGGCAAGCACCGCTTCGAGTGTGTGGACCCGTCCGTTTTACCGCCGTCCTATTGGCCACGCTAGACGCAGGAAGTCTCCCCTCCCATGCCAGACGCCCGGCGGGAAGGCACGACAGCCACCCGACTCGGGGCAGGACAAGTGCCCCTTCGCCCCTTCTCCGTCGGGGGGTGGCGGATGAGGGGCCAAGGGTCGAAGGGCAGCGATTTTTCAGCCGATTAGTTCGGTGACCAATTGATCCAGCTCGTCGGCGTCGGTAGAGCTGAGAAGAAAGTCGCGCAGGGCTCTGCGGATCTGGATATAGCTCTTACCGCCCTCGAACTTCAGCTCCGCGATCCGCTGGGCCTCCGCCTCACCGATCTCCGCGATTCGTGCGTGCTTGGCGTCGGTCGGATCGAAGTCGGGGATGGGCAGCTCCCATACGGCCTTGTCGATGTGCCGCTCGTCCTTGCCGTAGGACATCAGGGGGCGTACGGCTTCGGTGAGGCGTGAGGTATTGAGCAGCGCAAGGAGATACATGCCCTCCTCCCGGGTGGCGACCGTAGCCCAGTACAGGCCGTGCTCAATGACTGCATTCGGATCGTCCACCAAGGCGGCGGACATGTGCATTCCTGAGGCGCCGTACACCACCCGTAGAGGGGCGCCGGGAAGCTGCTCGGTCAGCTTCTTCCGGAAGTTGAGCTGTTCAGCCAAGGAGAGGCGGGCGCTGGAGCGGTTGTCATCCCATAGGCGTTCGGCGTCGCGCCACCACTTGGCTAGGTCCGGGTATCGGTCGAGGTGGTCATGCTCACCATCCATGATGGTGTTCGTCCCCTCGATGGGCAGGACGACCTTGCCGGCACCCATGATCCTGTAGGGAACGACGTGCTCCCCGAGCAGGATGGGGCGAACGAACTGCCTCTCGACCGTTCCTTCCCGGTCGGGCAGTTCCTTCCAGGGCTTCTTCTCCATCGCGCTGCGCTGCGAGCGGACCGAGACGCGACCGCCGCCGAGACCGAGGGGACTGGCGGCCTGTTCCTGGACGAAAAAGAGAACTTTGGGAACGACGGTAGCCCCCTGCCCAAACCGGTCCCGGTACGGCGAGCTGATCAGCCCGTCCTTGGGATAGCGCAGCTCACCTGCCTTCCGGGTGATCCAGCCCTTGGCGCGCTCCCAACGAGCGGCGCTCTTGGCGATCTTCCCCGTCCAGATTTCAGTCTGTCTGGGCAGAGCTACGGCGCTATTTCCCTGCTGACCGATGGCAAGCGAGCGGCGGCGGCCGAAAATGACGGCGGCCGCACGGGGGAAGAAGTGCGGACGTAGCCGGCGCAGGTCCCAGGAGCCGGTGAAGTTGACCTTGACGGGATGATCAGGGTCGGTCCATTCTCCGCTTCGGAAGCCGGTCCAATAGGGACGATCCAGCACGGGATTGGGGACGACGAAGGCGAAGGAACCACCCTCGCGTAGGTACTGCTGGACAGCGCGGGCGATGAACAGGCCAGAAAGGTCCTGATGGGTAGCGACTTCAAATCCCTTCCACAGGCCGCGAGCCTGCATCATCTCCTTGAAGGTCTTCTGCATATCGCTCGGCATGTGCCGGTAGGACAGCCAGGGCGGATTGCCGACTAGGACGTCAACGCGGTTCTCGGCGCGGGACAGCCACATGGGGCGGGCCAGGTTGCGAACGTAGTAGGACCAAATGTGGTTGCGGCCCTCGTCGACCAAGTCACACAGAACACGGAAGTTGTCCGTCAGCTCTTCCCGGTCATCCGAGCCGGAGACTCCGTGTCGGTTGAAGAGTGCGCTGAGGGACGGAATCCTGCCTTCACCCCGGTGCGGGTCGGCTGCCTTGTCAGCGAGCTCGTTGACGATCGCGTCAAAGCGGCTGGCGTCCTGCAACAAGGCTTCTGAGAAGCGAAGTTCGTTGGTGAAGAGCTGGTTTCCCGTGCCGGTTTGGATGACAAGGTGGCCATGGTCAATGAGGTCAGTGCGCTGGTCCCACTGAAGGCTATCGCCCAGGTAGACGGGGACGCTTATCGGGCCGCGCTCCTCAGAGGTAAGCGTCTCACGGCCGATGGCGAGGAGATAGGTGACGCGGGCAAGGGCCACGGCTACGGGGTGCAGGTCGATGCCCGCAACATGGTCGTGGAGCCCGTCCAGCGCATCTCGCAGTGGCAGTCCATTGTCCCGCGCGGCCGACAGATAACGGCGGACGCCGTGGAAGAGGAACGTGCCGGAACCACACGACGGGTCCATGATCCGCAGGTTCAGCGGATCAGGGACCGCCTCAGCCACCGTCGCTTCCGCCAACCAGTCCGGCGTGTAGTACTCCCCTTGGTTCTTGCGGGTCTCCGCGGCGATCACCGACTCGTACAGAACCTTCAGCACGTCATGCTCGACCCGTGACCAGTCGAAGCCGGCAAGACGACGAGACAGGTCCTGAACAAATCCCTCGCCACCTTCGATCTCCAGTGGCCAGCCGAAGAAGTCTGACTCGACAACACCCGAGATCCGCGCCTGTGTGAACAGCTGGCCATTGACCAGCGAGGCGGGCGGGGTGTCCTTCACGTCGATGCCCATCACAGCGTGGGCGATGATCGAGGCGGTGTTCACTAGGAGCGTGTGCTCGATGAACAAGTCGTCGCTGTCCTCGAACTGGGCGCCCAGGGCGCTGCGCAGCAGCCGCGACCACAGATCGCGCTTGAGCTGAACGGTCGGCAGATTCTTGTTCTTCTCGTACAGCGCGGCCAGGACCGCCTTGTCGATGGAGTGGGCGACGCTGTCCGCTCCAAGCCGAGTTGCGATGGCATCTGGCGTAGGCACCGCGCCCTCGGACGTAGCCAGGACGCCTTCGAGCCATCGGACCAGGTCCAGCGACTTGACGCTGCGCTCCCGTGCATCGAAATGGTTGACCTCGTCCAGCTCATTGTTGACCAGCGTGTAAGCGCGCCAGTCAGCACCGTCGGTGAGGATG
Organism: Streptomyces sp. NPDC050264; assembly: GCF_040655895.1. NCBI lineage: Bacteria > Bacillati > Actinomycetota > Actinomycetes > Kitasatosporales > Streptomycetaceae > Streptomyces > Streptomyces sp. NPDC050264. The sequence goes on from NZ_JBFAKV010000003.1 coordinate 62,451, forward strand.
CCGACGTGCCGCCGCTCGCGCTGCTCGGTACGGGCTCGCACGTACTTAGCCAGTTGCGCGACCGCGTCCTTGCGGATCTTTGGGCGGCTGATGTCTTTCTTGACCTCTATGACGGTCGCGCCCATTTCAATATCGATACGGTGGCCCGTACCACCGCCCACCTGCGCTTCCAGCACGGGGGTCAGGACATCCTGCTCACCGAGGTTCAGATCCGCATCTAGCAGGAACTGGCGGATGTCCGCCTGCAAGGTCGCTTCAGCGCGGACAGCCTTGCGCTCAATAACTCGCTTGAACACGGTTTCGAGCGCGGTAGGCGAAGAAGGGGCGGAGAGCGTCACAGCGAGAGCTCCAAGAGCATCAAGGCGTATAGGGCAACATGTGGGACGCCTGGTCCCGCCGACCATTGTCATGCAGGCGATGCGTATCAGCACAGCCCCTGCTGGACGAAACGACATTTGCCGCTTGTCGCGAGTGCACCTCTCAGCGTGTGCCTAGCCAAACAACACCCACCCGGGCCGACTGAGGCGCCACTTCGGAAGGTAGCTTGCGATGGGAGGAGCTTCACGATGCTCCGGAGGGGGAGAGCGTGTCGAGAGCTGAGCTTGGGGCGGTCATCTTCACGGCTTGGACGATGGCCGTATGGGCCCTAACCATGACGGCAACGTCGCAGCGCCGAGGCAACAGAACTCTCCTCGAACGCATCTGCTGGGCTAGCGGACGCGCGCACGCAAGGCGGCGCCGCGGCTATCTGGAGCGTCAGATCCACGACAGCCCCCTAGCAACAAGTCCAAGCTGCACAACGTTGGACTACCTGCAACGCGAAGACGTTCTCTATCAGGTGTCCAGGAGGGCACTCGCCATCAAGATGATCGTCCCCGTCGCGACATCTGTCTCAGCCGGTGGCGCCCTCGCAACAACCATCGAGCGTACAAGCTGGCATGTCTGGCGCGATGCCCTCGCTATAGGAGCTCTGCTGGCACCTATGTTGATCACCTCGGTGATCGCTTCGCTCGTCACGAATCAAGGCATGCAACGGTGGACAACCGAGGCTGTGACGCTCACGGCACGCAGGGCCTACGAGGCACTTCTCCAGCCTCTGGAGGTGACGGGTAACGAACCTCTGACAGCAAGCCCCTTCAACTCCCCACACGTCAGGGCAGTCCGCGCATTGAATGACTTCGCCATCGCCCTCGAGAGGTACGCCGTGCAGCGTGCGCTTCCTGACGGTCGCAACCCCATGCCTAGGGTCATTGCCCAGTTCTCAGCAGCCGCTGCCATCGTGCGCGAGCTTCGCGACGGGGTTGAACTTGATCGGATTGACGGACCGAAGCGTGCTCTGCTCGAAGTGGAGCGGATGCTGAAAGTCCTCGCCAGCAACCAATTCCAAGACCTTGCACCCGCGACCGAATCCGGCGACGGCTTGTTGCACAGCCACCGGGAGCGCAGGGCGTGGCGGCAGCAGGTGCTGCGAGGGGCTGCGTTCACCCTCTGTCTAACGGGCATCGTGTTTGCCCTAGCGTCATCTGCGGTGGGGGTGGCCTTGGCTACAGCCGTCGCAGCGGGGCTAGTGGCTACTTGGGACAAGATCCTTCGTCTGTCCACGAGCTCGGACGCGACCAGGTCAGCGACCAGCTGACCGTTCAAGCTCGGCGAGCACGGCTGGAAGGGCCTCCACGATCTGATGGGAGATGGCCTACGGAGCTAGCACGCTGTCCGTACGACGTCCTCGTAGAACGCCTAGGCGTATAAATTGGGCACAGCAAGATCCTCCCCGCCCGCACTACGGAACAGGCCAGTTCAGATATCACCTGACCTCACAGCAGACCCTTCTGCCCGAATCAGACTGAGCAGGGCTGTGACCGGGCAGGCACCGACCCATGAACGAAGCGATGGCGGAGTGGGCAACTGCAGTGGCCGAGGGCGAGTTAGGTGAGTCTCTTCCTCGTAGATGGGCGCACTCGCAAGGGGTCGCGCGGTGCGCAGCCGCGCTGACGGATCTCCTGGGCGCCGACGCCGACCTGATGGTGTCTGCCGCTGTGCTGCACGATGTGGGCTACGCTCCGCGGCTGGCCGTGACCGGCTTTCATCCGCTGGATGGTGCTCGGTTCCTTCGTGACGTTCACGCTGCGGACGAGCGGCTGGTCCGGTTGGTGGCAAACCACTCGATGGCCTTGCTGGAGGCCGAGGAGCGCGGGTGGCGCAGCGAGCTGGAGGCCGAGTTCCCGCTGCTCGACGATCACCGGCTCGTGGATGCCTTGGTGTACTGCGACATGACGACGACGCCCGATGGGGAACGGACCTCCGCCGAGAGCCGGCTGGCGGAGATCCGGGACCGTTACGGCGCTGACAGCCTTGTGGGGCGGTTCATCCGTCGGGCGGCGCCAGACATCCTTGCGGCCGTGGGGCGGATGGAGTCGGCGCTAGCCGCTCAGCCCAGGTAGGGGTAGGTGCCGGCGAGGAAGTCGCCGATCTGCTGGCGCATGCTGGGGTGGATGTCGTACTGGTCCAGGTCGGACGGCTGCACGTAGCGGACTCCGTCGGCTTCGTCGTTGATGGTGGGCTCGCCGCCCACCGGTCGGCCGATGTAGGTGTTCTCGTACTGCTGGCGGATCTCGCCGTCGGTGTAGGCCACGATGTGGTTGGGGTTGGTGTAGACGCCCAGGAAGCCGGTGATCTCGGCGATGATGCCGGTCTCTTCCAGGCACTCGCGCACCGCGCACTGTGCCGCTGTCTCGCCGATGTCCTGGGCGCCGCCCGGCAAGGCCCACTGGCCTGTGTCTCGACGGCGCTGGAGCAGGATGGCGCCATTCTCATCAACGACGAGCAGGTTGTTGGCGGGGATGAGCGTGTTCGCCTGGGGGGCCTTGGGATCGTTGTAGTACTCAGTCCTGCCCATGAGACGAGGACACCTCCTGGTCTGGCGTCCAAGGCCGTGCACCGGCCCAGACTGCTTCGAAACTCTGAGCGTAGTTGTCGAACCATCCGGCAGAGTCAACTCTCTTCAGGTGTAACAGAGGGTTGGCGCTGGCCGGTTGGCCCCAGACGTGCGGATTGATCAGTAGGTCGTCGTCGTAGCGGAACAACGATGTGTAGAGGGTGGTGTCGTGGAGTCTGACTTCGCAACCGGCCTCGGTCACTAGGGGACGGTAGTAGGTCAGAGAGGCGCGGATCTTGGCTGCGAGGGTGTCGCCGATGCCTTCCTCGCGTCCTCTGATCGCCGCTGCGTGACCATTCGGGTCGCCGAAGCAAAGCCGCACCCGCACCCCGGCCGCCGCGCGCTCGGCGAGCATCTTGGCGACGTGGGGGTTGGACTGTGCGAAGAACGTGCCGGAGAACACGAGGACGCTGATCTGCTCCCGAGCTCCCTGGAGTAGTGAGAGCCACATTTCACGGGGCACGCTGGCGCGATTCTGATAGGTCCCGACCAACTCCACGCCCGACCCGGCGCTGGGCCGTCCGGCACTCAGCACGGGTGCCGGCCACAGGAACAGTTCCTCCACCCGCAAATGATGGGCAACCCGGAACCTGTGGCGCGGGTGCGGTAATCGCCCACCCAGCCACCGAGTCACCGTCTTGGGATCCACCTCGCAGGCTTCGGCGAGCGACTCTGGCGAGACGCCACGCTGGGCGAGTACGGAGTGCAATCGCTCGTTCACGGTCGCCATCCAAGCTGAGACGGCCTCGCGCGGGCAAGGACGTTACTCGATGTTCCACGGCCCGCGACCTCGACCACGGAACTTACGCTTCTTGGTATGGAGCTCATCGTCCTGTGGGATATCGACCACACGCTCATCGAAAACTCCGGGGTCAGTAAGGAGATTTACGCCGCCGCCTTCACGGCGCTGGCAGGAGCTGGCCCTGCTGAGCCCGCGCGGACGGAGGGGCGAACCGATCGCCTCATCATGCGCGACATGTTCCAGCGAAACGGCCTGCCCGAGCCCGGCTGGGCTGCTGTTGAGGCGGCGCTGACCTACGCGGGAGAAGAGCGCCTTCACGAGCTCAGTCGGCGTGGGACGGCGTTGCCTGGGGTACGCGACGTCTTGAAGGCAGCCTCGGTGCGCGAGGGCTGGGTGTCGTCCGTCCTCACGGGCAACATCGCAGCCAACGCTCGCGTGAAAGTGTCGGCCTTCGGTCTTGACCCACTGCTGGATCTGTCTGTCGGCGCCTATGGTGCTGACTCCCTCGAGCGTTCCGGGTTGGTCGCTGTGGCCCGGGAGCGTGTCCAATGTCTGCGAGGCGCGCGAAGTGACGTGCCTGTCGTCCTCGTAGGCGACACCCCGAGGGATGTTGAGGCAGCCCTCGACTCCGGGTCCGGGATCGTCGCAGTCGCCTCTGGCCTGCACGGTGTCGAGGAGCTGGCCGATGCCGGCGCCCACGTAGTACTGCCCGACCTGACGGACACCCCGCGTGTCATCGGAATCCTGGAGACCTTCTCCACGCGCTGAAAACGTCCCAGGACGTCCTTGGAACGTCCAGATACGCGGTGATGCGGTCCAACGCCATTCCACGAACATCAGGTCTCCCACAAGGCAACTGCCAGAAGGAGACCAAAGTGATCGGCGAAATCACCGGGATCCGCAGGATCCGGATGCTGTATCTCCAGCTGCTGTACCGCTGCAACTTCGAGTGCCTGCACTGCTTCCACGGCAAGCGGCTACAGCACGCAGACGCGTTCACCCCGGACGAGGCGATCAACCTCCTGACGCTGATGCGCCAGCAGTACGACACAGAGGCCGTCACCCTGCTGGGCGGAGAGCCGTTCGTCTACAAGGAACTCGCCCAGGTCGTCCGGTACGCCAAGCAGGACCTGGGCATGCAGGTCGAGATCTGCACCAACGGGTACCGGATCGAACGCCGGCTCACCGAGATCGCCCCTCACCTGGACCTGCTGCGGGTATCGCTGGAGGGGATCGGCTCGACCAACGACCACATCCGTAAGTACGGGAGCTACCAGAGCGCGCTGAGCGCCCTCGGCATCGCCCGGGGGCTCGGGGTTCGCACGGGCGCAACCATGACGGTCACCTCTCGCAACATCGACGAGGTTCTCCCCCTGGCGCGCACTCTGGAGCACTACGGCGTCGAGCAGTTGAAGCTCCACCACCTCCGGCCGGTCGGCAACGCGGCAGACCACCCCGAGCTCCTCGTCTCCGACCCCGCCGCCTACGTCCGCCTCCGAGAGCAGCTCCAGGCTGCGAAGCTGACGATCGAAGTGATCGTCGACGAGGACTTGTCCGAGCACGGCGCCCCGGAGATCTGTGCCCCCACGGGGGGCCCGAAACAGATCGAGCGGATCGAGGCCGACCCGCGCGGCGCACTCACCATGTCCTGCAAGGCAGTCGGCCGGGACTCGCACGCTTTCTGGTACGACAAGCTCGCCGGCCGCATCGACCATCGACCGTCAGACAGCGACGAACTCACTCTCGCCGTCCCGGGCGTGGTGTATGGACGTGCCTGACCAGGCGCCGTTCGAGAGCCTCGAAGGGCTCCGCGGTACCGGCAAATCAACCCTCGCGCCGATGCTCGCGGCCGCCCGCGGCGCCGTACTGGTCCCGACCGTGCCGCTCACCCACCAAGCCCTGCGGCGGGAGGTGGATCGGATGGCGAACGCCGAAGCCCGAATGTGCTTCTATCTCTCGGCGCTGTTCACCGCGGCTGACCAGATCCAGCGCTACCTGTCCGCCGGCACCCCGGTTGTCGTCGAAAGCTACTTCGCACGCTGCCTGGCCAACCACCGCGCTTTCGGGGCCGATCTCTCCGTGGCCCTGCCGACCGACCTACCGCACCCCGTCACCTACTACCTCGTCTGCGAGGAAGGCGAGCGTCGGGATCGCCTCGCCAGGCGCGAGAAGCCTGTCTCTCGTTGGGATGCCCTCGCTGAAATCGCGGCCGATCAGATCACCGACGCCTACACGTCGTTCCAGATGCACCACGTGGATACCACCGGCCTCAACCCTGACGAGGTACTCCAGGCCGTCCTGACCAACAACCCGCAAGGAGAGCAAGGCAGTGCAGACACCGAGCATTTGGCGGCACACACTCACCTTCCTCCCTCAATTCCTCGCCGCGTTGAAAGAGCGTGCGGAGTCTGACTCCACCGTGACGGTCATCGGGGCGAGTGACGGCAGACTCGTCGTGCCGCTGGCCGCCGCCGGCTATCGCGTCATCGCTATCGAGCGCGACCCGATCGCCTTGCATGGCGGCGAGGTCCAACTCCCGGGTGATAAGACCGGTCACGTGATGGGGCTGATCGACCGGCTGAAGAACGAAGGGCTCTACCACCGTGTCCAGGTGGTGGAGGACGATTTCCTCGAGACTGAGCCCGCCAGTGCCAGCTGCGATGCGGTCTGGACAAGTTGCTCGTGGCATTACAGTGCCAACCACCATCAGCCTCTGAGCGAGTTCGTCGACCGCATGCAACGTCTGGTCCGGCCCGGCGGACTGTTCGGCGCGGAGTTCATGATGCCCATCACACAACGCCAACGCACGCTTGAGCACTACACATCGCCCGAGAAGCTCCGGCAGTACTTCATCGGCGACTGGGACGTCCTGCTCACCTTGCGGACCAACGAATTCGCTGAACAGGCGCACGTCGGAGCGCTGCGGGACCACACCCACCGCATGGGCCTCCTCCTCGCTGCCCGCGCATCCACCCCCTCCTAGAGCTACGGGAAGAAGGACACATGAAGCACGAGTACGAGGCGAAGTTCCTCGCCATCGACGTCGACAGCCTCCAGGCCAAACTGACTGCCCTCGGAGCCGTCCAGGCGTTTCCGCGCACGCTCCTCACCCGGAAGATCTTCGAGAACGACGCCCTTGAGGGTGGTGCCTGGATCCGTTTGAGGGATGAGGCCACCCGTTCCACTCTCACGCTGAAGCAGGTCACCGACTCCACGACGATCGACGGCACCACCGAGATCGAAACCGAGGTCTCGGACCTGCATGCCATGGCCGAGATCCTGCGCAGCGTCGGCCTGCGCGAGGTCCGCTACCAAGAGAACTACCGCGAGGAATGGCGCCTGGGCGAAGTCGCCTTCGACTTCGACACATGGCCTGATCTCCCCACATTCGTCGAGATCGAGGGGCCTGACGAGGCGTCCGTCCGTCAGGCGGCAGACCTCCTCGACCTCGACTACTCCGAAGCGCGGTTCGGCAGCGTCGACGAGATCTACAAGAGCGAGGCAGGCCGGGACATCCTCGCCGAGCCGACTCTCCTCTTCGCCGACGCCGACAAGCAGGAGTCGGCCAGGGCAGCTGCCCCAAGCGAGTGAACGGGAGCGCTGAACAGTGTTTTTAGATCTGGCCGTGACACCTCAGGTCATACCCGGCATCGCCGAGTTCGCGCGGGGCGGTCTGCCCGCGGCAGCGGACACCGATGACGGCAACGCGTGGACTGACGGGTACTGCTGGCTCTATTGCGGCCAGCGATGGACCCGTGTCCTGTGGATCGGTCCCGTAAGTGTGGCTGGCGCTCAGGCAGCGATGCACGCGTGTGGCCCGTGCATACGGTCCCTGCAGGAGCAGGTCTGGCAGGCCATACTCCTTCACGACGAACCGACGTCTCCGGCTCCGCTGGGAACGCCCATGCAGGGTGAGGAACCTGTCGCACGCCGCGTTGGGAGACATCGCGCGCGGGGCAGTCTGTTGCGTCGTGGATGAGGCCGAGGGGCTGAGCTCAGTAAGTCCGTGATGCCTCTTCGCTACGAAGGTCCGCGGACAGACGTACGCCGGTTGCGGGGCCGGTCACCATACGTGGTGACCGGCCCCGCAACGGTTGTTGCTTCGGAGTCTTGCCGTGGGCCTCTAATGACGATGACGGCGTTGTCGATCTGCGGCTGCGGCAGGGGCCTTCGACGAAGGCTCTGGCTGTGGGGCCTGCGCCACGACCACCTGTGTCGTGGTTCGGCGGCGGGCTGCTTCCGCCCGGCGGTTGGGGGCGGGGTGGCGGCTGGTGTGCTGGATGCGGCTGATCAGGACGCTGGCCGGCCTGTTGGCGGTACCGAGTTCGCGGCGACCGGCGGCTTCCTTGAGGAGCTGCCGGGGTTTGTGGCCGCTGTCTTCGGCGTCGACGAGGACGGTGGCCAGGGCGGGCCAGCCGGGGTCGGCGAGGATCCGCTCGGCGTGCTCGGGGACGATGGCACGAACGTCGTTGGCCAGGGCGCGACGAGCCTCCTCCTTAGGGCGACGAGCTTCGAGTTCGGAGAGCATCGGAGCGAGTGCGGCATCGGCTGCCGACTGGAGGTGCTGGACGGCTTGGCGGGTGGCGTCGGCCTGCTGGGCGTGGCCCTTCGCCTCGTGCCAGCGCCCGGCGATGATGGCGGCCCAGACGAGTGCCGCAACCAAGGCGGCGAGCGCGCTTCCGTCGGGACCCGTGGCGGTGTTAACGATGTCGCGGGCTGCGGTCCTCAAGGCGTGGGCAGAGCGATCCTCGGCTCGGATCTGAGAGCGTTGAGCACGGGCGAATGCCCGGCTGGCCGTTTGCAGTTGGTGACGGAGGTCGTCGGGAGCTTTCTGGGCGGTGGCTTCGATGAGTTCGCCCAGGGCCGTGATGTGCGCCTGTGCCAGAGCGTCCCGGCTACCGTCCGGGTTCGTGTCGGTGATCTCCGTGTGGAGGATGTCGAGGGCTTCGGTGGCCTGGTGCCAAGCAGTGGTGGACCGTTTGCGACGGGCTGTGGGGTGCTCCTCGGGGACGCTGGTCTCCAGGCGGGCCTTCAGCTTGGGCAGGGACAGGTCAGGGGCGATTTTCCCGCCGGGGTGGTAGATCTGTTCGCCGTCCTTGTTCAGGTCGCCGGGGCGGCCGACGGCGTAGCCGAGTAGGTCCCCGGAGGGGCCGCGGCGGGGTTTGACCAGGATGTCACCGGCTTCGAGGTAGGCGAGGAGTTCCTCGGTGTTGGTGGCGTGCGGGATGGCGGCGCGGATGCGGTCCTGGAGCCACTCGCGGCTCGTCTGCTCCCAGCCCAGGCACTCGGCTTTGTGCATCTCAGCCTGGGTTGGGCGCCGGGAGGCGGTGCGGTCGCCCTTCGCCAGGCGGCGCAGCCCGTAATCCTTCTCGATCTCCCGGCACTCGTCGCCGACACGGATGCCGCTGTCATGCAGCTTGGGGCGGCGACCGTCTTCGCGGACGGTGGTCGCGAGGATATGGATGTGGTCATCGGCGTGGCGTACGGCGATCCAGCGGCAAGCCAGATCGTCGACATCGGGGGCGATGCCGGCGGCCTGGACGACGCGCTGGGCGATCTCGCCCCACTCAGCGTCGGAGAGGTAGCGGTCTTCGGGTGCGGCACGGACGGGGCAGTGCCAGACGTGGTCGCTGACGGGTTTGCCGAACTCGCTGTTCCGCAGGCGTACTGGCTCGTCGAGGTAGTGGCCGAGTTCGGTCAGGGTGGCGTTCTCGTCGCGACCGGGGTCGGGCATGCCGAGCATGGCGAATCCGGCAACGAGGTGCGGATCGAGGTGTTCGTCGTGCCGACCTGGGCCGAAGAGGTAGGCGAGCAGGCCACGAGTGTTGGATCCGGCGGGCTTGATGGCGGCGATCACTGGGGTCAGACCTCGCGCGCGTCGGTGGGCTGCCGCAGGGCCTCGGCGATCAGGGCGAGCAGGTGGTGGAGTTCGTCGAGGCGCTGGCGGATGTCGGGCGGGGTGAGGTCGCTGTTCAAGGCGCGGGCGATCTGGTTGACGTTGATGCCGATGCGGTTGAGTTCGCGCAGTACCTGGGCGCGGAACATGTGGGTGCAGCGGCGGTCCTCGGACAGCGGCAGGTTGGCAGTGAACCGGTCGGTGAGAAAGGCCAGGACGATGTCTGCGGCGAAACCGGACTCGCCCTTGTAGCCGTGCTGTTCGGCGGTCTCCTGGAGGAGTGCGCGCTCGCCTTCAAGGAACCTCAGCGGACCGACGCGTTGGTCGCGCTTGTCGCCGGTGAAACGGCGGATCGTGGGCTGCACGCTCTTCACGGCGGACTCGTCGGCAGCGGTCTCGGCGGTCTGGGCAGGGTGCAGGATCTCGTGCTGGACGGCGTGGAGCGTGTCCAGGCAGGGGCCGCCCTCAGCGGCTCCTGCCTCATGGTCCGGCGCCCCCTGGCGCTGGGCCGTCTCCGCCACCCCCGGGGCGGAGAACCCCGAAGACCGGCCTTGAGTCGGACTCGGGGTACTACTGGCTCCGCCAGGGGCCGCCCGTCCGAACGCCTGCCGCAAACGTCCGAGCAGCGTAGGGGAGTTCGGCGAGGTACGTGGCTCCTCGAAGACGTCCTCGGGAGGGTGCTGGTCGTGCGTCAAGGAAAGTGCTCCAGGAACGGCTGGACAGGCGCGACGGAGGTACCTGTCCGGCGGGGTAGTCGTGTTGTCCACAGGTGTGGAAATCCGTGGGGAGGCTGGCCGGTGCCCGGGTGACCGGAAGGGTTCCGGTCACCCGGGCAGGTCGCGGTCAGCGCTTGGAAACCTCAATCCCGGCGGCTTCGAGTTCCGGCCGAAGAAGGTCCATCACCTCGGTCTGCCGCTCGCTCCCGATCGTCAGGTGCCGATCCTTCACCGCCGCTCGGAGCAGGACGCGCGTGAGCTTGCCGTACTGCTGACCGGTAGCCCGGCCGATGTCCGCCAGCTCCGCGATGGTCGCCTTCGGCGGTCGGCCACCGCTCGGCTTGCTCTCCGGAACCTGGGCCGCGGGTTCCGTCCGCTCAGCGCCGGAGGCATGTGGATCGTGGGAAGCGGCGACTGGCGCAGGGCGGGGGCCGAAGCCTCCGATCGACGAGTCCTGCGCCTGTACGGAACCGGTGTCCAAGGAATCTTCGAGCGGTGCGACGAGCTGGTGGATCTGCCGCATGAGTACGCCGAAGGCCACCATGGCAGCTGCGGGAGGGACCGCGGCGACCACGTAGTCGAGGAAAGGAATGGTGCGGGCGCTGCCGGTGCCGCTGACCCCGGCGACGTTCAGCGCTATGGAGCCGGTCGAGCCGACGGCGGTCACGGCGATCGCCCATAGGTCGGTGGCTCGGCGCAGAGCCGCGCGCAGCATGAGCAGCTCGCCCGCGACGATGAACGCGTCCAGGGTGGCCGGCCAGGCCCAGCGACGGATGGGCGATGCTCCGAGCCCGTGCTGGCCGGCGACGTCGGCCAGGTGCGCGTACGAGAGCCAGAACGCTCCAGCGGTCAGGGCGACGATGACGATGCCTGCCGCGCCGAGGGCGTACTGCTCGGCGTCAGCCTTCTTCCTCGGCTGCCCTTCGTCGGGCTCCTCGACTAGCGGCTGCGGCTGTGGTGGTTGCGAGAGGTGCGTGGCGGACAAGCGGAGGACTCCTGGGGGTAGTGGTGTGTGGCGTCTTGGCCGTCTCGGCCGTTGCATGTGCAGGTCAGCGCAGGACGTCAGCGCTGAAGGCGTGCCGTCTCGGCGAGCAGCACTGGCGTCTTGTCCCGAGTCGGGACAGGAATGCGGTGCGTTCGGTGCGGGGGCCGTTGCCGATCGGTGTCTCCCCTGCCGAGACGGCTGCCGTGCGCGGGCCGTCTCGGCATGCAGGGCTGTGAGCTGCGGCGATACGTCAGGGACGCCGTGGACGGGGCAAGACGGATCTGGGCAGCTTCTCCCGGCGGGCGACGCTCAGGGGCAATTACGTTGCCGTCTTGCGCCTGGCTGACGTCTTGCCGAAAGGTCGTCTGAGCTGCGAGATCACGGCAGGGACGGCAAGTACGGCAATGGGGGCGAGTGCGGGGATCAGCCCTCGTCGAGGGCGGGTTGGGCGTTCACTGAGTGAACGGACGGGCTGTCCACCGGGTGAACGGTGGGGCAGTACCGCCGCCAGGCGTCGAGGAACTTGTTGCGCATGTAGCCCTTGCGCTGTGTCCCGTCGGCCATACGCACGTTGCCGGGCCGGATGTCGAAGTCGCGCAGCATCCTGCCGAGCTCTCGGGCCGTCAGGCCATCGCGCCCTCGATCCGCCCACGGGGCTTCGGGATCCTGCCGCAGCTGATGGAGGAGCTCCTTTGTGGACAGGCTGTCCACCTCCCGCAGGGCGAAGAAGACCCGTCGGATGTCGGCGAGGATGCGCGCACCACTGGGGTGGTCCTCCTCGACCGCCACCTCGGCGGCGACCATCCGCGCGCAGGCGACCCGTGCCAGCCGGGGCCAGCGACCGCCTGCCAGGTCGGCGACGATCACCAGGGGCTCCCAGGTATCGGCGGCGCGGTCTTCAACCGGCATGTCCGGCTCCAGGTTCGCGGCATCCTCCAGCAGCGGGCGGGCCCACGCGTGGACGCGGTCGCGCAGCTCGTGCAGCGCGGGGATGTCGCGGCGGGAGCGGAAGGGCCTGACCTTCTCGCCCTCGGCCCGGCGCCGCATACGGATCACCACCGACCGGTCCATGACCGTGTCCGGCAGGTCCCCGATTCCCGCGATGGCCGCCATGGCGAACGTGGCGAACTTGTGCGGGGTGTGGTCGTTGCCGACGACCCGGGTGACGTACCGACCGCGCTGGTGACCGGCGTTGAGCAGACCGCGCGTCTCCTCGTTCTTCTCCGCGACCTTGGGGCCGAAGATGGTGTCGGCCTCGTCCACCAGCAGCGTCGGCGGCTCGTCCTCGTTGATCGAGCGGAAGATGGCCGCCGGTGTGGTGTTGATGGTGAGCATCGGCTCGTGGACCGTCTCGGTCAGCACGTCCAGCAGCCGTGACTTGCCGCACCGCTTCGCCGGCCCCACCACCGCCAGCCGTGGGGCGTGCTGCCACGCGGGCTGCAGATGCGTGGCCGCCACCCACAGAGTGATCGCGTCCAGCGCCTCCGATGAGGGCGGGATCACGAACTGCGCTATCTGTGAGCGCAGTTCGTCGAGCAACTTCGAGCCGGGCGTCGGTTCCGAGTCAGGGATGGCCTCCAGCCCGCTCGCCGGGTCCGCATCGTTGGCGCTGCCGCCGCTCAGGCCCGCCGTGGCGCTGTCGGCGTGCTCGTCCTGCGGGCGGGCGCCGGGCTGGCCGGGGATGGCCGCGGCGGGCCATGCCGCTCGGGCCGGGGCGGAATAGGGCTCGGGGTTCTCGGGTTGCACCGGGCGACTCCTCATCTGGCGGTGTCGGGCTTGCACGCCCCTGCCGCCGGGTCGGATCTCATGGGATTGCTGGGGAGTCTTGGGGCCTCCGGCGTTGCACCGCCGGAGGCTCTCCCTCTTCTCACGGCCGTCTCCGCACCGCGAGCGACCACGGACAGTACGTCCACGCCGTGCCACAGTCCAGCGTTTCTGTGTCAGCTCAGCGCAGAAGCGTCCGCTAGGGGCTGCCCCTGTCATGCGGCCAGGCCCAGCAGGGCCAGCAGATCGGCGGTCACCACCCGGTAGGCGTTGCCCAGCCTCAGCACCTTGCACGGGTACAGGCCGCGCTTGGCCAACTCGTATCCCTTGCTCCGCCCAAGCCCCAGCGCGCGGTTACCCGTATCCAGGTCAACAGCGGCGGGAAGCTCCAGCAGCTCCTCGCGGCTCATCCCCTTCACCCGGCCGACGGGTTCGTTCTCACGCATACGCGCTCCATCCATGACTGAGCCCTCGGCGAACGCGTCGATCACGCTCGTCTCCAAGCCATGGAATAAACGCTAGCCAAGCTACTGTGTCTTCATGACACAGCACCGTTCCGACCATGGATACGAGATGGACGCCGAGGTCGACGACCTCGAATGGGAGGACCACGTCATGGCCACCGTGGCCGGCGAGGTCCGCAGACGGCGGAAGGAACTGGGGTGGAGTGCGCAGGATCTGGCCGACAGGTGCGAAGAGGCCGGCTACCCGATTCCCCGCAACGTGATCGCCAACATGGAGTCCGGCCGCCGCGCCGTCCTCCCCCTGGTCGAAGTCATGGTCCTCGCGAAGGCCCTTCGCATGTCCCCGATCGGCCTGATCTACCCCGTCGGCTACGTCAAGGAGGTCCGCCAACTCCCCTACGAGGAACCGCGACCGGCCTGGGACGCCTTGCAGTGGTTCACCGGCAACTCACCTGCCGAGGGCGCCACCGATTACATGCTCGACCACTTCCTCGCCCACGACCTCGAACTCCGTTCGGCCCTGGCAGCCGTGGAGAGCGAGGACTACGAGCGCTGGAAGGTGAAGACGGCTGCAAACCGCATACAACGGGAAGCTGCCGAGCGCGCCTTGGCTCGATACGCCGACCAGGCAACCAACGCCAAGCACGAGCTGCGCCACCACCGTGATGCCATCCGCGAAGGCGGCGGTACCCCACCCCACCTGCCCTCCCCACTCGCCGACGTCGACCCGCCGGACAGCGACACCACCGAGGAGAATGATCTTTGAAGGGCTCCACCTACCGCCGCTGCTCCTGCCGCGACCCGAAGACCGGCAAGGAACTCGGCACCTCCTGCCCCAAGCGCAACAGCAGGAACCACTGCACCTACTCCGTACGCCAGGAGCTCTCACCCCGCGAGGACGGCAGCCGCCGTTCCTTCGCCCGGGGCGGGTACGGCAGTCTCAAGGCCGCCCAGGCCGACCTCGACCACGTACGCGCCCTCCTCGGGCTCGCCGACTCGGACGACCCCGAGGGCACCGAACTCATCGCCGAGATGCTGGCCGGGGTCAGCCGCGAGCGCTCGCCCCTGCCCGAGGTCGAGGAGACGCGGCGGCGCCTCAACGCCGGCCAGGACCTCATCGGCAGCCTGACCGTCACCGAATGGCTCGACCGGTGGCTGGCCGGCAAGCGCATACGCAAGTCCGGCCTCAACCGCTACGAGACCGACATCCGCGTCCACCTGAAGCCGCGCATCGGCAACCGGCGCCTGGACCGGCTACGCGTCAGCCACCTCAGCGAGATGTTCACCGACATCCGCGACGCCAACGCCCAGATCCTGGAGGACAACGCCCAACGGCGCGCCGCCGTCGACGAGCTGGCGACCGTACCGTGGAAGGGCGTGGAGAACCGAGCCCGACGCAAGGCGATGAAGGCCGCGATCGACGAGATGCCGCCCTTCCGTCGCATCACCGGCCCAGCCACTCGTCAGCACGTCAAGGCGACCCTTCGCGCGGCGCTGAATGACGCGATCGGCCAGCAGATCATCACGTTCAACCCCGCCGCCCACGTCGAGATCGACCCCGTGCGCAAGCCGAAGGCGCTCGTGTGGACCGACGAGCGGGTCGCCAAGTGGGAGCAGACGGGCGAGAAGCCGTCGCCCGTGATGGTCTGGACGCCCCAACAGACCGGCTCCTTCCTTGACTTCGTCGCCAGGGACCGGTTGTACGCGATGTGGCACCTGATCGCCTTCCGCGGCCTACGCCGAGGCGAGGCATGTGGGCAGCCCTGGTCGGAGACGAACCTCTACACCCACTCCCTCACCGTCTCCTCCCAACTCGTTCAGGACGGCTGGGAGATCGAGGCGTCCGATCCCAAGACGGACAGCGGCTATCGCGTGGTCGCACTCGACGACGACACCGTCGACGTCCTGAAGGGCCACCGCGAGCGGCAGGACAAGGCCCGCGAGAAGTGGGGCACGGCCTGGGTCGACACCGGTCACGTCTTCACGCAGGAAGACGGCTCCTGGCTCCACCCCGGCAAGGTGACCGACCTATTCGAACGGCTCGTCGCCGCCTCCGGCCTCCCGCCGATCCGGCTGCACGACCTGCGCCACGGCGCTGCCACCCTCATGCTCGCCGCCGACATCGACATCAAGATCGTGTCGGACACCCTCGGGCACAGCGACACCCGGATCACACGGGACATCTACCAGAGCGTCCTGCCTCACGTCGGCAAGAGCGCCGCCGAGGCGACCGCGAAGCTCGTCCCTCTCCAGCGCAAGGCCGAGGCCGAGAGCGGCACGCAAGGCCGCGAAGAAGAAGGCCAAGAAGGCTGCGGCCAAGAACGCCGGCAAGGCAAAGGGCAAGGCGAAAGCCCACGCCAAGGCAGGCAAGATGGCCAAGCGCCGGAAGCCCAAGAAGTAGGTCCCCGAGCGGCTCCGCTCACGCATCGCTCACGCAAGCACTTCCACGGCATCCCCGTCGTGCGGCTCGGCATCCCCCGGGCATGAAAAAACCCCAGGTCACGGCGAGTGAGTCCTGGGGTTAATCCGAGCCGCCTTCGGGATTCGAACCCGAGACCTACGCATTACGAGTGCGTTGCTCTGGCCATCTGAGCTAAGGCGGCGCCGCCGCGCGACCGGAGTGCGTCAGCAACGTCGCCAATCCTACACGCTCCCCCGGGGTGGTCCGCCCATCCTTTTATGGGCGGGGATCACCCGGGTCCACCCGTCACGAGCAGCGCTTTCCGTCCTTCGGAGGGGTGCCGGTGAGCAGGTAGGTGTCGATCGCGCCGTCGATGCAGTCGCTGCCGCGGCCGTACGCCGTGTGGCCGTCGCCTTCGTAGGTGAGGAGGCGGCCGGAGGAGAGCTGGGCGGCGAGGGACTTGGCCCAGGGGTAGGGGGTGGCCGGGTCGCGGGTGGTGCCGACCACGACGATGGGGGCGGCGCCGTCGGCGGTGATGCGGTGCGCTTCGCCGGTGGGCTTCACCGGCCAGGAGGCGCAGTTCAGGGAGGACCAGGCGAGGCCCGCGCCGAAGACCGGGGATGCCTTCTCGAAGGAGGGCAGCGCGTCCTCGACCTCCTTCGCGGAGGTGAAGGACGGCGGCTGGTCGAGGCAGTTCACGGCGGCGTTGGCGAACATCAGGTTGGTGTACGTGCCGTCGGGGTCGCGCTCGTAGTAGCTGTCGGAGAGGGCGAGCAGGCCCGCGCCGTCCTTCTTGGTCATGGCCGCGGTGAGCGCCTCGCGCAGCTGCGGCCAGGCCCCCTCGTCGTACATCGCGGCGATCACGCCGGTCGTGGCGAGGGCCTCGCCGAGCTTGCGGCCGTCGGGGTCGCCGGTGCCGAGCGGGGCGCTGTCGAGCTGGGTGAAGAAGGCCTTCAGGCGCTGCCCCGCCTGGTACGGGGTGCCGGTGCCGAGGGGGCAGCCGGAGCGGGCCACGCAGTCCTTGGCGAAGGAGGTGAACGCCGTTTCGAAGCCGGCGGTCTGCTCCCGGTTCAGGTCGCGCGCGGAGAGGGACGGGTCCATGGCCCCGTCGAGGACCAGGCGGCCCACCCGCTCCGGGTACAGGCCCGCGTACGTGGCGCCGAGGAACGTGCCGTAGGAGGCGCCGACGTAGTTCAGCTTCTCGTCGCCGACGGCCGCGCGCACGAGGTCCATGTCGCGGGCCGCCTCGACGGTGGAGACGTGCGGCAGGACACGCTTGGAGGTCCGGTCGGTCGACTCGCAGCCGTTCGCGAACTTCTTGAAGGCGGCGGAGAGTTGATCCTTCTCGCGGCTGTCGTCGGGGGTGACGTCGGTCTGCGTGTACGCGTCCATCTGCTTGCCGTCGAGGCAGGTGACGGGCTCGCTGCGGGCGACGCCGCGGGGGTCGACGGCGACCATGTCGTAGCGTGCGCGGACCTCCTTCGGGTAGCCGATGCCCGCGTACGACTGGAGGTAGCCGACCGCGGAGCCGCCGGGGCCGCCCGGGTTGACCAGGAGCGAGCCGAGGCGCTTGCCCGGGCCCGTGGCCTTTTTGCGGGAGACGGCGAGGTCGATGTCGCCGGCGGACGGCTTGTCGTAGTCGAGCGGCGCCTTGAGCGTGGCGCACTCGAACCCGGGGGCGCCGCACTTGCGCCACTTCGGGCTCTGGTCGTAGTAGGCGCTCAGCCGGGACTGGTCGGAGCTGGGCAGCGCGGCGAGCGAGGCGTCCGCGGTCTCCGAACTCCCCGGCGAACAGGCCGAGATGACCGACATGCCGGCCAGCAGCAGTCCGGTGGCGGCGGCGAGGAAGGGGGTACGGCGGCGGAGGGCGAGGGGGTGGCGCCTGAAGTACATCGAGCGAGCGTAACGCTCCGCGCGGGCCAGGTCACTTTGGGTAGCAAAGTACGCGCCATGAGGGTGGTGGGGCCCGCGCGAGATGCGGGCCGGTAGCTACCCGGCCCGCAGCGCCATGGTCATCGCCTCGACCGCCAGCAGCGGGGCCACGTTGCGGTCGAGGGCGGTCCGGCACGCCCCGATCGCCTCGATCCGCCGGAGCGTCGACTCGGGCGACGTGCCCCTCGCGAGGCGTTCCAGCGTGTCCTGGATGTCGGTGTTGGCGAGCGCCACGCGCGAGCCGAGCTGCAGCGCCAGCACATCCCGGTAGACGCCCGTCAGCTCGGTGAGCGCCAGATCGAGGGAGTCGCGCTGCGAACGCGTCCTGCGCCGCTTCTGCT
Source organism: Streptomyces sp. NPDC050264 (assembly GCF_040655895.1). Classification (NCBI taxonomy): domain Bacteria; kingdom Bacillati; phylum Actinomycetota; class Actinomycetes; order Kitasatosporales; family Streptomycetaceae; genus Streptomyces; species Streptomyces sp. NPDC050264. Next base: position 80,627 of record NZ_JBFAKV010000003.1, read on the forward strand.
TGTCCTCCAGATCCTTCATGACGCCGGCCGTGCCGCGCGGCATCCGTCCGCCGCTCTGCCCGCCGAGGGCCGCCTTCAGCTCCTCGGTCTCCTTGGTGTCGACCTCCTCGGCGAGCTGCTTGGAGTCCTCCGCGGCCGCGTCGACCAGCTCCTGCGCCGCCTTGAGGCAGCCACCGACGTCCTCGACGCGCAGCGGCATCTTCAGCACCGCCGCTCTGCGCTCCCGCGCGCGCGGGTCGGTGGCCAGGCGCCGGGCCCGGTCGATGTGGCCCTGCGTGGCGCGGGCCGCGGTCGCGGCGACAGCGGGCTCGATGCCGTCGCGTCGTACGAGCATGTCGGCGACGGCGTCCACGGCGGGCGTGCTCAGCGTCAGCAGACGGCAGCGGGAGCGGATCGTGGGCAGCGCGTCCTCCACCGAGGGCGCGCACAGCAGCCACACCGTGCGCGGGGCGGGCTCCTCCACGGCCTTCAGCACGGCGTTCGCCGACTTCTCGTTGAGCCGCTCGGCGTCCTCCACGAGGATCACCTGCCAGCGGCCGGTCGCCGGTGACGTGTACGACTTGCGGACGGTGTCGCGCATGTCCTCGGCCAGGATCTGCGTACCGACCGCGGCCACGGTCGTGACGTCCGCGTGCGTGCCGAGCAGGGCGGTGTGGCAGCCGTCGCAGAATCCGCAGCCGGGGGCGCCGCCGAGCGCTCTGTCCGGCGACACGCACTGCAGCGCCGCCGCGAAGGCCCGCGCCGCGGTGACCCGGCCCGCGCCCGGCGGCCCGGTGAACATCCAGGCGTGCGTCATCTTCGAGGCCTCGGGCGGCGGGGTGCCGGCCCGGGCGGCGGTCACCAGGGCGTCCGCGTCCCGCGCGGCCGCGTCCAGCTCCGCGACCACGCGCTCCTGACCGACCAGGTCGTCCCATACGGCCATGGGGATACCGCCCTTCCTCAAGCTGCTGCCATTGTGCCGGGCGCCACTGACAACACCGACCGCAGCGGGTTGGCTACGCGGATGACCCGTTCCCGTATTCGTACCGAGGCCCCTCTCCGCATCGAAACCCTGACCGGCGACGCGGGCACCGACGACACCCTGGTCGCCGACTGGCAGCACGTGCACAACACGGTCGTTCCGGTCGCCTCGGCGTACCTCTCGCTCGACGACGTCACCGAGCGCGCCGGACGCAACGTCCTGGAAGTCGCCTACGCCGGGGACGTCCTCATCGGCTGCTCGACCGTGCGGGCCCCCAAGGACGGGGTGGCCGCGGTGATCTCACGGGTGCTGCCGGGCCACCGCGGGCGGGGGTTCGGGGCGGCCCTGTATGAGCGCGGGCTCGGCACAGCCCGTGGCCTGGGCGCCGAGCGGATCGAGACGGTCGTCCTGGCCTCGAACGAGCCCGGGCTGCGCTTCGCGGAGCGGGCCGGGTTCACCCTGGAGGTGGACCGCTACCGGCTCGACGGGGACACAGTCGACTGGGTGGAGCTCAGACTGATCTGAACCCCGCCCAGTTTGACGACTGACCTGCACCCCGACCAGTCGACCACGACCGACCTACCGGCGTCGCCGCCGGCCCCGGCCCTCGTCCTCGTCCGCACCGTCGTCCTGCCCGCCCAGCAACTCGTCGGCCAGCGTCGGCAGATCGTCGAGCGGCGTCTCTTCCGCCCAGTCCGAGCGGGGGCGGCGGCGCGGCCGGCCGTCCTCGTCGACCTGCGGCAGCTCCGCCGTACGGTCGGCGCTGCCTTCCGACGGATCGGTCCGCTCGTCACGGAAGTACCCGCGCGGCACTCTGTCCTCGGTCACGTCGGACACCTGCGGGAGCACGGCCGTCTCGTCGGCCGCGCCGGCCGGCGGCCGCGGCAGCTGCGCCGTCTCCTCGGCCTCGCGGACCGGCGGCAGCACCGCGGTCTCCTCGGCGTCCCTGACGGGCGGCAGCACCGCCGTCTCCTCGGACTCGGACGGCGCCTGCGGCCGCACCATCGGGGTCTGGAGCGTCGTCTCGTTGTCCTGCTCCGGGGCCGCGCCGGACGTACGCGGGTCGGCCGGACGGGAGTCGGCCTTGCGCGTATCGGCCTTGCGGGGATTCGCAGCCCGCGTCGGTACGGACGGGGACGTGGCCGCGGAGGCGCTCACCTGCGCCGCCTGTGCGGCCTGGGCCGCGAGCCGCCGCGCCTCCTCCGCGCGCAGCAGGGCCTCTTCGGCCTTGCGCTGCTTCTCGAGGCGCCGCTCCTCGGCCTCGGCCCGGAGCCGCGCCTCTTCCTCGGCCTGCTTGCGGCGGCGCTCTTCCTCCACGGCGCGGGCCTGCTCCTCGGCGAGGAGACGGGCCTGCTCGGCCTCGGCCTTCTTGCGGGCCTCCTCGGCGCGCTGCCGGGCCTCCTCCGCCTGGCGCTCGGCCTCGATGCGCTGCGCCTCCTCCATCTCGCGGCGCGTGCGCTCCTCCTCCTCGGCGCGCAGCTTGGCGAGCTGCTCCTGGCGCTCGCGCTCGACGCGCTCCTCCTCGGCCTTGCGCGCGGCCTCTTCCTCGGCCTTGCGCCGCGCCTCTTCCTCGGCGGCCCTGCGGGCCTCCTCCTGTGCCTTGATCTCCGCTTCGGACAGCGGCAGGAGGAGGTCGAGGCGGTGGCGTACGACCGTGGTCACGGCCTCCGGCTCCTGGCCCGCGTCGACCACGAGGTAGCGGCCCGGGTCGCTGGCGGCCAGCGTCAGGAAACCGGAGCGCACGCGCGCGTGGAACTCCATCGGCTCCGACTCGAGGCGGTCCGGCGCCTCGGTGAACCGCTCGCGCGCGGTTTCCGGGTCCACGTCGAGCAGCACCGTCAGATGCGGCACGAGCCCGCTGGTGGCCCACCGGTTGATGCGGGCGACCTCGGTCGGCGACAGGTCGCGGCCCGCGCCCTGGTAGGCGACGGACGAATCGATGTAGCGGTCGGAGATGACGATCGCGCCGCGCTCAAGGGCGGGGCGAACGACGGTGTCGACGTGCTCGGCGCGGTCGGCGGCGTACAGCAGCGCCTCTGCGCGGTGCGACAGGCCGGCGGACGAGACGTCCAGCAGGATCGAGCGCAGTCGCTTGCCGACGGGTGTGGCCCCCGGCTCGCGCGTGACCACGACTTCGTGGCCCTTGCCGCGGATCCACTCCGCGAGGGCCTCCGCCTGGGTCGACTTCCCGGCGCCGTCGCCACCTTCGAGGGCGATGAAGAATCCGGTCGCGGCCGTGGCCTGCGCCGGGTCGTTCCCCTTGAGCAGCGCGTCCCTCAGGTCGTGCCGCAGCGGGACGCCGCTGCGGTCGTCGGCCTTGGCGAGGACCAGCGCGGCGACGGGCAGCAGCAGCGCGCCCACCAGCATCAGCGTGAACGCGGCGCCGCCGTGCGCGAACACGAACTTGCCGTTCTCCAGGCGGTGCGGCCCGATGAGCGCGGCGAGCAGCGGCGCGATCAGAGCGCCGAGGGCGAGGCTGACGCGGACGACGGCTTGGAGGTGCTCGGTGATGCGGGCCCGCCGGTACTCCTCGGCCTCTTGGTCGAGCAGGGCGTGCCCGGTGTTGGCCGCGACGCCGGCGGCGACTCCGGCCACCGTGACGAGCAGGATCACGCTGGTGACGTCCGGGTCGAGCCCGGCGCCCAGCAGCGCGATGCCGGTGAGGGCGATGACGAGCGCGAGCAGCCGGCGCCTGGACAGCGCGGGCAGCACGGTCGGCGCGGCGCGGATGCCGATGACGGTGCCCCCGGTCAGGCCGAGGACGAGCAGCCCGAACGTCACCGGGCCGCCGCCCAGGTCCTTGGCGTGCAGTACGGAGACGGCGACGGCCGCGGCGATGGCCCCGGCGACGGCGGCGCAGGCGAGGACGAGCAGCGGGATCGCGCCCGTACGTCCCTTGTCGATACCGCTGCCGGTCTTCGGGCGGCGCAGTCCTTCGAGCGGGGAGCGCGCGCGGGGGGTCTGGGCGCCGGGCAGTTCGAGGAAGAAGACGACGGACAGCGAGGCGGCGAAGAGCCCCGCGCCCACGTAGGAGGAGAGCGCCACTTGGTGCTGCGCGAACCAGTCGACACCCGCGCCGATCAGGTTCTGCACGAGCGTCACGATCACGAGCACGGCCGCGGCCAGCGGGATCGCCACGAAGCCGGTACGCAGCGAGAGGCGGCGCAGCGCGTCCATGTGGTCCGGCAACGGCCGCACGGCCGCGCCCTCCAGCGGCGGCGCGGGCAGCAGTGAAGGCGCCGCGCTCTCCTTGGCGACGGTCCAGAACCGCTCGGCGACCCCGATGACGAACGCCGTCACGAGGAGCAGCGCCATCGCGTTGTCCGGGGTCCAGTCGATCCACAGCGGGGCGACGATCAGCAGCGCGGCCCGCAGTCCGTCGGCGACGACCATGGTCCAGCGCCGGTCGAGCGGTCCGCCGGGGGTCGTCAGCGAGGTCAGCGGTCCGAGCAGGACAGCGCCGAACAGCAGCGTCGACAGGATGCGGGCCCCGAACACGGCGGCGACGGCGAAGGCCACGCCCCGGTACCCGCCGCCGAACGACCCTTCGGAAATGGCCGCCTGCAGCGCGAGCACCACGAGCACAAGCAGCCCGAGTACATCACCGACCCCGCCTACGAGTTGCGCGGACCACAGCCGCTTCAGCTGGGGTACACGCAGAAGTGCGCGCACGGCGCGCTCTCGGGAGTCCGCTACCAGGGCGTCGTCCGGGGCCGTGTGGGGGGTCGGCTGCTCGGCACGGGTCATTCGTCCAGCCTATCGGGAGGGGCCGACACTCCAAGCGCCCACCCGAACAAACGGACGCCCCCGGGTACAGGTCCCGGGGGCGTCCGCCTACATAAGCCGCGTACTGCCTACTACTTACTGCTCTGCTAACTGCTCCGCTTGCTGCTCTACCTACTGCTCTGCCTACTACTCTGCGGGAGCCGCCTTCTTGGCGGGCGCCTTCTTGGCAGCGGTCTTCTTGGCGGTGGTCGTCTTCGCCGCGGTCTTCTTGGCAGCCGTCTTCTTGGCAGCCGTCTTCTTTGCGGGGGCCTTCTTGGCAGCCGCCTTCTTGGCGGTCTTCTTGGCCGGACCCTTGGCCCGCTTCTCCGCGAGAAGCTCGTACCCGCGTTCGGGCGTGATCTCCTCCACGGAGTCGTCGGAGCGCAACGTGGCGTTCGTCTCGCCATCGGTGACGTACGCGCCGAAGCGGCCGTCCTTCACGACGACCGGCTTCCCGCTGACCGGGTCCTCGCCGAGCTCCTTCAGCGGCGGCTTGGCGGCCGCGCGCCCGCGCTGCTTGGGCTGGGAGTAGATCTCCAGGGCCTCTTCGAGCGTGATGGTGAAGAGCTGGTCCTCGGTCTGCAGCGAGCGGGAGTCCGTGCCCTTCTTCAGGTACGGCCCGTACCGCCCGTTCTGCGCGGTGATCTCGACGCCCTCGGCGTCGGCACCCACCACGCGCGGCAGCGACATCAGCTTCAGGGCGTCGGCCAGTGTCACCGTGTCCAGCGACATGGACTTGAAGAGCGAGGCGGTACGCGGCTTGACCGCGTTCTTGCCGGTCTTCGGGGTGCCCTCGGGGAGCACCTCGGTGACGTACGGACCGTAGCGCCCGTCCTTGGCGATGATCTGGTGGCCGCTCGTCGGGTCCGCGCCCAGCTCGAAGTCACCGCTCGGCTTGGCGAGCAGTTCCTCGGCGTACTCGACCGAGAGCTCGTCGGGTGCGATGTCCTCGGGGACGTCCGCGCGCTGGTGGTTCTCGGAGTCGCGCTCGCCGCGCTCGATGTAGGGGCCGTAGCGCCCGACGCGCAGCATGATGTCGCTGCCGACCGGGAAGGACGAGATCTCGCGGGCGTCGATCGCGCCCAGGTCCGTCACGAGCTCCTTGAGGCCGCCGAGGTGGTCCCCGTCGCCGTTGCCCGCGTCGGCCGCGCTGGCGTCGCCCGACCCTTCACCGAAGTAGAAGCGCCGCAGCCACGGCACGGACTGCGCCTCGCCGCGCGCGATGCGGTCGAGGTCGTCCTCCATCTTGGCGGTGAAGTCGTAGTCGACGAGCCGCCCGAAGTGCTTCTCCAGCAGGTTGACGACGGCGAACGACAAGAAGGAGGGCACAAGAGCCGTCCCCTTCTTGAAGACGTAACCGCGGTCGAGGATCGTGCCGAGAATCGACGCATACGTAGAGGGGCGGCCGATCTCGCGCTCTTCCAGCTCCTTGACCAGCGAGGCCTCGGTGTACCGGGCCGGCGGCTTGGTCGCGTGGCCGTCGACCGTGAGCTCCTCGGCGGAGAGCGGGTCGCCCTCGGCGACCTGCGGAAGGCGGCGCTCGCGGTCGTCCAGCTCCGCGTTCGGGTCGTCGGCGCCCTCGACGTAGGCCTTGAGGAAGCCGTGGAAGGTGATGGTCTTGCCGGACGCGCTGAACTCGGCGTCGCGACCGTCGCTGGAACGGCCGGCGATCTTCACGGTGACCGAGTTGCCGACCGCGTCCTTCATCTGGGAGGCGACGGTGCGCTTCCAGATCAGCTCGTAGAGCTTGAACTGGTCGCCGGTCAGGCCGGTCTCGGCAGGCGTGCGGAAGCGGTCGCCGGACGGGCGGATCGCCTCGTGCGCCTCCTGCGCGTTCTTCACCTTGCCGGCATACGTACGCGGCTTGTCCGGCAGGTAGTCGCCGCCGTACAACTGCGTGACCTGGGCACGGGCGGCCGAGACCGCCGTGTCCGAGAGCGTCGTGGAGTCCGTACGCATATAGGTGATGAAGCCGTTCTCATACAGCTTCTGCGCCACCTGCATGGTCGACTTCGCACCGAAGCCCAGCTTGCGCGAGGCCTCCTGCTGCAGCGTCGTCGTACGGAAGGGCGCGTACGGGGAGCGACGGTACGGCTTGGACTCGACCGAGCGGACCGCGAACGCCGTGTCCTGAAGGGCGGCGGCGAGCGCTCGCGCGTTCGCCTCGTCCAGGTGCAGGGTGTTCGCCGAGTTGCCGCCCTTGATCTGGCCGAGCGAGTCGAAGTCGCGGCCCTGGGCGATGCGCTTGCCGTCGACCGCGCTGAGGCGGGCGACCAGCGACGAGGGGTCGGAGGAGTCACCGGCCCGGCCGGTCGCGAACGTGCCCGTCAGGTCCCAGTACTCGGCGGAGCGGAAGGCGATGCGCTCGCGCTCCCGCTCGACGACGAGCCGGGTGGCCACGGACTGTACGCGGCCCGCCGACAGACGCGGCATGACCTTCTTCCACAGGACCGGCGAGACCTCGTAGCCGTAGAGACGGTCGAGGATGCGGCGGGTCTCCTGGGCGTCGACCATCCGCTTGTTGAGCTCGCGGGGGTTGGCGACGGCGCTGCGGATCGCGTCCTTGGTGATCTCGTGGAAGACCATCCGGTGGACGGGGACCTTGGGCTTCAGGACCTCCAGGAGGTGCCACGCGATGGCTTCGCCCTCGCGGTCCTCATCGGTGGCCAGGAAGAGTTCGTCGGAGTCCTTCAGCAGGTCCTTGAGCTTCTTGACCTGTGCCTTCTTGTCGGCGTTGACGACATAGATGGGTGCGAAGTCGTGCTCGACGTCGACGCCCAGGCGGCGCACCTCACCGGTGTACTTCTCGGGGACCTCGGCCGCTCCGCTGGGGAGGTCGCGGATGTGCCCGACGCTCGCTTCGACGACGTACCCAGGGCCGAGATAGCCCTTGATCGTCTTCGCCTTGGCGGGCGACTCGACGATGACGAGTCGGCGGCCGCCCTGTGCGGTCTCGCTGGTCGGGGACAACTTCGCTCTTCTCTCCGGTCGGCGGTCGAGACTGTTCCTGTCGGTGTCTCGTCGGTATTCATTGGGCACTGCTGCGGAGTGTGACGGTACCTCCCGCCGGTGTGTCAAACGGGAAAAGCACGCAGCAGCCACTCGGAACGGTAACCCGACTCCTCGTGATCCTGCCCCCGCACCGGAGAGCGGACGCCTCGCCTCCGCGTAACCGGAGGCTCACCGTGTGTGCCGGGCGGGGCCACATTCCTGTCACGAGCGTCCCCATTGCGCACCTATCGCGCTCCCTCGCTTAACTCCCTTATCTGCTCCTGACAAGATGGCGGATGGCTGGGGGAGCCCGAGGGAAGCCCCGGCTCGTCCCCACCGGCATCCCGACCCAGGAGCATCCCCATGTCCGACAGCAACCCCTACGGTCAGCAGCCCCCGCAGGAGCAGCCGGGCGGAAACCCGTACGGCTACCCGCAGCAGGGCGCACAGCCCGGTTACGGCGCCGCTCCGGGGCAGCCCGGTCAGCCGCCGCAGGGCGGCCAGCCCAACTACGGATACCCGTACCCCGGCTCCGCGCCGGCCGGCGGCGGCTACCCGCCCCAGCCGCAGCCGGGCATGCCCGCCCCCTACGACCCGATGGCGCCCTACGGTTACGACCCGTACGGACGTCCGTACTCGGACAAGCAGAAGCTCACGGCCGGTCTGCTCGGCATCTTCCTCGGCGGATTCGGCGTCGGCCGCTTCTACACGGGTCACACCGGTCTCGCCGTGGGCCAGTTGATCGTCTCGCTGGTCACCTGTGGCGCGGGCGCGCTGTGGGGCTTCATCGACGGCATCGTCATGCTCGCCGGTAGCAACCCGACCGACGCGCAGGGCCGCATCCTGCGTCCGTAAGTCATGGTCACCGCTCGCACCGCCCGCCGCGCCCCGGCCACAGCACCCCTCGCGGTGCTCGTCGCCGGGGCCGCCGGGACCGCGTACCTCTACGGCACGAACCCGCACGAGCCCGGACACTGGCTGCCCGGCTGCCCGTTCCGCGCGCTCACCGGGCTGCTCTGCCCCGGCTGCGGCGGCACCCGCATGGTGTACGACGTGCTGCACGGCCGGTTCGGCGCCGCCTGGCACGACAACGCGCTGCTGCTGGCCGCTTCCCCGTTCGTCCTTTACCTACTGGGGCGTTGGCTGTACGAAGGGCTGCGCGGGCGCAGGTGGCGACCCGTCCCGAGCACCCGCACCCAGGTCGCTCTGCTCGGCGTCGCCGCGGTCTGGACCGTGCTGCGCAACGTGATCTGACCGCACGTCACCGCCGTACGCGCAAGGTCACGAACTCGCCACGATCGGTGCCCCGGGCCCGTATCACCCCCGGGTCCCCCTCTACGCTTCGGACTTCCGAGACCACGCCGTGTCCCCACCGGTGCGTCGCTCTCGGCATCTTCCGCTCATCGGCCCGGCCTCGCCCGCGTCGGCTTTTACGTCCCTAGGAGCAACTCCCATGTCCCAGCCCTTCCCTGGCGCCACGCCCGAGGCCCCGTTCGGCCTCGACCCGCAGGGCCGCCCGTACTCGGACAAGCAGAAGCTCGTCGCGGGTCTGCTCGGTATCTTCCTCGGCTCGTTCGGCGTCGGGCGCTTCTACGTGGGCGACACCAAGATCGGTGTCTGGCAGCTCGTCGTCTCCATCCTGACCTGCGGCGCCGGCGGTCTGTGGGGCTTCATCGACGGCATCCTGTTCCTCACCAGCAACGACCGGACGGACGCCCAGGGCCGCGTCCTGCGCTGACGCCCCGCGCCGTACGTGCCTGTACGCGCTCGTTCGTTCCTGTACGCGCCGACGCCCGCCCCGGATCACTCCGGAGGCGGGCGTCGTCGTACGTACCGCGGTTCCTGAGCCCGCGTCACGCCCGGCCGTGTCACACCTGACCGAAACACCACGCGGCGAGCGCCAGGCAGCCCACGCCGACCGCCCCGGCGAGCACCGCCGACGCCACCGGGCGCGCGCCGTCCGCCACCGGTTCCCGGTGCGCCGCGCGCGCGCCGGTCCACACCACAAGGCCCGCGCCGAACAACGCGAACACCGTGCCCGCGAAGACCGCAGGTGCACTCTCCATCGCCTTGCCTCCCCGACTCCTGGGCGGCTCGCGCCGCCCAGGCGGTGACGCTGGCACGGGTGGGGGAACCCCGGGTGAACTCCCGGGCAGCGCAAGGCGAAGAGCAGCTATCCGGCGAGCCCGACGGGGTCCAGGAATCCCTGCTCGACCAGCGTACGGATCTGCGCGGGCGTACGGTCGCGCAGCAAAACCTGCTCCTCGCCCACGAGTTGGGCGATGGCGTCCAGGATCCGCCCGGCGCTCAGCGTCCCGTCGCAGACGCCCGCGAAGCCGGCGCCGACCGTGTCCACCTTCGTCGCCCGGCGCATCCCGCGCCCCTGCCGCAGCACGACGTGCTCGGGGTCCTCGGCGCCCGGCAGCCCGACCTGCTCCTGCACCACTTCTCCGGCGAGCCTGAAGGAGGATTCGAGCAGCGCCGCGTCGTCGTGCGTGCGGAGCCAGTCGACCCGCTCGAAGTGCGCCCGCACCGCATCGCCGAGCGGCTGCTCGACCGGGTGCGGCCACTCCTCTACGACGATCGAGGGCTCCGCGGCCGAGCTCTTCCTGAGCGTGATCCACCCGAACCCGACGGCCCGCACCTTGCGCGCCTCGAACTCGTCGAGCCACGCGTCGTACCGGGCGGCGTACGCGGCCGGGTCCGTGCGGTGGTCACCGGCGTCGCGCAGCCACAGCTCGGCGTACTGCGTGATGTCCTGCACCTCGCGCTGCACGATCCAGGCGTCGCAGCCGCGCGGCACCCACGAGCGCAGCCGCTCGGTCCACTCCTCCCCCTCCACGTGCTGCCAGTTGGCGAGGAACTGGGCGTATCCCCCGTCGTTCAGGTGCTCCCCCGATTCCTGAACGAGCGTGCGGCACAGATCGTCCCCGCCCATCCCGCCGTCGCGGTACGTGAGGCGCGCCCCGGGAGAGATGACGAAGGGCGGGTTCGACACGATCAGGTCGTACGTCGCGTCGCCCACGGGCTCGTACAGCGACCCCTGGCGCAGGTCGGCGGCGCCCACGCCGGACAGCGCGAGCGTGAGCGCGGTGATGTGCAGGGCGCGGGAGTTGAGGTCGGTCGCGGTGACCTGCGTGGCGTGCCGTGCCGCGTGCAGCGCCTGGATCCCGGAGCCGGTGCCGAGGTCGAGGGCCGACGCGACGGGCGTACGGACGGTGATGCCGGCGAGCGTGGTGGACGCCCCGCCGACGCCGAGCACGACGCCCTCCTCATGGCTGCCGACACCACCGGCGCCGCCGACCGCGCAGCCCAGGTCCGACACGATGAACCAGTCCTCGCCGTCGGGTCCGCCGTACGGGCGTACGTCGACGGTCGCGGCCACCTCCTCGCCGCTCTCGCGCAGCCAGCCGCTGTCCCGGCACGCGTCGAGGGGCAGCACCCCGGCGGCGCGCTCCCGCGGCACGGGCTGTTGCAGCAGGAAGAGCCGGACGAGCGTCTCCAGGGGAGAGTCCCCCCGGGTGGCGCGCAGGGCGGGCACGGTCTCGCTGCGGGCGAGCGCCGCGTAGGCGGGCGCCCCGAGCAGTTCGAGCAGCCCGTCGGCGGTGAACTCGGCGTCGATCAGGGCGTCGCGCAGGAGGGCGGCGACGTCGTTGCGGTCAGCGGCGGGCAGGGCGGCGGAAACGGAAGAACTCACGCCTCCATTGTGACGCCGTCCGGCTGCGGGCGGGCGACGTACGCCCGGCACTGGCGCGGGTACGCCCCCGACGCGGCGGCGGAACCGCGGCGTCGAGGGCGCTGAAGGACAGACCGGACACGGACCGGACTAGGAGCCCGACGGCGTGGCGGAGGCGCTCTTGCAGCTCTCCTGCTTGGCCATCGCCTTGCCCACGTCCCCCTCCTCCAGGTTCTTCAGGGCATCGCTGCCGGACTGGCTCAGCTTGTCGAGCGAGCCCGCGATCCCCTTCAGTCCCTCGGCGAACTTCGCCTGGTCGTCGGTGTCCAACTTGTCGACCTGCTTCTTCAGGTCGGCGTAGGAGGTGGAGATCTTGTCCAGCTCCTTGACGGCGTCCTGCTGCTTCTTCTCGCCGCCGTCGACGTTCGGGGCGCCCGCCTTGTCGACGGCGTCACCGATCGCCTTGTACGCGTCGGACATGTCCTGGAACGCCTTCGAGTCCGTCTTCTGGACGTCGGCCGGCGCGCTGTTGTCCGACGTCTCCTTCTGGATCGCCGCGTTGGCAGACTCGATCTTCTTCGCCTGCGGCTGGACCTTGTCGCAGACCTGCTTGGCCCAGGAGTTCAGCTTGTCGTTGCTGTCGTCGCTGCAGCCCGACAAGGCCAGTACCAGTACCGCACCGCCGGACAGCGCGGCTGCAAGCTTCTTGTTCACCGGATCGGTCCCTTCCATGGCTCTCGGCCCCGGAACTTACACGCCGAGCACACGACAATCGCACCTCGGGCGTCCCATAAGACCGCTTTATTGACCTTTAGCAGCCATTTGCACCAAGGGAGAGAAGGCTCACGGAAGAAGTACGCACGAATCCCAGAGAAGTTCAGAAGTCACAGGTGTCACAGAAGCGGACACAAGGGTGGGCGGACAGCCCGTCAAGAGCCGCTGCCCGCCCACCCGTTGAGATCACCGCTGCATATGCCGCTACGTATGCGCTACGTACGGCCTACGTATGCCGCTAGGTACGGGACGGCGCCACGGCCGGATCCGCCGGCTTCGGCACCCGCCCCGACTTGCTGTCGCCGTTCCCGTCCTCGTCACTGACCGCGATGCCGCGCCGCTTGGAGACGTACACCGCGCCGATGATGACGCCGAGCGAGATGACGGCGACCACGACCCGTACGGGCACGCTCGCATCGCTCCCGTAACTGAACTTGACGACCGCGGGCGCGATGAGCAGCGCGACGAGGTTCATCACCTTCAGCAGCGGGTTGATGGCGGGCCCCGCGGTGTCCTTGAACGGGTCCCCGATCGTGTCACCGATCACGGTGGCCTCATGGGCCTCACTGCCCTTGCCGCCGTGGTGCCCGTCCTCGACGAGCTTCTTCGCGTTGTCCCAGGCGCCACCGGAGTTGGCGAGGAAGACCGCCATCAGCGTGCCGGTGCCGATCGCCCCGGCGAGATAGGCGCCCAGCGCGCCCACGCCGAGCGTGAAGCCGATCGCGATCGGCGCCATCACGGCGAGCAGACCGGGCGTGGCCAGCTCCCTGAGCGCGTCCTTCGTGCAGATGTCGACGACGCGCCCGTACTCCGGCTCCTCCGTGTAGTCCATGATCCCGGGGTGTTCGCGGAACTGCCGGCGCACCTCGTAGACCACCGAACCCGCGGACCGGGACACGGCGTTGATGGCCAGCCCGGAGAAGAGGAACACCACCGCGGCTCCGGCGATGAGCCCCACCAGGTTGTTGGGCTGCGAGATGTCCATCACCAGGTTCATCGGCCCGCCCTCGCCGACCTTCTCGCCCACGTCGCTCGCGGCGGTGAGAATCGCGTCACGGTACGACCCGAACAGCGCCGCGGCCGCGAGCACGGCCGTGGCGATGGCGATGCCCTTGGTGATGGCCTTCGTCGTGTTGCCGACCGCGTCCAGGTCGGTGAGCACCTTCGCGCCCGATCCCTGTACGTCGCCGGACATCTCGGCGATGCCCTGCGCGTTGTCGGAGACCGGTCCGAAGGTGTCCATGGCCACGATGACGCCGACGGTGGTGAGCAGCCCGGTGCCGGCCAGCGCGACCGCGAACAGCGCGAGCATGATCGACGTACCGCCGAGCAGGAACGCCCCGTAGACACCGAGCCCGATCAGCACCGCCGTGTACACCGCCGATTCGAGGCCGAGGGAGATCCCCGCGAGCACGACGGTCGCGGGCCCGGTCAGCGACGTCTTCCCGATGTCCTTGACCGGGCGCCGGGTCGTCTCGGTGAAATAGCCGGTGAGCTGCTGGATCAGCGCGGCGAGCACGATGCCGATCGCCACCGCGACGACCGCGAGAATCCGCGGATCGCCGTCCTTGGCCTGGATCACCTTGTCGGTTACGCCGTCCAGGTCACCGTACGAGGACGGCAGGTACACGAAGACCGCCGCGGCCACGAGGGCGAGCGAGATCAGCGCGGAGATGAAGAAGCCGCGGTTGATGGCGCTCATCCCGCTGCGGTCGGCCCGCCGGGGTGCGACGGCGAAGATGCCGATCATCGCCGTGACGACCCCGATCGCGGGCACGATCAGCGGGAACGCGAGCCCGGCGTCGCCGAAGGCCGCCTTGCCGAGGATCAGCGCGGCGACCAGCGTGACGGCGTAGGACTCGAAGAGGTCGGCGGCCATACCGGCGCAGTCTCCGACGTTGTCGCCCACGTTGTCGGCGATGGTCGCGGCATTGCGCGGATCGTCCTCCGGAATGCCCTGCTCGACCTTGCCGACCAGGTCGGCGCCGACGTCGGCGGCCTTGGTGAAGATGCCGCCCCCGACGCGCATGAACATCGCGATCAGCGCGGCTCCGAGCCCGAAACCCTCCAGGACCTTGGGCGCGTCGGCCGCGTAGACGAGCACGACACAGGAGGCGCCGAGCAGACCGAGCCCCACCGTGAACATGCCGACGACGCCGCCCGTACGAAAAGCGATCTTCATGGCTTTGTGCGAGACGGCGGTGAGATCCTTTTCCGGCTCGCCTTCCGCCGGCGTCGCCTCCCGGGCCGCGGCGGCGACGCGCACATTGCTGCGCACCGCGAGCCACATTCCGATATAGCCGGTGGTCGCCGAGAACCCGGCGCCGATCAAGAAGAAGATCGAACGCCCGGCACGCTGATTCCAGTCGTCCGCCGGAAGCAGCATGAGCAGGAAGAACACCACGACCGCGAATACGGCGAGGGTACGCAACTGTCGGCCCAGATAGGCTTTCGCACCTTCCTGGATCGCGGTCGCGATCTTCTTCATGGAATCCGTTCCCTCACCCGCCGCGAGCACCTGGCGCACCAGGACTCCGGCTACGGCGAGCGCCGCGAGTGCGACGACGGCGATGACGATCACGATCAGACGGTTGTCGTCCGTCAGGACTGCGGCTGCGAAGGTAGAGGGCTCCGCCATTCGTCCTCCTTGACGCTGCGGGCTGAGCTCAAGATGTGGACGGATTGTAAGTAGCGGAACCTGATCAAAACAGTACGCCGCAAACGGAAATGTTCTTGGAGGAGGAATCAATAACGCCCCCGAGGCATTACCGATAGATCACCGAGGCACTATCAAAGATCGCTGATCCAGAAATCCACAGAGATCAATCCACAAAGATCAATTCGCGAGATGCACCGGGTTAGCTAGGGCCTAAACGGATCTACGCAAGACCACCGAGAACCTACGAGGATCTACGAGGATCTACGAGGATCTACGAGGGAAGGTGCCGGTGAACACAGAAGAGGCCCTGTTCCCCCACGGCGTGGGCGAACAGGACCTCTTGAAAGATCGGCAGAAACTACGGCAACGTCAACGGCGCGGTCGGCCATGTCATCCGAAGGAGACCTCCGGACTCGTCGGCGCTGACCTCGACATCGTCCACGAGGCCGCTGATGACGGCGAGGCCCATCTCGTCCTCGCCCTCGGCCTCGAGATCGTCCGCGGCGCCAGGGGCACCAGGGACCTCGGGAGTGACCACCGTGCGCGGCGCCTCGTCAGCGACCTCGATGGAGAACTGCTTCTCCTCCTCGATCAGCGCCACCCGCACCGGCGCCGAGATGCCGCTGGTCTGGTGCAGCCCCACGGCCCGCGTACACGCCTCGCCGACGGCGAGCCTGACCTCGTCGAGCACGGCTTCGTCCACGCCCGCCCTGCGCGCCACCGCGGCCGCCACGAGACGGGCGGTCCTGACGTGCTCGGGCAGAGGGCTGAAGCGGAGTTCGACAGTGGCCATGCATCCCCCTCGGACGTGGGCGTGCTTGTGGGGGTCGGGCCGGCCAAGACCCGATCCCCACCATCAACCGGATCTACCGGATCGACCAGGGCTGCCGGATCAACCGGAGCCACCGGATCGGCCTGATCAGGCCGATCAGTCGGTCGCCGCTACGGCTTCCTCGACCGAGGTGTGAATCGGGAACACCTTGGTCAGACCTGTGATCCGGAAGATCTTGAGAATGCGCTCCTGGTTGCAGACCAGGCGCAGCGAGCCCTCGTGGGCCCGCACCCGCTTCAGGCCACCGACCAGCACGCCGAGCCCGGTGGAGTCGAGGAAGTCCACGCCCTCCATGTCGACGACCAGGTGGAAACTGCCGTCGTTCACCAGCTCGACCAGCTGCTCGCGCAGCTTGGGCGCGGTATATACATCGATTTCGCCACCGACCTCGACGACCGTACGATCGCCGACGGTACGGGTCGACAGGGACAGGTCCACGGATCCTCCAGCACCTTGCTATCGAGCGGTCGCCCCTTGGGGATACCTCGGCTTGACCCCCCGGGACGGTTCGCCAGCCGCGATGGCATTCAATCACTTACCGGCAGGCATGCACGACGCCTTGGAAGCATTGTCCGTCATCCCGAGTGACACACTCGGTGTCGATGGCCAAGAATCACCGACCCGATCGACCCTCGCCGTCCGCTGCCTCCCGCCCCTCTCCGGGGGCGGTCCTGGAGCGGCTCGCCTCGGGTCCGACCAGGGCTGCGCGCGTCACTCATACGGAGCACTTGCCCCCTCGCCCCGGCCGTCATGCAGTCTGGCCCGATCGGATCCGATCGGAGGTCATCGCGGCTGTACAGAACGCGGGAATCGAGCACCCCTGGGCTCATCAGGCCCTCGCTGCGGAGCACGCCCTGGACGGCGAATCGGTGATCGTCGCCACCGGCACGGCCTCCGGCAAGTCCCTCGCCTACCTGACCCCGGTCCTGTCGACACTGCTCGACGGATCGGAGGCTCCCAACGGGCGCGGCGCGACCGCCCTGTACCTCGCTCCGACGAAGGCGCTCGCGGCGGACCAGTGCCGATCGGTGAAGGAACTTTCACAACCTCTGGGTGCAACGATCCGCCCCGCGGTCTACGACGGCGACACCCCGTTCGAGGAACGTGAATGGGTACGTCAGTTCGGCAACTACGTCCTCACCAACCCCGACATGCTGCACCGCGGGATATTGCCCTCCCACCCGCGCTGGTCCTCCTTCCTGAAAGCACTCAAGTACGTCGTCATCGACGAGTGCCACACCTACCGCGGCGTCTTCGGTTCGCACGTCGCCCAGATCCTGCGCCGCCTGCGCCGCCTCTGCGCCCGCTACGGCTCCTCCCCGGTCTTCCTCCTCGCCTCCGCCACGGCCGCCGAACCGGCTGTCGCCGCCCGCCGGCTCACGGGCCTGCCGGTCGTCGAGGTCGCCGACGACGCCTCACCCCGCGGCGAACTGGTCTTCGCCCTCTGGGAACCCCCTCTCACCGAGATGCAGGGCGAGAAGGGCGCCCCGGTCCGGCGCACCGCCACCGCCGAGACCGCGGACCTGCTCACCGACCTGACCGTGCAGGGCGTCCGCTCGGTCGCCTTCGTACGTTCCCGCCGCGGCGCCGAACTGATCTCGGTGATCGCCAAGGAACGCCTTTCCGAGATCGACCGCTCACTGGCCCCCCGCGTGGCCGCCTACCGGGGCGGCTATCTCTCGGAGGAGCGCCGGGCCCTCGAAGCCGCCCTGCACTCCGGTGAACTCCTCGGTCTCGCCGCCACCACCGCCCTCGAACTCGGCATCGACGTCTCAGGGTTGGACGCCGTCGTGATCGCCGGCTACCCGGGTACGCGGGCCTCGCTGTGGCAACAGGCGGGCCGCGCCGGACGGACAGGCCAAGGCGCTCTCGCCGTCCTCGTGGCCCGCGACGACCCCCTGGACACCTACCTGGTCCACCACCCCGAGGCCCTCTTCGACCAGCCGGTCGAATCGACGGTCCTGGACCCCGACAACCCGTACGTACTGGCCCCGCACCTGTGCGCGGCCGCCGCCGAACTCCCGCTCACCGAAGCGGACTTGGACCTCTTCGGCCCGGCGACGACAGAACTCCTCCCGCAGTTGGAAGCGGCGAAACTGCTGCGCCGCCGGGTGAAGGCCTGGCACTGGACGCGCCGCGAGTCCGCCGCCGACCTCGCCGACATCCGCGGCGAGGGCGGCAACCCCGTCCAGATCGTCGAAGCCGCCACGGGCCGCCTTCTCGGCACGGTCGACGCCGGCTCCGCGCACACCACCGTCCACGACGGCGCGGTCCATCTCCACCAGGGCCGGACCTACGTGGTGAAGCACCTCGACCTCGACGACGACGTCGCCCTCGTAGAGCCGGGCAACCCCACCTACTCCACCACCGCCCGCGACACCACGGCCATCTCCATCCTGGAAACGGACGTCGAAGTCCCCTGGGGCGAGGGCCGGTTGTGCTACGGCTCGGTCGAGGTCACCAACCAAGTCGTCGGCTATCTCCGCCGCCGCCTCATCACCGGCGAAGTCCTCGGCGAGACAAAACTCGACCTCCCTCCCCGCACCCTGCGCACCCGCGCCGTGTGGTGGACGGTCACGGAGGACCAGCTCGACGCCGCCCGGATCAACCCCGAGATCCTCGGCGGCGCCCTGCACGCCGCCGAACACGCCTCCATCGGCATGCTCCCCCTCTTCGCCACCTGCGACCGCTGGGACATCGGCGGCGTCTCGATCCCCCTCCACCCGGACACGCTGCTCCCCACGGTCTTCGTCTACGACGGCCACCCCGGCGGGGCGGGCTTCGCCGAACGCGCCTTCCACACCGCCCGGGAATGGCTGACCGCCACCCGCGCGGCCATCGCCTCCTGCGAATGCGAAGCGGGTTGCCCCTCCTGCATCCAGTCCCCCAAGTGCGGCAACGGCAACGACCCGTTGCACAAACGCGGAGCAGTACGACTCCTGTCCACCCTCCTCAAGGAAGCAGCGGAAACCGCCACACCGAAAACGTCTGCTCCAGCCCCAGCTCCGGCTCCGGCTCCGGCTCCGGCTCCGGCTCCGGCTCCGGCTCCGGGAACGTCCATGCCCGAGGCGTGTGAGCCGGAGGCAGGGACGGATTGTGGTGAGGTGCCAGCGGTCAGGCCCTGAGGCCGGGCCTCACCGCGCGCTGTCTCCATCTGCGACGCAGGACGCGCAGGCGGCGTCGGGAGCGACGCTGGGCAGCGCCTGGGGCCGTGACGGGGCTATTGCGCGCGGTCGTGGCTGCGACAGGGCCCGCCGGTCGGCCCGCGACGTCACCGCCCGGCATCCTCCCGTCGACCCTCGACGTCACCGCCCGGCACCCTCCCGTCGACCCTCGACGTCACCGCCCGGCACCCTCCCGTCGGCCCGCGACGTCACCGCCGGCCCGGCGTCGCGGGCTCGGGTGCCCGAGCCTCGGGCCCCGTCGGCCCCGTCGGCCCCGTCGGCCCCGCAGGACCCGCAGGACCCGCAGGACCCGCCCGGGCTCTTACCTGCGCCGCGAACACCCCGGCCCCCGCCGTCGCCGTCACGTCGGACACCTCCCCGCGCACGGCGCACCGCGCGATCCTCGCCCCCTGGGCCCGGGCCACTCTCCCGGCCAGAGCGCACGCGTCCACCCTTCCCTCCGCCCAGTGGTCGGCGGCAGCCAGCGCCGCCAAGTCGGCCGCGCCGCCCGCCCGGTGCCGGGCCTCGACCGCTCGTCCCATCGCCAGTACGCCGCCGAAGATCACCCCGATCGAGGCCAGCGCCACGACCACCCACACCGTCGCGGACCCGCGGTCCGAACCCGCCCGGCCGGACCACCACGCCCCGCGTTTTACGCCCCGGCCCCTCATGCCTCCTCCGCCGCCGCCACGGCCTGCGCGCCCAGCTCCACGCCGAGCGGGCCCGGCCCCGCCGACCGGGCCCGCACCGACACTCGGACCAGGTCGCCCTCCCGGCTCACCTCGATCCGCGCGTCGGGCGGAGCCGCCTGGCGTGCGGCGGCGAGCGCGGCGTCCCGCGGTTCCTGCCGGGCAACCGCCCTGGCCCCGGCCCGCGCCGCGTCCACGCATCTGATCTGCGCCGACGCCGCGAGGACGGCCCAGATCAACGCCATCGTGAACGCCACCAGCACCGGCAGCACCACGGCAGCCTCGGCTGTCACCAGGCCCCGGTCGCGCCGGAGCCCGCGCAGCGCCTCAGAACGACCCATGGAGTGCCTTCGCCACCAGGGACTGCAACGCCGACTGCACCACATCGCTCGTCACCACCTGGTACAGCAGCCCGGCGAACCCCACCGCCGCGATCAGCCCCACGGCGTACTCGGCGCTGACCATGCCCGCGTCCCGGCGTGCCGACCGCACCGCCCGAATCCAGCGCCGCACGCCCTTCCGCAACCGCCCGTACGTCCGTCCCTCACTCGTTCCAGCCATCACAACCCCCTTGAGAATCAACGGTGTTCACCACTCACTCGCCCGTACGGTCGGGCCACACCGCCGGCCCCGCCTCAGCGGCCGCCCAGCACCCCGTCCGCGAGGCCGATCACCACGGGCAGGACGCCGATCACCAGGAACGCGGGCAGGAAGCACAGCCCCACCGGAGCCGTGATGACCACTGCCGCCCGGCGCGCGACCGCCGTGGCCCGGCGCCCCCGCTCGGCTCTGCACTCGGCCGCGAACTGCGCCACGGGTGCCGCCGCCGGCGCCCCGGAGTCACCCGCCCGCTCCAACAGCCGGACCAGCGCACCGGCTCCCGGTATCGCCGCCAACTCCCGCCAAGCCACCCCCGGTTCACCCCCGAGCCGCACCTGCGCGGCGCCCCGAGCCATGGCCCGGCCGACGGGGCCTCCTGCCGACTCCCCCACGGCCCGCGCCGCCCCCACCGGCTCCGCACCGGCGGCGAGACATGCGGCCAAGAGGTCCGCGATCAGGGGGAGTTGCCGCTCCGCTTCGGCCCGCGCGAACGCACCCCCGCCCGCCGACGCTCTCGCCCGCGCCTCCCTCTCCCTCCACCACCGCCACACGGCGACCCCCGCGATCGCCCCGACCGCCAGCCCCGCCCCGCCACCGACGAACACATATCCGGTGCTCACCGCACCGGCCACCGGCGCCCATCGCCGCACCACTACGGGCACTCCCCAGGAGCGGCGGCCCGGTCGGGCCGCGGCTACGGCCAGCACGAGCCTCATCCGCCGCCGCGCCTCCCGTTCCCGGCGCCGCGCCTCGATCTCCTCCACCAGCCACGCCACCAGAACGGCGACGCACAGCACTACCCCCAGCCTGTGGACAACGTCCATTGCCCCTCACTCCCCGATCCCTCACGGCCTGCGACGGCACAACCAGCCCCGCCCCACGCACTCCCCATCACCCGGCAACCCCGCATCTCGGCCCCCGCCGTCTTCCCAGCGGACCCGAACCCCGTCCCAGCGCCGGCCCCGGTCCCAACACCCAGCACCACCCCCCTCACGCCTCCGCCCCGCGCACAATCCGCACGGCCCACCACATCCCCGCCGCCTCCAACGCCCCTCCCACCACCAGGCACCCCACCCCGGCCCCGGTATGCAGCAGCACCCGCAACGGCCGTGCGCCCAGCGCCGAACCGAGCAACAACCCGAGCACCGGCAGCCCGGCGAGCATCACCGCAGTCGACCAGGGGCCGGCCAACTGGGCTCTCAGATCGGCCCGTTGATCCCGCTCCGCCCGCAACGCCCCCGCGAGCCGCTCGAGCCCCGCCGCGAGCCCGGCACCCCGGTCCACGGCCACTCGCCAGCACGCCGCGAGTCCGTGCAACCCCTCCGCGCCCGGCTGGCGCGCCGCCTCCCGCAGTGCGCCGGACACATCGCCGCCGAACCGTGCGGCAGCCACTACGGCGGCGCTGCCCGCGCCGGACAGCGCCGCCGACTCCCGCACCGCGACAGCCAGCGCCTCCCCCGGTTGCCGTCCGGCCCGCACCTCCCCCGCCATCAGCCCGCACAACCGGATCACCGCATCCCCGCGCCCCTCCCGGTCCCGCCGTGCCTCCTGCGCCCGCCGCACCCGCGCCGCCCCGGGCACGGCGCACGCGCCGAGCACCAGGGGCACCACGGAGGCCCCGACGAGCCCGACCAGCAGGCCGGCAACCACGCATCCCCCTTCCGGCCGCGCCCGACACCACCTCCACCACCGCTCGACAGCACACCGCCACCCCGACGCCGCCCCCTCGTCCGCGCCGACCCCCAGCACCGCCCGAACCCGCCGCACCTCGGCGTCCCGCCGGCCGACAGCCCACAACACAGCCACCACTCCCAGCACCCCCACGACCGCTCCCGACACCACCCCGCCCCTCACGGCGACCGCACCCCCAACAGCTCTCCGAGCCGCGCCCACCCCTCCCCCGGCACGAACCCCCGCTCGCCCCACTCCAACGCCGACACCGTCCGCACCCACCCCGCCGCGTCCCGCTCCAACACGTGCACCTGCGCGACCCGACGCCGCCCGCTCCGATCCCGTACGAGATGCAGCACCACGGAGACCCCCGCCGCCACCTGACTGTGCAGCGCCGCCCGGTCGAGCCCGGCCGCCGTCCCCAGTGCCTCCAGGCGGGCCGGAACGTCACTTGCCGCGTTGGCATGCACCGTCCCGCAGCCGCCTTGGTGCCCGGTGTTGAGCGCCGCGAGCAACGAGACGACCTCGGCGCCTCGGACCTCGCCCACCACGAGCCGGTCCGGCCTCATCCGCAGGGCCTGCCGCACCAGGTCCTCCAGGCCGACGGCCCCGGCACCCTCCTGATTGGCGGGCCGCGCCTCCAGCCGCACCACGTGGGGGTGGTCCGGCCGCAACTCGGCGGAGTCCTCGGCCAGTACGATCCGCTCCTGCGGCCCGACCAGGCCCAGCAGCGCGCTCAGCAGCGTCGTCTTGCCGCTCCCCGTGCCACCGCTGATCAGGTACGACAGGCGCGCGTCGAGCAGCGCCCGCAGCACCCGGCCGCCGCCCGGTGGCACGGTCCCCGCCGCCACCAGTTCCTCCAGGGTGAAAGCGCGTGGCCGTACGACGCGCAGCGACAGACAGGTGCAGCCCACCGCGATCGGTGGCAGCACCGCGTGCAGCCGCGTCCCGTCGGGCATCCTCGCGTCCACCCAGGGCCGGGCGTCGTCGAGCCGCCGCCCCACCACGGCCGCGAGCCGCTGCGCCAACCTCCTTACGGAGGCGGCGTTTTCGAAGGTCACCCCGGTCAGCTCCAGGCCACCGCCACGGTCGACCCACACCTGATCCGGCGCCGACACCAGGACATCCGTCACCGACGCGTCCGCGAGCAACGGTTCGAGCGGCCCGGCTCCCACCAGCTCCGAGCGCAACTTCCCTGCTGCGCCCAGCACTTCGGCGTCTCCGAGAATCCGTCCCTGAGCCCGTAGCGCCTCGGCCACCCGGGCGGGCGTCGCCTCCACCCCGTTTTCCGCGAGCCACTGGCGTACGCCGTCCAGCATCCGTGCCCCGACCACCGCGCTCACCGCAGGCCCCCCGCGTCCATCTCGCACCACGACACCCACATCGCGATCTCCCCGATCACCTCGACCACCCAGGTCACTCCAGCCACCTCAGGGCCCCGCTCATGGACTCTCACAGCCCGCCCCCGTCCTCCGGTCCCACCGGCACCCGCTCCCAGAACTCCGCGCAGAACCGCCCCAGCGGACCACCCGAGTCAGACCCGGCCCTACTCCCCGGGCCTTCCAAAATCCTTCCGGCAACGGGGAGTTCGCCGGCAAGGGGCAGGCCAAGCAGCCGCGCCACCTCGTCCCCGTCGAGTGCCTCGGTCCCGGCTCCGGGCGCCGTCACCACGCGCAGGTCCCGCAGCACCATCCCCACTGCGCCGGCCACCCTCCGGGCCGCCGCGACGGCCCGCAGTTCCGGTGGCACGACGAGCAGCCCCAGGTCGAGCTGGGCCAGCGCCTCCACCGACCCGGCATCGACCCGGCGCGGCAGATCCACCACGACGACGCCGCCTCTGCGCCGGGCCGCCGCCAGTACGGCCCGTACGGCCTCGGGCGGCACCGCCGCGAGCTCACCGCGGTCCCAGCTGAGCAGCCGCAGATCGTGCAGCCGGGGCAGCGACTCCTCCAGCGCGGTGCTGCCGACCCGGCCGCGCGACTCGGCAAACGCCGGCCAGCGCAGACCGTCCACCGCCTCACCGCCGAGCAGGACGTCGAGTCCGCCGCCGAGCGGATCCGCGTCGACCAGGAGCGTGCGCCGCCCGGCCCCCGCGGATGCCATCGCCAGCGCGCAGGCCAGCGTCGAGGCGCCCGCGCCGCCGCGGCCGCCGATCACCCCGACGGTCAGCGCGGGCCGTCCCACCCCCTCGGCGACGTCGGCGATCCGGTCCATCAGCCATTGCTCGCCGTCGGGAAGCATCAGCACGTGGTCCGCGCCGATCTCCACGGCCCGCTGCCACACCCCCGAGTCGTCCTGATCACGCCCGACCAGAACGACGCCGCGCCGTCGGGCTACCCCGCGCAGCCGCCCCGCGGCGTCGTCCCCGACCAGCACCAGGGGCGCCGCCTCCCAGCTGCCTCTGCCCGCGGGCACCCCGTGTCCGACCTCGGGCCGCACGCCCGCCGCGGCGCACAGCCGCAGCAGGTCGTCCAGCAGTTCCACGTCCTCCGTCACGATCAACGGCGCGCGTCGCACACCCCGCACATCACATGCCATGGCCTCCGCCACGATCCGATCCCCCTTCACTCCGCACACACCCGCACCCGCGGGCGATCCGATCCCGGCGCGAAGCCCGGCGCCGAAGCGCCGAATACCGGCTGTCAGCACAGCGCGGCCATAACGAACCGGCCATGAACACCGATCCGAACTTCGCGTCCGGAATCACCGTGCAGCGATCCCGAAAATCGTGTGGATCTTGGTCAATAACTGTGGACGCGAGAGGGCTTGTGAATATCCCCATCACTCATACCAGTGACACTGTGAAGTTGAGGTCGGCCTTCCGCAGAGCATCCCGACACTCACACAGCGTGACGCAACCGTCGCAGGGCAACTCCCGTGCACAGGACCGGAATCACGGGGATGAGGGCAAGAAAAAAGGACCCGAAAACGGGTCCGGACATGCGACGACCCCCGCCGGGGGGGAGAGCGGGGGTCGTCCCCACGGTCCGACTCGGGGGGGGAGGAGCCAGACCGGGTACGCACGGTCGCGAACGATCCGTGACTTCCATGGTGTACCCGAGAGCCTTCTCAAGCAAACCCACGCGCCACAGCTTACGCCGAATGGTGGGCGCCTATGCTCAAACTCGTGGAAATCCAGTCCTTGCCCCACTCCATGCCGCGCACAGCGGCCTTCTTTGACCTGGACAAGACGGTCATCGCAAAGTCGAGCACGCTCACCTTCAGCAAGTCGTTCTACCAAGGCGGTCTGATCAACCGCAGGGCCGTGCTGCGCACCGCGTACGCGCAGTTCGTGTTCCTCGCCGGCGGCGCCGACCACGACCAGATGGAACGGATGCGGGCGTACCTCTCGGCGCTGTGCCGCGGCTGGAACGTGCAGCAGGTGAAGGAGATCGTCGCCGAGACGCTGCACGACCTGATCGACCCGATCATCTACGACGAGGCGGCGTCCCTCATCGAGGAGCACCACACCGCCGGACGCGACGTCGTCATCGTCTCCACTTCGGGCGCGGAGGTCGTCGAGCCGATCGGTGAGCTGCTCGGCGCGGACCGGGTGGTGGCCACGCGCATGGTCGTCGGGGCCGACGGGTGTTTCACGGGCGAGGTGGAGTACTACGCGTACGGGCCGACGAAGGCGGACGCGGTCAAAGAACTCGCCGCCTCCGAGGGCTACGACCTCGCACGCTGCTACGCGTACAGCGACTCCGCGACGGACCTGCCGATGCTGGGCGCCGTGGGGCACCCGTACGCGGTCAACCCGGACCGGGCGCTGCGCCGCGAAGCCCTTGTGCGCGAGTGGCCGATTCTGGACTTCCACAAGCCGGTCAGGCTCAAGCAGCGGCTGCCGAACCTCTCCGCTCCGTCGCGTCCGGCGCTGGTCGCGGCGGCGGCACTGGGGGCAGCGGCCGCCACGGCGGGCCTCGTCTGGTACGCCAGCCGCCGCCGCGCGCAGACCGTCCTTCACTAGAAGGCCCGGCCGGTCTCCGTGGAACCCCGGTAGACCCCAGGAAGAGCTGTCCATTTCGTCCATATTTGAATATAAAAGTAAAGAAGTGCAGTCAGGGCTTCCGCTTCCTCCGGGCGAGGAGTACAAAGGAGTCAACGGCCCGCGAGACCAGGGACATCCGAGAGGATCACCTTCAACCGCAACCAAGGCCCCACGGACCGAAGCATGAACACTGGGCACCCACGCGACGTCGACCCGTCGATTACGGGCCAGCCGCACCAGGTAACGGGCAATGTCCCGACCTGATGGGCATATATCGAGGACGCTTGGTAACCCGGCGCGTCATGCCAGCGGCGGTACGACAACTCGTACCGCCGCAACCCTGTTCAGGGACGTATCAAGCGGCGCCGCGCTGCAGTGCCTCGCACACCGCGGTCGATTCCCGCACACCGAGTTCAACGGCCTTGCCGCAGTGCGCGATCCACGCCGCCATCCCCTCCGGCGTACCGGAGACATAACCTTCGAGCGCGGCCACATATGCGGCGCGCCCCAGCTCCGCGTGCCCCACCTCGGCAGGGCAGATCGACTTGGGGTCCAGGCCGCTGCCCACCAGGACGACGCGCTCGGCGGCGCGCGCGACCAGCCCGTTGTGCGAACCGAAGGGGCGCAGCGCCAGCAGTTCGCCGTGCACCACGGCGGCGCTCACCAGAGCAGGCGCCGCACTCCCGGCGATGATCAGCTGCGAGAGCCCTTCGAGCCGGCCCGCCACCTCGTCCGCGTCCGGCACCGGAAGCTCGATGAGCGGCTCGTCGACCGGCTCGCCCGGTGTGCGCGGTCGCCCGACCCCGTCGCCCCGGTCGGCGGCCGCGACCAGGTGCAGCCGCGCCAGCACCCGAAGCGGCGATTGCCGCCAGATGGACAGGAGTTGACCCGCCTCGGCGGTCAGCCGCAGCGCGGCGCCGACCGTGGGCGCCTCGCCGTCACCGTCCACACCGCTGAAGTCGGTGCGCCTGCGCACCTCTTCGAGCGCCCAGTCCGCGCCGGACAGCGCCGCGCTGCCGCGCGCGCCGCGCAGTGCGGCCTCGGAGGTGACCTCGTTGCTGCGGCGCCGCATGACCCGGTGTCCGTAGACCCGGTCCACGGCCTTGCGCACGGAGTCCACGGAGTCGCTCACGCCGGGAAGCGTGCCGAGCGTGGCAAGGGGATCGGCTGTCGTACTCATGAGTACGACATTACGGGCCGCGCGCCTCCGCCCCACGAAGGAGTGGTGTTCTTCACGCGGGCCCTGCACGCAGAGCACGCGTCCGACTACGCTACGTGAACATGAAGATCGCTTTCGTGGGGAAGGGCGGCAGCGGCAAGACGACGCTGTCCTCGCTCTTCATCCGCCACCTCGCCACCACCGGATCCCAGGTCGTCGCCGTCGACGCCGATATCAACCAGCACCTCGGAGCCGCGCTCGGGCTCGACGAGGGCGTCGCCGCCGAGCTGCCCGCCATGGGCGCGCGACTGCCACTCATCAAGGACTACCTGCGCGGTTCGAACCCGCGCATCGCCTCGGCCGACACCATGATCAAGACGACACCGCCCGGAAAGGGCTCACGGCTGATGCGCGTGGGTGAGAACAATCCGGTGTACGACGCCTGCGCGCGTCCCGTGGAACTCGACGGCGGGGCCGTGCGTTTGATGGTCACCGGGCCCTTCACCGAGGCCGACCTCGGTGTCTCCTGCTACCACTCCAAGACCGGAGCGGTGGAGCTGTGCCTGAACCACCTCGTCGACGGCAGAGGTGAGTACGTGGTGGTCGACATGACTGCGGGCTCCGACTCCTTCGCCTCGGGCCTGTTCACCCGCTTCGACATGACCTTCCTCGTCGCCGAGCCGACACGGAAGGGAGTCTCGGTCTACCGCCAGTACAAGGAGTACGCCCGGGACTTCGGCGTCGCCCTGAAGGTCGTGGGCAACAAGGTGCGGGACGAGGACGACGCCGATCTCGACTTCCTGCGCTCCGAGATGGGAGACGACCTGCTCGTCACCGTCGGGCAGTCGGACTGGGTGCGCGCCATGGAGAAGGGGCGCCCGCCGCGCTTCGACCTCCTGGAGGAGTCCAACAGGAGCGCCCTGCAGGCGCTTCAGGCAGCGGCCGACGCGACGTACGAGACCCGGGACTGGGAGCGCTACATGCGCCAGATGGTGCACTTCCACCAGAAGAACGCGCAGAGCTGGGGCAACGAGAGGACCGGGGCCGACCTGGCTGCGCAGATCGACCCCGGTTTCGTCCTTCAGGAGAGCGTCACCGCAACTGCCTGACGGGGCTCACGACTTGGTGGCCGGTGCGCCCGGTACCCCCTTGGGTGCCGGGGCGGCCGGCCGGCCGGTGAGGAAGGACGTCCAGCCCTGCTTGGGCGCCTGCCCCACGTCGAGGTGGGTGAGTTTGGCCAGGGTCGTGGGGTCCTGCGCGTCGAGCCAGTCGGCGAGCTGCCGGAAGGAGACGCAGCGGACCTCGGGCTTGTTGCAGACCGTGTGGACCGTCTCCTCGACGGCGCGCATGTAGACGCCGCCGTTCCAGGACTCGAAGTGGTTACCGATGATCAGCGGGGCGCGGTTGCCCTTGTAGGCGCGCTCGAAGCCCGCTACCAGACTGTCGCGCATCTGGTCGCCCCAGTACTCGCGTTTGTCGGGGTCGCCCTGCGTCGTGGTGCCCGACTGGTTGACCATGAAGTTGTAGTCCATGGTGAGTTGCTCGTAGGAGTGCCCGCGGAAGGGGACGAGTTGCATGGACAGGTCCCACAGACCGTTCTTCTTCTTGGGCCACACCTGGTTGTCGACACCGCTGGTGTCGTAGCGGAAGCCCAGGTCGTGGGCCGCGCGCATGAAGTTCTTCTGGCCCTCCAGGCAGGGGGTGCGGGCGCCGACGAGTTCCTTGTCGTAGTCGAAGGGCAGCGGGGCCGCCTTCTTCAGGCCCGTGTTGGTCTTCCACGCCTTCACGAAGGACTTGGCCTGCTGGATCTCGCTCTTCCACTCGGCCACCGACCACTGGCCGACGCCGCCGTCGGCGCCGCAGAAGTGGCCGTTGAAGTGGGTGCCGATCTCATTGCCCTCGAGCCAGGCGCCACGCAGCTGCTCGACGGTGGCCTTGATCCCCTTGGTGTCATTGAAGCCGATGTCCGAGCGGCCCGGCGAGTGCTGCGGCGCGTGGTAGAGGTCCTTCTTGTCCTCGGGGAGCATGTAGACGCCGCTGAGGAAGTACGTCATCGTCGCGTTGTTCTTCTTGGCGACCTCGCGGAAGTGCGAGAAGAGTTTCTGGCTGTCCTCGCCCGCGCCGTCCCAGGAGAAGACCACGAACTGCGGTGGTTTCTGGCCGGGTCTGAGTCGCTCGGCTCTCGGCAGGCGGGGCTGCTGACCGGTGTACGCGGTCGAGCCGTCGCCGATCGTCCGGAACACGCTGCCGGGTGCGGCGGGGGGCGCGGCCTTCTTCGGACCGGGGACGCCGTGCTCGGGCGCGGCGCGGGTGTCACCGTTCGCGCAACCGGCGAGGACCGCGGCGCATGCCGCGGCGGCGGCGATGGCCGCGGTGATCCTCAAGGTGACGATCCTTTGGGTGGCGGCCATCTTCCGCCCACCTACTTCCTTGGAGTCGGACTACAAGACGGGGCATGCCAGAAATGCCCGCTATGCGCGGGTGGCGCCGTCAAGGTCGCACGAGGTCCGAGCGGGATTTGTACGACAAGCCGACCGGGATTCTTATTCACTCCCCGGGGTGAACCATTGCCCCATTTGCCCGGTAAATCCGGCCACAACCTTTACTCTGCATTACGATCCATTTACCGAGAGTTGTTTTATCCCGCCGCTGCACGCCGTGAACCACGGCCGCGATCGACCCCGGTCACCCCAGGGGTCCCCCACATTCCGCGACCGCGCTGCATCCTGGAGGAGACGGGAACATGTCAGCCTGCGTACCCACCCGCGCCAGTGGCCCCGATCGAGCGGACGTGCCGACGCCCGCCGCCCGTAAGGCCCACAGCCCACCACCGCCCCGCCGCCGCTTCCGGATCGCGGGCGCCGACGTGTCGGCGTCCATCGCGGTCTTCCTGATCGCTCTGCCCTTGTCCCTCGGCATCGCCCTGGCGACCGGCGCGCCCCTGGAGTCGGGGCTCGTCGCCGCCGCGGTCGGCGGCCTCGTCGCCGGTCTGCTGGGCGGGTCCCCGCTCCAGGTCAGCGGCCCGGCCGCGGGCCTGACCGTGGTCACCGCCGAGCTGATCCAGCGCTTCGGATGGCGGACCACCTGCGCCATCACCGTCCTCGCCGGAATCGCTCAACTCGGGCTCGGCTGCCTGCGGGTGGCCCGCACGGCGCTCGCCGTCAGCCCCGCCGTCGTGCACGGCATGCTCGCCGGCATCGGCATCACCATCGCCGTCGCCCAGCTGCACATCGTCCTCGGCGGCACCCCGGAGAGCGCGGTGCTCGACAACGTGGTGGCGCTACCCGCCCAGTTGGCCAACGCGCAGCCGGCCGCCCTCGGAATGAGCGCCCTCACGCTCGCCGTCCTCTTCGCCTGGCCCCGCGTCCCGGGCCGCGTCGGCCGCATCACCCGCAAAGTGCCCGCGGCCCTCGTCGCGGTGACCTCCGCGACCGTGGTCACCGCGCTGTTCGGACTGACCCTGCCCGAGGTCGACCTGCCGTCCTGGAGCAGCCACGCGCTGGCCGGGCTGCCGGACGGCCCCGTGCTCGGAATCGCCGCCGCGGTACTGACGACCACCCTGGTGTGCAGCGTGCAGTCGCTGCTGGGCGCCGTCGCCACCGACAAGATGGCCTCCGCGCGGCACGATCTGCCCCCCGAGGCGCGCCGGTCGAACCTGGACCGGGAGCTGCTCGGCCAGGGCGCCGCGAACATCGTGTCCGGAACGCTCGGCGGGCTGCCCGTCGCCGGGGTCGCGGTGCGCTCGACGACGAATGTGCACGCGGGCGGCGTCAGCCGGAACTCCACGATGCTGCACGGCGTTTGGGTAGTAGCGGCCACCATCCTCCTGGTCCCCGTCCTGGAGATGATTCCGCTCGCCTCGCTCGCCGCCCTGGTCATGGCGGTCGGCCTCCAGATGGTGTCCCTCCACCACATCCGCACGGTCACCCGCCACCGCGAGGTCCTCGTATACATCGTGACCACGCTCGGCGTCGTCGTCTTCGGCGTGCTCCAAGGCGTGGGGCTCGGTGTCGCGGTCGCCGTCGCCGTCGCGCTGCACCGCCTCGCCCGCACCCGCATCACGCACGAGGAGGACAAGCGCGGCACCCACCATGTGCGCGTACGGGGCCAGTTGACCTTCCTCGCGGTGCCACGGCTGAGCCGGGTGCTGCATCAGGTACCTCAAGGAGGCAGTTGCGTAGTGGAGTTGGACGGTTCCTTCATGGACCATGCCGCGTACGAAGCGCTGCAGGGCTGGGAGAAGTCGCACACCGCGCAGGGCGGGCAGGTCGAGCTGACCGGCCGCGCGGGGAACCGGATCGCGGAGCTCGCGAGCGCGAGCCACTCGTGCTGCCGGCCCTGGACACCGTGGCGCAACCATCACTGCGACCGGCCCGGCACCCCCACGCCCGAGACCGGCACCGGGTCCGAGACCAGTACCGAGGACGCCGCACCGCGTCGCGGAGGGCATCAACTGGTCACCGGGATCAGCGCGTTCCAGCGCAACACGGCGCCCTTGGTGCGCGGTGAGCTGGCCCGGCTGGCACGGGAGGGGCAGAAGCCCACGCAGTTGTTCCTGACCTGCGCCGACTCACGGCTCGTCACCTCGATGATCACGTCCAGCGGGCCGGGCGACCTCTTCGTCGTACGGAACGTGGGCAATCTCGTGCCGCTGCCCGGCGCCGAGAGCGGGGACGACTCGGTCGCGGCCGCCATCGAGTACGCCGTCGACGTGCTGAAGGTCCGGTCGATCACGGTGTGCGGGCATTCCGGATGCGGCGCCATGCAGGCGCTGTTGAGCAGCCCGCCCACCGGATCCGGCGCGCTCACGCCCCTCAAGCGGTGGCTGCGACACGGTATGCCGAGCCTGGAGCGGATGGCCGACAACGGCCTGCCGTGGGCCCGGCTCGCCGGACGGGCACCCGCCGACACCGTCGAGCAGCTCTGTCTGACCAATGTGGTCCAGCAGTTGGAGCACCTGCGGGCGCACGAGTCGGTGGCCGAAGCCCTGCGGCAGGGCGCGCTCGAACTGCACGGGATGTACTTCCACGTCGGTGAGGCGCAGGCCTATCTGCTGGAGGAGTCGGATCCCGTCTTCGGGGAGGTCGCGGCCGCGTCCTTCGACGACAGCGACGTCAATACCGCCACGCGGGCCTGAACCATCGCTTTCCCTCTCCCGTAGAACAGATGACACCGTACGGCTCCCGGCTGAACCCGCCGGGAGCCGTCTACAGGTCTAAACCAATTGCCGGACCCCCCTTGTCACCAGGGGTCGGCGTCTGATGAGCTGTGGTTTGGGACACAACGGTCGCCCCGGCAAAGCACCGTAAGGGAGATGTCGTGAGCAACGAAAGCCTGGCCAACCTCTTGAAGGAGGAGCGTCGCTTTGCGCCGCCGGCTGACCTGGCCGAAAACGCCAACGTCACGGCCGAGGCGTATGAGCAGGCCAAGGCTGACCGGCTCGGTTTCTGGGCCGAGCAGGCGCGCCGCCTGACCTGGGACACCGAGCCGACCGAGACGCTGGACTGGTCGAACCCGCCGTTCGCGAAGTGGTTCAAGGACGGCAAGCTGAACGTCGCGTACAACTGCGTCGACCGGCACGTGGAGGCCGGGAACGGCGACCGCGTCGCGATCCACTTCGAGGGTGAGCCGGGCGACAGCCGGGCCATCACCTACGCCGAACTCAAGGACGAGGTCAGCCGGGCCGCCAACGCGCTGACCGAGCTGGGCGTGCGGACCGGCGACCGGGTCGCGGTCTATCTGCCGATGATCCCGGAAGCCGTCATCTCGATGCTGGCCTGCGCGCGCATCGGCGCCGCGCACTCGGTGGTCTTCGGCGGGTTCTCCGCCGACGCGATCGCCAAGCGCATCGAGGACGCGGACGCCAAGGTCGTCATCACTTCCGACGGCGGTTACCGCCGCGGCAAGCCCTCCGCGCTCAAGCCGGCCGTCGACGACGCGCTGACCCGCGTGGACGGCGTCGAGAAGGTCCTCGTCGTGCAGCGCACGAAGCAGGACGTGGCCTGGACCGAGGGCCGCGACGTGTGGTGGCACGACGTGGTCGGTGGTCAGTCTGCTGAGCACGCGCCGCAGGCGTTCGACGCCGAGCAGCCGCTGTTCATCCTGTACACGTCCGGTACGACGGGCAAGCCCAAGGGCATCCTGCACACCTCCGGCGGCTACCTCACCCAGGCCAGCTACACCCACCACGCGGTCTTCGACCTGAAGCCCGAGTCGGACGTGTACTGGTGCACGGCCGACATCGGCTGGGTCACCGGCCACTCGTACATCACGTACGGGCCGCTCTCGAACGGTGCGACGCAGGTCATCTACGAGGGCACCCCGGACACCCCGCACCAGGGCCGGTTCTGGGAGATCGTGCAGAAGTACGGCGTCAGCATCCTGTACACGGCGCCGACCGCGATCCGTACGTTCATGAAGTGGGGCGACGACATCCCCGCCAAGTTCGACCTGTCCAGCCTGCGCGTCCTCGGCTCGGTCGGTGAACCGATCAACCCCGAGGCGTGGGTCTGGTACCGGAAGAACATCGGCGGCGACACGTGCCCCATCGTCGACACCTGGTGGCAGACCGAGACCGGCGCCATCATGATCTCGCCGCTGCCCGGCGTCACCGAGACCAAGCCCGGCTCAGCCCAGCGCGCCCTGCCCGGCATCAGCGCGACCGTCGTCGACGACGAGGCCCACGAAGTACCCAACGGCGGCGGCGGATACCTGGTCCTCACCGAGCCGTGGCCCTCCATGCTGCGCACCATCTGGGGCGACGACCAGCGGTTCATCGACACCTACTGGTCCCGCTTCGAGGGCCAGTACTTCGCCGGTGACGGAGCGAAGAAGGACGACGACGGTGACATCTGGCTGCTGGGCCGGGTCGACGACGTCATGCTGGTGTCCGGGCACAACATCTCGACCACCGAGGTGGAGTCGGCGCTCGTCTCGCACCCGGCCGTCGCCGAGGCCGCCGTCGTCGGCGCCGCCGACGAGACCACCGGCCAGGCGATCGTCGCCTTCGTGATCCTGCGCGGCACCGCGAACGCGGACGACGAGAACCTCGTCGCCGACCTGCGCAACCACGTCGGTGCCGTACTCGGCCCGATCGCCAAGCCCAAGCGGGTCCTGCCCGTCGCCGAACTGCCCAAGACCCGCTCCGGCAAGATCATGCGACGCCTGCTGCGCGACGTCGCGGAGAACCGGGCGGTGGGCGACGTCACCACGCTCGCCGACTCCTCCGTGATGGACCTGATCCAGACCAAGCTGCCGGCGGCGCCCAGCGAGGACTGACAGGGAAGCAGTTGCGGAACGGGCATCCGGCGAGCGCGCCGGGTGCCCGTTCTGTGCGTAGGGTGATGATCACCAGGTACGTAGCTACGTCTCGCGTACGCCCGGTAGGGTGAAAGTCGCGTCACGAACGCGGCAGGAAGTCCACAGGGTGTGCCGGGAAGTCTGGTCGGCGGAGTAATCAGCCGTACCCGACCGGAGGTCTCACACGTGAGCGCGCCCCAAGAACCGCAGCAGTCCCAGAAGCCCCAGCCGAGCGGCCGCAAAGTCCTCGGACATCTGTCCCTGCCCGAGCGGAACTTCGTGGCCGACGCCCTGCGGGCCGAGACCGTCGGCGGGGTGCTGCTGCTCGTCGCCGCCGTCGCGGCGGTCGTCTGGGCGAACGTTCCGGCGATCAGCCACAGTTACGAGACCGTCCGCGACTTCCACCTCGGACCCGCCTCGCTCGGCCTCGACCTCTCTGTCGAGCACTGGGCGGCCGACGGCCTGCTCGCCGTCTTCTTCTTCGTCGCCGGCGTCGAACTCAAGCGCGAACTCGTGGCCGGCGATCTGCGGGACCCCAAGGCCGCCGCGCTCCCGGTCGTCGCCGCGATCTGCGGCATGGCCGCACCCGCCCTCGTGTACACGCTGGTGAACGTGGTCGGGGGCGGCTCCACGGACGGCTGGGCCGTACCGACGGCGACCGACATCGCGTTCGCGCTGGCCGTCCTCGCCGTCATCGGTACGTCGCTGCCCGGCGCCCTGCGCGCCTTCCTGCTCACCCTCGCCGTCGTCGACGACCTCCTGGCGATCCTGATCATCGCCGTCTTCTTCACCGACGACCTGAATTTCGCCGCGCTCGGCGGCGCGGTCGTCGGCCTCGCCGTCTTCTGGCTGCTGACGCGCAAGGGGGTGCGCGGCTGGTACGTCTACGTCCCGCTCGCGCTCGTCATCTGGGGCCTGATGTACAACAGCGGCATCCACGCCACCATCGCCGGCGTCGCCATGGGCCTGATGCTGCGCTGCACCCGCCGGGAGGGCGAGGAGCGTTCCCCGGGCGAGCACATCGAGCACTTGGTGCGGCCGCTTTCGGCCGGATTCGCGGTGCCGCTGTTCGCCCTGTTCAGCGCGGGTGTGGTCGTGTCGGGCGGAGCACTGGGCGATGTGTTCGGCCGGCCCGAGACGCTGGGTGTCGTACTCGGCCTCGTCGTCGGCAAGACCGTCGGCATCTTCGGCGGTACGTGGCTGACGGCCCGGTTCACCAAAGCGTCGCTCTCCGACGAACTGGTCTGGCCGGACGTCTTCGCCGTCGCCTCGCTCGCCGGCATCGGCTTCACCGTCTCGCTCCTGATCGGTGAACTCGCCTTCTCCGAGAACCCCGTGCTCACGGACGAGGTGAAGGCCGCCGTGCTCATCGGCTCGTTGATCGCGGCCGTGATCAGCGGCGTACTGCTGAAGCTGCGGAACGCGAAGTACCGCGCCCTGTGGGAGGAAGAGGAGCGCGACGACGACCTGGACGGCGTCCCCGACATCTACGAGAAGGACACGCCGGATTACCACCTGCGGATGGCC
Organism: Streptomyces sp. NPDC050264; assembly: GCF_040655895.1. NCBI lineage: Bacteria > Bacillati > Actinomycetota > Actinomycetes > Kitasatosporales > Streptomycetaceae > Streptomyces > Streptomyces sp. NPDC050264. The sequence goes on from NZ_JBFAKV010000003.1 coordinate 116,382, forward strand.
GCGATCCATGAGAAGAAGGCCGCGGAGCATCGCAGGCTTGCCGAAGTGGCGGGCGGGGAAGGCGCCGAGGGCGAGCGTCCGGCATGATCTGACATCAAGTCCGCACATCCGGAGCATCCACAAGCTTCTACAGGAAAACAGGGAGTACGCGATGAGCGCACCCGACGGCAGCACGCTCGGCGCGGCCGGCGCCGAACGCAGCATCGGCCAGCTGTTCGCTTCGGCGACGACCGAAATGTCCGCACTGGTGCACGATGAGATCGCCCTCGCGAAGGTACAGCTCAAGCAGGACGTGAAGAAGGGCGCGGTGAGCGGCGGAGCCTTCACCGCGGCGCTGACGGTGGCGATCTTCTCGCTGCCGATGCTGAGCTTCGCGCTCGCGTACGGCATCAACGCCTGGACCGGCGGGCACAACGGCAACGGCGGCTGGAACCTCGCCTTGTGCTTCGTGCTCTCCTTCGTCGCGAGCCTGCTCGTGGCCGGACTGCTCGGGCTGATCGGCATCGTCTTCGCCAAGAAGGCCAAGAAGAGCAAGGGCCCGCAGAAGGTCGCCGCCTCGGTCAAGGAGTCGGCGGGCGTACTGCAGAACGCCAAGCCGCACCCCCGGCCGGTGACGGCCGGCGACCGTGTCCCCGAGGCCATCGAGGCTGTGGCACGCTCGTCTTCATGACGGACCCCGCCACTCCTTCGGCCCAGCCGCCTTCTTCTGTCGTACGTCTCGACGTCCCCGGTGGTGAGGTGACCCACCGGGACGTCGCGGCCAACGGCGCGCGCTTCCACATCGCGGAGATGGGCGACGGGCCGCTCGTACTGCTGCTGCACGGCTTCCCGCAGTTCTGGTGGACGTGGCGGCACCAGCTCGGCGCACTCGCCGACGCGGGCTTCCGGGCCGTGGCCATGGACCTGCGGGGCGTCGGCGGCAGCGACCGCACGCCGCGCGGCTACGACCCGGCGAACCTCGCGCTCGACATCACCGGTGTGGTGCGCTCACTGGGCGAACCGGACGCGGCGCTCGTCGGGCACGACCTCGGCGGCTACCTCGCGTGGACCGCGGCCGTGATGCGGCCCAAGCTGGTGCGCCGGCTCGCGGTGTCGTCCATGCCGCACCCGCGGCGCTGGCGCTCGGCCATGCTGTCGGACGTCAAGCAGACCGCCGCCGGGTCGTACATCTGGGGCTTCCAGCGGCCATGGCTGCCGGAGCGTCAACTGGCCGCGGACGACAGCGCGTTGGTCGGACGGCTGGTCCGTGACTGGTCGGGGCCGCAGCAGCCCGACGACGAGGCCGTCGAGACGTATCAGCGCGCCATGTCCATCCCGTCGACCCCGCACTGCTCGATCGAGCCGTACCGGTGGATGGTGCGGTCGATGGCCCGCCCCGACGGCATCCAGTTCAACCGGCGGATGAAGCGTCCGGTCCGCGTGCCCACGTTGCATCTGCACGGCTCGCTGGACCCGGTGATGCGTACGCGCAGCGCGGCGGGCTCCGGCGAGTACGTCGAAGCGCCGTACCGCTGGCGCCTGTTCGACGGCCTCGGCCACTTCCCTCACGAGGAGGATCCGGTCGCTTTCAGCAAGGAGCTGGTGAGCTGGCTGCAGGATCCCGAGCCCGACCGGTGAGCATCCGGTGTGCGGACGGGAACGTCTGTCCTACGAACAGCCAAATGCCTGCCGCATAAGCCAATTTGGGGGCCGTGGGGGCGATTACCGACCATGGGGCCCGGGCACACGTCGGTGTATGGGCTGGACGCACGACTACAGTGACGCAGCACGCAATCGCCGCCCAGCGATGACGCTGGGCTCTCCCCAGAGGGGCGCGCCGGAGGGGTATACGGTGCACGATCCCCGGCTGGGAATTCCGCGCATCCTGCGACGTCGGGCCCGGTGGGTGTCGGCCCGGCTGCGCCACAGCGGGCGCGGCTGACACATTTTCAGGGCCTGACCACGGGGCCCGTCCACGCAACGTCCGTCTGCAACCAGGCCCGTCTAGAGGGCGCAAGCGTCCGTGTCCACCTGCTGGACCGCGGCACGGCCCTGGGTGATGTCGGTGCGGATCTCGTCGCCGGACAGCGCGTAGCCGGTCTGCGCGTTGTCCAGGGACTTGGCGAAGACCACGCCGTAGACCTGGCCGTCGGGCGTCAGGAGCGGTCCGCCGGAGTTGCCCTGCCGGACCGTCGCGAACAGCGAGTAGACGTCGCGCTGGACCGTGCCCCGGTGGTAGATGTCCGGGCCCTTGGCGGCGATACGGCCGCGGACGCGCGCGGGGCGCACGTCGTACGCGCCGTTCTCCGGGAAGCCCGCGACGATCGCGCCGCCGCCGCGCTGCGCGTCCGTCGGCGTGAACCGGAGCGGGGGCGCCTTCAGCTCGGGCACGTCGAGGACCGCGATGTCGCGCTTGTAGTCGTAGAGCACGACCTTCGCGTCGTACTTGATGCCCTCGCCGCCGATCTGCACGGTGGGCTCGTCGACGCCGCCGACCACATGCGCGTTCGTCATGACGCGGCGGTCGGAGAAGACGAAGCCGGTGCCCTCCAGGACCTTGCCGCAACTGGGCGCCTGGCCCACGACCTTGACGATCGAACGCTTCGCGGTCAGCGCGGTCGGGCTCTTCACCAGCGCCGGGTCGGGCGGCTGGACCTCGGTGATCGGCTCGTTCGCGAACGGGCTGAAGACCTGGGGGAATCCGTTCTGCGCGAGCGTGGAGGAGAAGTCGGCGAACCAGGTGTCGGCCTGGGTGGGCAGCGCCCGCGAGACCCCGAGCAGCACCTTCGAGCCGCGCACTTCCGTGCCGAGCGTGGGCAGCGTCGTGCCGGCGAGGGCGGAACCTATCAGCCAGGCGACCAGGAGCATCGCGCCGACGTTGACCAGGGCGCCGCCCGTCGCGTCGAGCGCGCGGGCCGGGGACCAGGTGATGTACCGCCGCAACTTGTTGCCCAAGTGGGTGGTGAAGGCCTGGCCCACCGAGGCGCAGACGATCACGACGACCACGGCGACGATCGTGGCGGTCGTCGTCACCTGGGCGCCGCTGGTGGCGGCGCCCCAGACGAGGGGCAGCGCGTAGACCGCGACGAGGCCGCCGCCCAGGAAACCGATCACCGACAGGATGCCGACGACGAAGCCCTGGCGGTAGCCCACGATCGCAAACCAGACGGCGGCCGCGAGCAGCAGGATGTCCAGCACGTTCACCGAATTCTGGCCTCGCCTCGCATCGCGGATTTCCACTGCCGCGCCGAGGCCACGGGGTTGCTCCCCGGGACGGCACGGCACGGGGGCAACCTTGTCATGAGCGCCAGTCGAGTGGGACCGTCTTCGCTCGGTCCCAGGGGCGCTCCCAGCCCGCGTAATGCAGGATGCGGTCGATCACGCCGGCCGTGAAACCCCAGACCAGCGCGGATTCCACGAGGAACGCGGGCCCTTGGTGGCCGCTCGGGTGGACGGTCGTCGCCCGGTTCTCCGGGTCCGTGAGATCCGCCACCGGAACCGTGAAGACGCGGGCCGTCTCCGCCGGATCGACCGCCGCGACCGGTGTCGGCACCCGCCACCAGCCGAGCACCGGCGTCACCACGAAGCCGCTCACCGGGATGTAGAGCCGCGGCAGCACACCGAAGAGCTGGACGCCTCTCGGGTCCAGGCCCGTCTCCTCCCACGCCTCCCGCAGGGCGGCGCGCAACGGGCCCTCGGTACGCGGGTCCCCGTCCGCCGGGTCCAGGGCGCCGCCGGGGAAGGACGGCTGGCCCGCGTGCGATCTCAGCGAGCCCGCCCGCTCCATGAGGAGCAACTCGGGGCCGCGCTCGCCCTCGCCGAACAGGACCAGGACGGCGGACTGCCGGCCCGCGCCGTCCTTCGGCGGCAGGAAGCGGCTGAGCTGCTCGCCGCGGACGGTGCGGGCCGCGGCGGCGACGGGGTCGAGCCAGCCGGGCAGGTCTTCCGTGCGCAGCGTGACGTCCGGGACCACCGGGACACCGCCGGTCCCGCCGATGTCACCGGCCTCGCCGGTCCCGCCCATCGCGTCGATCTCGCTCACGTGCTTCATCTCGCCGCCCCCGTACCTGTCGTGACTCGCCCAACGCCTGACCTCCCCCGTTTCGTTCCACGATCCGGGTCTGTCACCCGGTCGTGGCCGTGGCACCGAGGGGCGGGGCCGGGATGCCGCCCGCGTCCAGGTACGACTGCGGGGGCTTGAGCCGCTGGCCGGGGAATCCGCCCTTCTCGTACTTGAGCAGCTTCTTCGCCTTCTCCGGGTCCGTCTCGCCCTCTCCGTACGCCGGGCAGAGCGGGGCGATCGGGCAGGCGCCGCAGGCCGGTTTGCGGGCGTGACAGATGCGGCGGCCGTGGAAGATCACGTGGTGGCTCAGCATCGTCCACTCGCTCTTCGGGAACAGCTCGCCGATCGCCTTCTCGACCTTGTCGGGGTCGGTCTCCTCGGTCCACTTCCAGCGGCGTACGAGCCGGCCGAAGTGGGTGTCGACGGTGATCCCCGGCCTCCCGAACGCGTTCCCCAACACGACGAAGGCGGTTTTGCGGCCCACGCCGGGGAGCTTGACGAGATCTTCGAGCCGGCCGGGCACCTCGCCCCCGAACTCCTCGCTCAGCACCTTGGCCAGACCCATGATCGACTTCGTCTTGGCGCGGAAGAAGCCGGTGGGCCTGATCAGCTCCTCGACCTCCTCCGGGTTGGCCGCGGCGAGGTCTTCGGGCGTCGGGTACTTGGCGAACAGCGCCGGGGTCGTCTGATTGACCCTCAGGTCCGTCGTCTGCGCGGACATCACCGTGGCGACCACGAGCTGGAACGCGTTCTCGAAGTCCAGCTCCGGGTGCGCGTACGGGTACGTCTCCGCCAGCTCCCGGTTGATCTTCCGCGCGCGGCGGACCAGCGCCGCGTGCGACTCGGGCTTCGCCGAGCCGGTCTTCTTCGGGGCGGTCTTCTCCGCGGCGGCCTTCTTCGCTGCGGACTGCGTAGACGCGGCATTCTTCGCTGCGGGCTGCGTCGCCGCGGCCTTCTTCGCGGGCATGGACTGGGCGGCCTTTCCCTGAACGGACACGGTCTCGGGCGGGGTCGCGCCGGTGCGGCGGGCGTCGCCCGACCCCTGTTCGCCCACAGCGGAATCGCGGCCGGCTACCACCGTCCGAGCCCCCTCCGCCTGTGTGGTCACCGGCTTTTTGGACACCCGGCCAGCCTAAAGCCCGACACCGACATCCGCCCCGGAGCCATCGGATCGGCCCCCGATTGGCCCCCTCCCCGTCGGGTTGTGACGCAGGTGCGGCAGACTTGTGTCTGAGTGACTGATCACACTGTTTGGACCGTCCGGCAAAATGGGCGGCGGGATACAACCGTCCCCACAGTGCAGGCGACATAGGAGAGAAACTCGTGGACGACGTTCTGCGGCGCGCCCCGCTCTTCGCGGCGCTCGATGACGAGCAGGCCGCGGAGCTCCGCGCCTCCATGAGTGAGGTGACCCTCGCGCGTGGCGATGCCCTGTTTCACGAGGGCGACCCCGGCGACCGCCTCTACGTGGTCACCGAAGGCAAGGTGAAGCTCCACCGCACATCCCCCGACGGCCGCGAGAACATGCTGGCCGTGCTCGGCCCGGGTGAGCTCATCGGAGAGCTGTCGCTCTTCGACCCGGGCCCGCGGACCGCGACCGCCAGCGCGCTGACCGAGGTGAAGCTGCTCGGCCTCGGCCACGGCGACCTCCAGCCGTGGCTGAACGCGCGGCCCGAGGTGGCCGCCGCCCTGCTGCGCGCCGTCGCCCGGCGCCTGCGCAAGACCAACGACCAGATGTCCGACCTGGTCTTCTCCGACGTGCCGGGCCGCGTGGCCCGCGCGCTGCTCGACCTGTCGCGCCGCTTCGGCGTGCAGTCCGAGGAGGGCATCCACGTCGTGCACGACCTCACGCAGGAAGAGCTGGCCCAGCTGGTCGGCGCCTCCCGCGAGACCGTGAACAAGGCCCTCGCGGACTTCGCGGGCCGCGGCTGGCTCCGCCTGGAGGCCCGCGCCGTGATCCTGCTGGACGTGGAGCGCCTCGCCAAGCGTTCGCGCTGAGCCGCTGCTTCCTCTATGCCTCTTCGTACGTACGTAAGTAGCTAGGTAGGCACGTATACGGGTCCCGCCACGAGCTGTGGCGGGGCCCGTATACGTAGAGGCGCAACACGACTCCCCTGGAGGGAAACCCGGCATGACGCAGCCCCAGCCCCCGTCGCAGTCCCCGTCCGCGGTCGAGCTGGCCGCCCGGTTCGAAGCGGAGCGCGGACGGCTGCGGTCCGTGGCGTACCGCGTGCTGGGTTCGCTGAGCGAGGCGGAGGACGCGGTCCAGGAGAGCTGGCTGCGGTTGCAGCGCGCGGCCCCCGACGGCGACGCCGTACGGAACCTGAGCGGCTGGCTGACGACCGTCGTGGGGCGGATCTGCCTGGACATGCTGCGGACGCGCGCGTCGCGCCGCGAGGACCCTCTCGACCCGGGTACGGCCGACACGCATGTCCCGGACGTGGTGGTGCGGCCCGCCGACCCCGGTCTGGAGGCCGAACTCGCGGATTCCGTGGGCCTGGCGCTGCTCGTCGTACTCGACACGCTCGCGCCGGCCGAGCGGCTCGCGTTCGTGCTGCACGACATGTTCGCGGTGCCGTTCGAGGAGCTGGCGCCGGTCGTCGAGCGCACGCCGGCGGCCACCCGGCAGCTGGCGAGCCGGGCCAGGCGCCGGGTGCAGGGCGCGACCGTGCCGCCCGCGACCGACCTGGCGCGCCAGCGCGAGGTGGTCGACGCCTGGCTCGCCGCCACCCGCGCCGGTGACTTCGAGGCGCTGCTCGCGCTCCTCGACCCCGACGTGCTGCTGCGGGTCGACGCGGGCCCGGGCACGGCGTCCAAGCTGGTGCGGGGCGCCCTGGAGGTGGCCGGTCAGGCGACGTACTTCGGGCAGCTGGTGCAGACGGCGTACGCGGCGTACGTGGGAGACGGGGTGGGCATCGTGCAGGTACCCAGGGGCCAGGTCGTCTCGGTTCTGGCCCTCACCTTCCGGGACGGCAGGGTCATCGGCGTCGACATCATCGCCGACCCGCCCCGGCTCGCCGCGATGGGCGTCACCTGGCCACTGGAGCCCCGGGGACCCCGGGCCGAGTAGAACCGGAACTCCTAGATCAGGCCGTGTTCCCGCAGGTATTCGAGCTGGGCCAGGACGGACAGCTCGGCGGCCGGCCACAGGGAGCGGTCCACGTCGGCGTACACGTGAGACACGACGTCGGGCGCGGCCACGTAGCCGTTCTCGACCGCCGTCTCGACCTGGGCGAGGCGGTGGGCGCGGTGGGCGAGGTAGAACTCGACCGCCCCTTGCGCGTCTTCCAGTACGGGGCCGTGGCCCGGCAGCACCGTGTGCACCCCGTCGTCGACGGTCAGGGACCGCAGGCGGCGCAGCGAGTCGAGGTAGTCGCCGAGGCGGCCGTCCGGGTGGGCGACGACGGTGGTGCCGCGGCCGAGGATCGTGTCGCCGGTCAACACCGCCCGGTCGGCGGGGAGATGGAAGCAGAGCGAGTCCGCGGTGTGCCCGGGGGTCGGCACGACGCGCAGCTCCAGGCCGCCCGTCCGCACCACGTCCCCGGCGGCGAGCCCTTCGTCGCCGAGGCGCAGCGCCGGGTCGAGCGCCCGTACCTTCGTACCGGTCAACTCGGCGAACCGGGCGGCCCCTTCGGCATGGTCGGGGTGCCCGTGCGTGAGCAGCGTGAGGGCGACCCGCCTGCCCGCCCGCTCGGCGGTGGCGATCACCCGCGTCAGGTGGGCGTCGTCCAGCGGGCCCGGGTCGATGACGACGGCGAGGTCGCTGCCGGGTTCGGCGACGATCCAGGTGTTGGTGCCGTCGAGGGTCATCGCGGACGCGTTGGGCGCGAGCACGTTGACGGCGCGGGCGGTGGCGGGGCCGGACAGCACCCCGCCGCGCGGCTGCCCGGGCAGGGCGGCGGCCTCGGTCATCAGCGGGTTCCCCCGGTCTTCTCGGCCGTCCCGGGCCCGCCGGTCGGGATGTGCTTGGTGAACTCGTCGTGCCCCGGCCAGGACAGCACCAACTCGCCCTCTTCCAGGCGGGCCCGGGCCAGTACGGGCGTGAGGTCGCGCTCCGCCGAACCGGCCAGCGCGCCGCCCACCGAGTCGTACGCCGCGAGAGTGCGCAGCGTGGCGATCGTCGGCGGCATCATCGACAGTTCGCCCCGGTCGTACGCCGACGCGGCCTGTGCCGGGCGGATCCACACCGTGCGGTCGGCCTCGGAGGAGTCGTCGCTGGTGCGCTGGCCCGTGGGGAGCGCGGCGACGAAGAACCAGGTGTCGTAGCGGCGCGGCTCGAACTCGGGGGTGATCCAGCGCGCCCAGGCGCCGAGCAGATCCGAGCGGAGCACCAGACCCCGGCGCTCCAGGAATTCGGCGAACGACAGGTCCCTGGCGATCAGCGCCTGCCGGTCCGCGACCCAGTCGGCGCCCGTCGTGTCGTCGACGACGGTGTCCGGGGTGGGCCCGGCGAGCAGGACTCCGGCCTCCTCGAACGTCTCGCGCACCGCGGCGCAGACGATCGCCTGCGCGTCCTTGTCGGGTACGCCGAGGCACGCGGCCCACTCCTGGCGCGACGGCCCGGCCCAGCGGACCTGCCGGTCGTCGTCACGGGCGTCGACGCCACCACCGGGATACGCGTACGCGCCGGCGGCGAAGGCCATGGACGTGCGCCGCCGCAGCATGTGCACCTCGACGCCGTCGGAGTCCCTGAGCAGCATCACGGTCGCGGCACGCCGGGGCGTCGCGGGCACCAGGGTGCCGGCGGCGAGGGCGCGGATGCGGTCCGGCCACTCGGGGGGATACCACTGCCCGTTTGCCATGGCCGGAGGCTATCCGGTGACGGGCGGATGTTCGAGAGCCCACCCGTCACCACCCGTCACTGGAAACACAGCCTTGAAACGCGCGGACGCGCGAACGCGCTACGCCTCGGTGAGCTCCACCTGGAACTCGACCTCGACCGGCGCGTCCAACGGCAGGACCGCGACGCCGACGGCGCTGCGGGCGTGCACGCCCTTGTCGCCGAGCACCTCGCCGAGGAGCTCGCTCGCGCCGTTGATGACACCGGGCTGTCCGGTGAAGTCGGTGGCGGAGGCGACGAACCCGACGACCTTCACGACGCGCGCGATGCGGTCCAGGTCACCGGCGACCGACTTCACCGCGGCCAGCGCGTTCAGCGCACAGGTGCGGGCCAGTTCCTTGGCCTGCTCGGCGGTGACCTCGTCGCCGACCTTGCCGGTCAGCGGCAGCTTGCCGTCGACCATGGGCAGCTGCCCGGCCGTGTACACGTACACGCCGGACTGCACGGCCGGCTGGTACGCCGCGACCGGCGGGACGACGGGCGGCAGGGTCAGCCCCAGCTCCGCCAGCCTGTCCTCTACGGCGCTCACGCAGCCTTCTCCCGCTTCAGGTACGCCACCAGCTGCTCGGGGTTGTTCGGCCCCGGTACGACCTGCACCAGCTCCCAGCCGTCCTCGCCCCAGGTGTCGAGGATCTGCTTCGTCGCGTGCACGAGGAGCGGCACGGTCGCGTATTCCCACTTCTTAGCCATGACGCCGACTGTATCCGCCCATTCCTGGGTCGTCGTTCCCGAGGCTCCTGCGTGATCGGGCCGCTCACTGGTTAGGCTCGAATACGTGAGCAGGCTCCAGGTCGTCAGCGGCAAGGGCGGTACCGGAAAGACCACGGTCGCCGCCGCACTCGCGCTCGCCCTCGCGACCGAGGGCAAGCGCACTCTCCTTGTGGAGGTGGAGGGCAGGCAAGGCATCGCACAGCTCTTCGAAACGGAAGTGCTCCCCTACGAGGAGCGGAAGATCGCCGTCGCACCGGGCGGCGGGGAGGTGTACGCGCTCGCCATCGATCCCGAGCTGGCGCTGCTCGACTACCTCCAGATGTTCTACAAGCTGGGCGGCGCGGGCCGCGCCCTGAAGAAGCTGGGCGCGATCGACTTCGCGACCACCGTCGCGCCGGGCCTCAGGGACGTACTCCTGACGGGCAAGGCGTGCGAAGCGGTGCGCCGCAAGGACAAACAGGGCGTGTACGCGTACGACCACGTCGTGATGGACGCGCCCCCGACGGGCCGCATCACGCGCTTCCTCAACGTGAACGACGAGGTCGCCGGGCTCGCCAAGATCGGCCCGATACACAACCAGGCACAGGCCGTCATGCGGGTGCTCAAGTCCAGTGAGACCGCTGTGCATCTGGTGACCCTGCTGGAGGAAATGCCGGTGCAGGAGACCCTCGACGGGGTCGACGCACTGCGCGCCGCGAACCTTCCGGTGGGACGGATCATGGTGAACATGGTGCGGCCCGCGCTCCTCGGGGAACCCGATCTGGAGCTGAGCCGCGACGCCTCGGTGCGCCCCGCGGTCACCGAGGCTCTGGCGGCGGCCGGGCTCAGCGGCGCCAAGAAGCTCGTCGGGCCGCTGCTGGAGCAGGCCGACGAGTACGCGGAGCGGTACGACCTGGAGGGCGCCCAGCGCGGGCTGCTCACCGAGGCCGGGCTGCCGCTGCACGAACTGCCGTTGCTCACCGAGGGGTTGGACCTCGCGGGCCTGTACACGCTCGCCGAGGAACTGCGACAGCAAGGGATTTAGGGGACCGCTTCGATGACGCTGGATCCTGAGGGCACGCTCTCCATCGACCCGCTGCTCGACGACCCGGACACCCGCATCGTGGTGTGCTGCGGCAGCGGCGGCGTCGGCAAGACGACGACCGCCGCGGCGCTCGGGCTGCGCGCCGCCGAGCGCGGCCGCAAGGTCGTCGTGCTGACCATCGACCCGGCCCGCCGCCTCGCCCAGTCCATGGGCATCGACTCGCTGGACAACACCCCGCGCCGGGTGAAGGACATCGACGACGCGAGCGGCGGCGAGCTGCACGCGATGATGCTCGACATGAAGCGCACCTTCGACGAGATCGTCGAGGCGCACTCGGACCGGGAGAGGGCCAGGGCGATCCTGTCCAACCCCTTCTACCAGTCGCTCTCGGCGGGCTTCGCGGGCACGCAGGAGTACATGGCGATGGAGAAGCTGGGGCAGCTGCGCTCGCGTGACGAGTGGGACCTGATCGTCGTGGACACCCCGCCGTCGCGCTCCGCGCTCGACTTCCTGGACGCGCCCAAGCGGCTCGGCTCGTTCCTCGACGGGAAGCTGATCCGGGTCCTGATGGCGCCGGCGAAGGTCGGCGGGCGCGCGGGCATGAAGTTCCTGAACGTCGGGATGTCGATGATGACCGGCGCGCTCGGCAAGCTGCTCGGCGGTCAACTCCTGCGCGACGTGCAGACGTTCGTCGCCGCGATGGACACCATGTTCGGCGGTTTCCGCACCCGCGCGGACGCCACGTACAAGCTGCTGCAGGCGCCCGGCACCGCGTTCCTCGTGGTGGCCGCGCCCGAGCGGGACGCGCTGCGCGAGGCCGCGTACTTCGTGGAGCGGCTGGCCGCGGAGCGGATGCCGCTCGCCGGACTCGTGCTGAACCGGGTGCACGGCAGCGGCGCCGACGGGCTCTCGGCCGAGCGCGCCCTGGCCGCCGCGGAAAATCTTGACGAGCACCGCATTGTGGATCAGACGGACGGGAAGGAAGAGGTTCGTACCCCTTCCGCGACAGAGCCTGTGACAGATCCCGTGACAGATGCCGCGCCCGGCTCCCCCGCCGTAGCGGAGACACCGTCCGATCCGACCGCTCCCACCGCACAGCAGCTGACGGCGGGTCTGCTCCGCCTGCACGCGGAGCGTATGCACGTGGTCGCGCGCGAACAGCGCACGCGTGACCGCTTCACCGCGCTGCACCCCGAAGTCGCCGTGACCGAGGTCGCGGCGCTGCCCGGTGACGTACACGACCTGACAGGCCTCCGGGACATCGGAGAACGGCTCGCGGCCGGTGGCACTCCGGCCGGAGCTGCGTGAGCCGCACTTCGTACTCGTACCGCGTCAGCCGTACTGCGTACGCGCACTGCGTCCGCGGTACCGCATACCCGTACTGCACGAGCCGTACGTAACTCGGTGAGTGACGCGTGCCGGCCGGCTCTAGCCGACGGCCGCGTACCTCTCGTACGTCTCGTCATCCTCGAGCTCCGCGGGCAACAGACCCGCGCCACGCTCATACTCCGTCCGTGCCGTCTCAAGGAGTCGGCGCCATGACGTGACGGTCGGACGCCTGCGCAACAGTGCGCGGCGCTCCCGCTCCGTCATGCCACCCCACACGCCGAACTCGACGCGATTGTCCAGCGCGTCCGCCAGGCACTCGGTCCGCACAGGGCATCCCGTGCACACCGCCTTCGCCCGGTTCTGCGCTGCTCCTTGAACGAACAGTTCATCCGGATCGGTAGTGCGGCAGGCCGCCTGCGCACTCCAGTCGACTACCCAGCCCATACCGGCGCCGTCCTCTCCCGAATCGAGGCTCCCCCACGGCGGCAGCGGCATATTCACCGCCGCCAGTTGAGGACGTTACGGAAGGTGGGCACACCGCAACACCCCCTTCGGGCCCAATCTTGAATGGCCCGAACGGACTATGCGTAAGCGGCAGATCACCCGACGGAGTGACCGGGGGACATGCGTAATAACCCCGGCAAACCAGGACAGTTCACTCGCGCCACAAGGGACAGCAGGAGACACACGAGGCGTATTCGGACACCCTGGAGGCCGTGTACGGGGGGCCCACCGGAGGGTGCGGGAATGACTACAAGGGGCGAGGAAAATATGCCGGGAACGGTTCGGGGTCGTCCCACGTCTTGATACGAGACCGCACTGCTGTGACAGTTGGGTGCAGCTTAGGCCAAGGCATATACGCCTGTCCGGAGAATCAGAACGTAGGCTGCCCTGCATGGGAAAGAAGCGCTCGGCCGGTAGCGGCGGCGGACTGTCGCCGGCCCAACAGGCCGCAAAGTTCCTCGGTGTCAGCGTGCTCGCAGGAGCTGTACTCGCCGGAATCGCGCTGCCCGCCGCGGGCGCGCTCGGCCTCGCGGCCAAGGGATCCGTCGAGGGGTTCGACGAGATCCCCGCCAACTTGAAGACCCCGCCGCTGAGTCAGCGCACCACGATCCTGGACAACCAGGGCGGCAAGATCGCGACCGTCTACTCGCGCGACCGCACCGTGGTCCCGCTCAACGAGATCTCGCCGTACATGCAGAAGGCGCTCGTCGCCATCGAGGACTCGCGCTTCTACGAGCACGGGGCCGTCGACGCGAAGGGCATCCTGCGCGCCATCAACGCCAACGCGCGCGACGGCGGCGTCTCGCAGGGCGCGTCCACGCTCACGCAGCAGTACGTGAAGAACGTCTTCATCGAGGAGGCCGGCGACGACCCGACGAAGGTCGCGCAGGCCACGCAGCAGACGATCGGCCGCAAGGTCCGCGAGCTCAAGTACGCGATCCAGGTCGAGGACGAGCTGGGCAAGAAGAAGATCCTCGCCAACTACCTGAACATCACGTACTTCGGGCAGCAGGCGTACGGCGTCGAGGCGGCCGCGCAGCGCTACTTCTCCAAGCGCGCCAAGGACCTGAACGTGCAGGAGTCGGCGCTGCTCGCCGGCATCGTGCAGTCGCCGAGCCGCTACGACCCCGTCAACGACGAGGCCGAGGCGAAGAAGCGGCGCAACGTGGTGCTGCAGCGCATGGCCGAGGTGCACGACATCACGAAGGGCGAGGCCGACGCGGCGAAACAGACACCGCTCGGCCTCAAGGTCAGCAGCCCGCAGAACGGCTGCATCACGGCGGTCAAGGGCGCGTCGTTCTTCTGCGACTACGTCCGGCGGGTCTTCCTCAGCGATCCGGTCTTCGGCAAGACGAAGGAGGACCGCGCCAAGGTCTGGAACCGCGGCGGGCTGACGGTCAAGACCACGCTCGACCCGCAGTCGCAGGAATCGGTGCAGGCCTCCATCGCGGACAACGTCTACAAGACGGACAAGGTCGCCACGGCGGTCTCGCTCGTCGAGCCGGGCACCGGCAAGATCCTCGGCATGGGCCAGTCGAAGCCGTACGGCTCCGACAACAGCAAGAACGAGACGGAGTACAACTACTCGGTCGACTACAAGTACGGCGGCTCCAACTTCGGCTTCCCTACGGGTTCGACGTTCAAGCCGTTCCTCGCGGCGGCCGCGCTGGAGAGCGGCAAGCCGGCGACGCAGGAGTACCCGGCGCCGTACGACATGCCGTACCCGAGCAAGGTGCAGACGTGCAGCGGCAAGCCGTGGGTCAACGACGGCGGCTACAAGGTGGAGAACGAGAACGAGTCCGAGTCCGGCCCGTATCGCCTCAAGGAGGCGATGGAGAAGTCCGTCAACACGTACTTCGTGCAGATGCTCGGCGACATCGGCATGTGCCCGGTCGTCAAGATGACCGACAAGCTCCACGTGGTGCAGGGCAACGGCACCAAGGTGCCCGAGGTGCCGTCGTCGATGACCCTCGGTTCGACGGGTCTGTCGCCGCTGACGATGGCCTCCGCCTACGCCGCGTTCGCCAACGAGGGCACGTACTGCACGCCGGTCGCCATCGAGGCGATCACCGGCCCCGACGGCAAGGCGCTCTCCGTACCGAAGACGCAGTGCTCGCGCGCCATGTCGACGGCGACCGCGGACAAGATCAACACTCTGCTCAGCGGGGTGACCGACTCCGGTACGGGTAAGCAGGCCGGCCTCCAGGACCGGGCCAACGCCGGTAAGACCGGTACCACCGACGCCCGTAAGAACGCCTGGTTCGTCGGCTACACGCCGAACCTGTCCGGCGCCGTGTGGGTCGGCAGCGCGCAGCAGAACGTCGAGATGGAGAACATCACCATCGGCGGCAGGTACCACGACCAGGTCTACGGCGCCGACACTCCGGGCCCGATCTGGAAGGCCGCCATGGTCGGCGCCCTGTCCGGCAAGCCCTCGCCCGGCTTCACCCTCGTCGACATCCCCGACGCGGACAAGGGCAAGGGCGACAAGAGCCACGACGACGCCAAGCCCGGCCACAACGGCGGGGGCGGCAACGACGGCGGCAACGGTGACGACGATCCGCTGCCCGGTATCTCCATCCCGCCGGGCCTGATCGGCGGGAACGGGAACGGTGGGAACGGGAACGGGGGTGGCCGGGGCCACTGAGCCCCGCCTCCTCGCGACGTGACGTCAGAAGGGGCGCCCCCGATGAGGGGGCGCCCCTTCTGCATGCGCGCGGCGCGGTCAGCCGGCCAGCAGGCGCTTCACCGTCGCGGCGACGCGGCCGCCCTCGGCGCGGCCCGCGATCTTCGGGTTCGCGATCTTCATGACCTGGCCCATGGCGCGCGGCCCCTCGGCGCCGGCCGCCTTCGCCTCCTCGACGGCCTGCGCGACGATCTGCTCCAACTCCGCGTCGCTCAACGGCTGCGGCAGGTACACGGCGAGGAGCTCGCCCTCCGCCAGCTCGCGGGCCGCGGACTCGGCGCGGCCGCCCTTCTCGAACGCCTCGGCGGCCTCGCGGCGCTTCTTCGCCTCCTTGGCGATCACCTTCTGCACCTCGTCGTCGGAGAGTTCGCGCTTCTCCTTGCCCGCGACCTCCTGGTTCGTGATCGCGGAGAGGGTCAGCCGGAGCGTCGAGGAGCGCAGCTCATCGCGCTCCTTGATCGCGGCGTTGAGGTCGTCGTGCAGCTTCGACTTGAGGGTGGTCATGCCGTGATTGTCGCAGGTACGAGGGGAGCGGCGCCCGCCGATTTCCGGGGCGCGGCCGGTCTGACACGATGGGGCTCATGCGCGCGCGACACGAAGCTCCACTGCAGAGTTCCTTGAAGACGCCTCTGCAGACCTCCCTGAAGGTTTCTCTGAAGGTGACGGCCGGCATCGCGGCGGTGGGAGCCGCCGGAGTGGCCTACGCCGCGGGCTTCGAGGCCCGCTCCTTCCGACTGCGACGGGTGACCGTCCCCGTCCTGCCCCAGGGCATGCGCCCGCTCCGCGTCCTCCAGGTCTCGGACATCCACATGGTCGGCGGTCAGCGCAAGAAGCAGCGCTGGCTGCGCTCCCTGGCCGGCCTGCGCCCCGACTTCGTCATCAACACGGGCGACAACCTCTCGGACCCCGAGGGCGTTCCGGAGGTCCTGGACGCCCTCGGCCCGCTGATGGAGTTCCCGGGCGCGTACGTCTTCGGCTCGAACGACTACTACGGGCCCAAATTCCTCAACCCCGCCCGGTACTTGGTGAACAGGACCCGGGGCAAGCACGGCCTGAACGGCAACGCGCCCGCTGTCGGCGTGATCCACAACCCGTGGGAGGGCCTGCGCGACGGGTTCGACGAGGCGGGCTGGCTGAACCTCACGAACACGCGGGGCGTGCTGAAGGTGGCCGGCGTCGAGATCGGCCTGACCGGCCTGGACGACCCGCACATCAAGCGCGACCGCTACGCGGAGGTGGCGGGCGGCCCGCTGACCGGCCCCGACTTCTCCCTCGGCGTCGTCCACGCCCCGTATCTGCGCGCGCTCGACTCCTTCACCGCGGACGGCTATCCGCTGGTCCTCGCCGGGCACACCCACGGCGGCCAGCTCTGCATCCCCTTCTACGGCGCCCTCGTCACCAACTGCGACCTGGACACCGACCGCGTGAAGGGCCTGTCGACGCACTCGGCCGAGGGCAACACGTCCTATCTGCACGTCTCGGCCGGCTGCGGCACCAACCGCTACACCCCGGTCCGTTTCGCGTGCCCCCCGGAGGCCTCGCTCCTGACCCTGACCCCGGCACCGGCTCCGCGAGCACGGTAGGTCCTTCCGGTCCTGCGGTGGGTCTCGTCCTACGGTGGGGGAATGATCGTGCCGCCCCCTGCTGCCGGCTCCGCCGGTGCCTCCAGTTCCGACTCGGTACCGGCGGAGGCAGTCGTTCCGCAACGCCGCCGCCCGGTGACCGCCGCCTTCCGCGCCCTCATCGCGCTGGCGGCGGCGACCGGCATCGCCATCGACCTGTCGATCAGCGACAGCGCGCTGCGCGTCCTCAGCTACTTCACGATCCAGTCCAACATCCTGCTCGCGGTCGTCCTCGCCCTCGCGGCCCGGCGCGCCTGGACCGCCCGCCCGCCGCTGCCGGCCCTGGTCACGGGCGGCGTCCTGCTCTTCATCTGCATCACGGGCCTCGTCTACCACGTCATCCTGGCCAACGACTCCAGCGGCTTCTCCATGACGGACGACCCGGACCACGCCATGACAGGGGCCCGCCGACTCTCCAACCAGCTCCTGCACACGGTCACCCCCATCGGCGCCGTACTGGACTGGCTCCTGCTCACCCGCCCCGGCGCCCTGCGCCTGCGCCACGCGGGCATCTGGCTGGCCTATCCCCTGGCCTACTTCGGCTTCGCCCTGGCCCGCGGCGCGATCATGGCCCCGGGCACCCCGGCCCGCTACCCGTACCCGTTCCTTGACGTCGACGCCCACGGCTACGCGGGCGTCCTCGGCAACGCCGTGATCTTCGGCCTGGCCTTCTACGCCCTGGCCCTGCTCCTCGTCACGGCCGACCGGTTCCGCCCGGAGATCCGGGGCCCCGAAAACCGGATTTCGTCTCAGGCCGCCGGTCCGCTAAAGTAATCGATGTCGCCGCGACCGGCCCGGACGGGTTCGGAAGGCGGAGCAACGACATCGGGGTGTAGCGCAGCTTGGCAGCGCGCTTCGTTCGGGACGAAGAGGTCGTGGGTTCAAATCCCGCCACCCCGACAGCCAAAACAGCAGGTCAGGGTCGGTACTGAGAAATCAGTACCGACCCTGATGTGCGTTGGGGGGCCGTTTTGGGAGCCAACTCGCTCCCCAGCCCTCACGAGACCACGCCACACCCACATCAACCGTCAGAGCCAGCCTGGCACATCTGTGAACCGGCCCGCCTCAGATAGGCAGGTCATCGGGCATGATGCGGAACGCCTTGTGCCGCCCGAGCGGACGCACGGCACGACAGCCGCGCCGGTCGAGCGTGAGGACGGCATCGGTGTCGTACTGGGCGGCCAAAGTCAC
Organism: Streptomyces sp. NPDC050264; assembly: GCF_040655895.1. NCBI lineage: Bacteria > Bacillati > Actinomycetota > Actinomycetes > Kitasatosporales > Streptomycetaceae > Streptomyces > Streptomyces sp. NPDC050264. The sequence goes on from NZ_JBFAKV010000003.1 coordinate 134,331, forward strand.
GTTCACAGCGTCGGCCAGGTCGAGGTTGAGCCCCGCGCATCGCGCTCGCACAGACTGCGCGGCTGCCAAATAGCCCTCGGTGATCTGCGGCACCACGACGCATCCAGTGCCGGATGTCGCCGACCGCAGCTTCACGGCCGATTCCACGAGTCGCGACGTGTCGATCTCCGCCAACACTGGGAGCCATCTGGGAGCCGACTTGCTCGCCAACTCCCTACCCGTCGCCTCCGACTGGCGGCGCAACACGAGGCCCTGATTCGCCCACCGTGCTCGAGTGATTACATATCGTAGTGATATCAAGGCTCATCGAGCATCAAAGCCTGTCCATCACGAGGACGATCATTGAACTCATCGCAGCAGTCAGATCCCCAAAGAGGCTTCCCGGCACCGCTCCCATGGCTGACACGAGCCGGGGCCACACCGCACGTCCCCGGCAGCCCACCAGAGATCATCAGCAATCTCCGCGCCCTCCTGGCGGAGATCGCGAGGGACTGAACGATCGATCGCCCGTTCACCTGGCCCGATGCCGGCACCTCGATTTCCTTGCGGAAGGCGGTGCATGCACTCGGCACCTGCGGGCTGGTGAAACGGGAGGGGCGCCCGACACGCCTATCCCTCACGGACGAGGCCAGTTACTTTCTGGATTCCGGCGACGAGCTCTATCTCGTCGCTCTTTTCCATGCGCACATCAGATTCTTCGGCGAAGCACTTGCTGCATTGGGCGAAGGGCTCGCCCACAACGAGCTGAATGAGGTCGCAGCTGAGGTATACGGCCTTAGGTGGGACTCGCTCGACCAAGTCCGTCGGCGCGTGTACTGGCTGCGCGCAGCCGGGCTCGTGGACTACTGGACCAACGGCAAGATCGTCCCCGCGGAACGCGGCCTGAGGTTCCTCGAACGTCTGAAACTGGTAGTTCCCGATCAGCTTCCTCACCGCCATTCTGGGCAGATCCTCGAACTTCCCCCGCCACCAGCCCTGTTGGCCGCCGAACTAGCCGAGGTCGATCAGGCCGCACTGAGGTCACGCAAACGTTCACTGGGCTATGTCGCGGGTGGCACACGGGTAGAAGCTCTCGCCCGCCTCGTGAACGCCGCCGTACCTGCGATCAAGCGAAGTGACTTCAGAGCCTTCTGTTCCGGAGAATTCGGCGTTCTGGAATCTTCCGCCGAACAAACGCTCGGGACCTTGCGTTCCCTCGGTCTCCTGACTCAGGTAGGCACCGATACTTTCGCGGCGACGGAACTCGCCAAGAGCTGTCTGGCGTCCGACGAGGCTCTGGACTTCGTTCGTCTGCTTCACCTCAACGTCGCCTTGCTGGGAGAGTCCCTCGACGCCTTGGACAACGAGGCACACACGGCCACACTCCTCCGCGTTCTCGCGGAGCGATACCCCGACGTGCAGCTCACCCGGGAAGACGTCACACGCCGCATCGCACTCCTCCTGGAGACCGGCCTCGCCGAACGCATCGGACTCACGGTCCGGCGAACGGAGTTGGGGGCCTCGCTGGTCAACACCTTGCCGCTCCTCGACCGCGTGACCTCTGGCCTCCCGGAGAACGCCGACCAAGGCATTCCCCGGGGAAGCTCAGCCGCAGAGCCACATGCCGTGACCGATACTGGCCAGCGCAGCTTCGGCTCGCTGGCCACCGAAGTCGTGCAGGCGGCCACCGACAGCGCTGACTACCAGCGATTCGAACGGGCTGTTGCGGCTGCCTTGAATGCACTTGGTGTCGACGTCGAGACGCACGGCGGGCCGAAGAAGACAGATGTGGTCATCGAGCTATGGCAGTCGCCGACTGATCGACAGCGCGTCGCAGTGGAAGCCAAGACGGACGGCGCCGGACTGGTGACTGATCAGGACGTCAAATTCTGGAGGCTGGGCGAACACCGCGAACGCCACATGGCGCAGAGCACACTCTTGGTCGGCCCCCAGTTCGACGCCCGGGTCACCCAGGAAGCGGCAAGGGAAAAGGTGGCTCTGATCACCGCGCGAGAGCTTGCGGATGCCGTCATGCGCCACAGCCGCACACCACTCTCACCGCGCGAGATCGCCGCCATGGTGACCGCAGGAGAAGATGCAGAGGCGCTGGCACTCACCTGGCGGGCGGCGGAGCGACGGCAGGAAGCCCTGAGCCTGGTGCTGCACACCCTGTGGAAGAGCGGGAATGATCCCGTTGACATCCGCTACACCACCGGGGTGCTGGGGGTCAGCGACATCTGGCGAGAAACCAAGGGAGCACTTGAGACCCCTCTGGACAGCAGCGAGATTGAGGAGGCTCTGACCTTCCTGGGGTCCCCCCTCATCGCCGGAGTGGAACGGCAGGGCGGCAACCATGTCGTCACGGCGCCACCCTCTTTGGCCGCCGCCCGTCTGCGGGCGCTGGCTGCTGTCATTGAATCGACCGGCCTAGAGGGACCGCCAGAGAGGCCTAGCGGAGAGGGACCACCCACTCCTCCCAGGCGATCAAGTCCTGAGTCACCTGGGAATCCGTCCGTCCCGCGGCAACAGGATTCATGTGCAGGCGTCACACCGTCTCTTGTCCGTGCATGGGCCAAGGGCCAGGGACACGCCGTCAACGAACGGGGCAGACTGCCACAGGATCTGATCAAGAAGTACAAGCAGGTCCACGGCCATGGATGAATGACCGAGCAGGGTCGGCTGTGTCTGCGCAAGAACCTGAGGGGCTTACGCCCCGCCGTCAGCAGGCCGCTCACTTGCCGGCCGGAAGTTGTCCTGCCGTGACCGAGGTTGACCAATGATCGGCACCGACCGAGCCCTCTGCGCCAGCAACGGATGAACGCCGCCACGAAGTAGTAACATGTAGTACATGGAAACCACTGCTCGTGATTTCAACCAGAGGTCCTCGCAGATACTCGCCGCCGCTGAGCGAGGCGAGACCATCACGGTGACCAAGAACGGCCGCCCCGTCGCCCGTGTCGTGCCGATCGACGCCGACGAGGTTCCGCCCTACTCGACTGAGCCCATGGGGGATATGGAGATTCCGGACATCGGGACAGGGCCCGATCTCACCAATGAGGACATCGAAGAAGCCCTGAAGGGGATGGGCTCTTGAGCGCTGTCGTCATCGCTGACACCAATGCCCTCTATCGGCTTCTCGTCTCCTTGACGGACGGCAGCGCCATCCACCGCAAAGCCTTCTCCACCATTGGACATATGGTGATCTCACCCATGGTCCTGGCTGAACTCGACTACTTGGTGACCACGAAGATCAGTGCGCAGGCCGCATACAACGCGCTCGACTTCCTCGCCAAGGGCACTGAGAGGCGGAAGTTCTCCATCCCCGACATCACCCCCCATGTGCGCACGGCGATGACAGTGCTCGAGGGCTACCGGGACGCAGACGGAGGGAAGGGCATCGGCATGGCGGATGCCATGAACGTCGCTCTGGCCGCCGCCTACCGAACCGAGGTCATGTTCACCTCGGACCGGCACTTCCGCATGGTTCGGCCGCTGACGGGACACGGAGCATTCCGGCTGCTGCCCGATGACTTGTAGACCCACCAATCGGACGCTTCCGTAGAGGGATCACGCCCACGGCGAGGCCGGCTACCAGCAGGTTGGGAGCCACTTGGGAGCCGACTTGCTCCCGCAGGCCCTTCCACACCACGCGAGACCAATCGAGACCACACCCCTGACCAGGGGAAACGCCATCCGTGCAGGCAAGGTCAGCACCCGAACCTCATTCGGGACGAAGAGGTCGTGGGTTCAAATCCCGCCACCCCGACAGCCGAAACAGCAGGTGAGGCTATCTGCGTGACCAGCGCTCCCGGGAACCGCTTGAAGATGCCGTCAAGGGATTTGAGCGATCAGCGATCCGGTGGCCGGGCGACCGGTCAGAGCTCCGGTGCCTCCGGTCGCGTCTCGGCCGGGCCCTCGGCCTCGGGGCCGTCCTCTTCCTGCGTCCGCCCGTCCTCGACGATCTCGCCCGTGTGCGCGTCCAGGAGCATGGACCACACCACGCCGTCCGCGTCCTCGACCTCGGTCGCGAAGAGGTAGCGGTCCGGGTCGTCCTGGGACCGGCCGTATTCGAGGCCCAGGCCACCCCTGCCGCCCTCGTGACGGGCTTCGGCGATTCTCAGGAGTTCTCCGAGCGGGCGGACCGTGCCCGATTCCACGATCCTGCGGGCTTCGTCGCTTTCGATCTGCCTCATACCGGTCATGCGTCCACGCTACGTGAGCAGGCAGCGCGGCTGATCAAGACGGCATACTCACGTGGAAACGAGAAAGGTGGTGAGCCATGAGGCGGCGCGTCATCGTCATCGTCACGGCCGTTCACGCCCCGTCGGCTCGCTTCCTGGCAGATGCGTACAAGTCCCTCGCCGCACAGGAGTTGCCCGACGGGTGGGACTGGCGCTGGCTGATCCAGGAGGACGGCAGGACCGATCAGGTCGCGCCGTACGTTCCTGACGACGAGCGGGTCTCGTTCCGGCAGGGGCGGCCCGGCGGCCCGGGCGTCGCGCGCACCTTGGCGCTCGCGCGCGCGGACGGCGAGTACGTGAAGATCCTGGACGCGGACGACCAGCTCCCGGCCGGTGCGCTGGCCCGTGACATCGCCGCGCTCGAAGCCGACCCGGACCTCGGTTGGGCGACGTCGCGCGCCCTCGATCTCCTGCCGGACGGGTCGACCGTCGGCTTCCCCGGCGATCCCGAGCACGGGCCCGTCGAGCGGCAGGCCGTCCTGGACCATTGGGCGTCGCACGACTACCTGGCCCAGGTGCACCCGGCGACGCTGTGCGTCCGGCGGGAGCTGCTTCTCGCGCTCGGCGGCTGGATGGCGCTTCCGGCGTCCGAGGACACGGGGCTGCTGCTGGCCCTCAACTCCGTTGCCCGGGGCTGGTTCTCGTCCGAGGTGGGGCTGCTCTACCGCAAGTGGGAGGGGCAGGTCACCGGCCAGGCGGATCATGTGGACTCCGCCGAGCGCGAGGCCCGCATGGCGGTCGTGGAGGCGCGGGCCCGGGCGCTGGGCTCCTTCCAGTGGCGTTACCGGGCGGCCGGCTCCGACTGACCGCCCGCTGCTCACCCGCCCGCCTGTTTTCCCGCCCGCTCGCCCCTGAACCTCGTACTCGATCGAACCTCGTGCACGATCACAGCACTTCGGCATCGATCCGCGAGAAGATCAGCTCGGTCTCGCCCGTGAGCGGCTCTCGCCAGCGGACCGGCGGCGCGGGGTGCCGGATCGCCCGGGGGTAGCCGGCTGCCGAGTAGTCGGTGGGGAGGCGGTACGTGTGGAAGCCGTTCTCGCGCATCGTCTCCAGCAACTCCTCGGCGGAGTCGCCGAGTTGCTCCATGCGTTCCGGCGTGATCTCCACGGCGATCTCGGCGTCCGGGCGGAGGTCGCCCAGCAGCGGAGCCAGTCCGCGGACCGCGCTCCCCTCCGCCCCCTCCACATCGATCTTGATCACCCGGGCCCCGGCCACCTCTTCCGGCCGCAGAAGCTCCGCGAGCGGCAGCGCCTCGGTCTCGAACGTCGACTCCGCCGGACCGTCGTACGGGACTATCGAGTTGGCGCCCATGTTGTGCGAGCTGGCGAGGATGAACTTCAGTGTCCTGCGCGCGTCCGACACGGCGGTGTTGACCGCGCGGATGTTGTCGCAGTGGTTGAGCTCCGCATGCCGCACCAGCCGGCGGTGGAAGGCGGGCGATGCCTCGATGGCCACCACCCGGCCGGTGCTGCCGACCAGGCGCGAGCCGAGCACGGAGAACACGCCGATGTTGGCGCCGACGTCGACCAGGACGTCGCCGGGGCGCAGCCGGGTCTCCAGCCACCGCGTCATGTGGGGTTCCCAGACGCCGAACAGGTAGAGGTAGCGCTGGATCAGGTCCTGGGTGTCCAGGGCGAACCGGGCGCCCTGGCGGGACTCCGCGACCCGTTGCCTCGGGGCGTCCCGCAGCCGGGTGTTGAGGTACCCGGCGGCGAGCAGGCCCTTGCCCGCGCTGCCCGGCGCGTACCGGACGTACCGCCGGCCAAGGGTGGTCATGAGGGTGTTCATGACGTCGGACACGGGGTGGGTCATCCAGTCGCCTTCCGTGAGGCCCCGGCTCCGGGAGGCCCGGCCGCCTTCCATGGGGCCCGGTCACGGTAACTTCCGGCGCGCCCGACCGCTCAGGCCCCGTCACGGAAGGCCCGCTCAGGCCCGGTC
>NZ_JBFAKV010000003.1:140590-499412 GCF_040655895.1 Streptomyces sp. NPDC050264
CACGGAAGGCCCGCTCAGGCCCCGTCACGGAAGGCCCGCTCAGGCCCCGTCACGGAAGGCCCGCTCAGGCCCCGTCACGGTCGAACGGCAGGTCCAGCATGCGGATCGCGTTGCCACGGAGCAGCTTGTACGCCACCTCCTCCGGAAGGTGTCCGACGTGGTCCTGCGCGACCTGCTTCGTGTGCGGCCAGGTCGAGTCGACGTGCGGATAGTCGGTCTCGAAGGTCGCGTTGTTCACGCCCACCGTCTCGATGGCCTCGACCCCGTGCTTGTCGCGGAAGAAGCAGCAGAAGATCTGCCGGTAGTAGTACGTGGACGGCGGCTCGGGGATGAGGTCCTTCACCCCGCCCCAGGCGCGGTGTTCCTCCCACACGTCGTCGGCGCGTTCGAGGGCGTACGGGATCCAGCCCATCTGCCCTTCGCTGTACGCGAGTTTGAGCTTCGGGAACTTCACGAGTACGCCGCTGAACAGGAAGTCCATCATCGAGGCCATGGCGTTGTTGAAGCTCAGCGCGGCCTGGACCGCGGGCGGGGCGTCCGGTGACGCGGCCGGCATCTGTGAGCTGGACCCGATGTGCATGTTCACGACGGTGCCGGTCTCCTGGCAGGCCGCGAAGAACGGATCCCAGTACCCGGAGTGGATCGACGGCAGGCCGAGGTAGGTGGGGATCTCGGAGAAGGTCACGGCGCGCACGCCGCGTGCCGCGTTCCGCTTGATCTCGGCGACGGCCAGCTCGATGTCCCACAGCGGGATCAGGCACAGCGGAATCAGCCGGCCCCCGCTGTCACCGCACCACTCCTCGACCATCCAGTCGTTGTACGCGCGCACGCAGGCGAGCCCGACTTCTTTGTCCTTGGCCTCCGCGAAGGTCTGGCCGCAGAAGCGCGGGAAGGTCGGGAAGCACAGGGAGGCCTCGACGTGGTTGAGGTCCATGTCCGCCAGGCGTGCCTTCGGGTCCCAGCATCCGCGCCGCATCTGCTCGCGCGTGATGCCGTCGAGCGTCATCTCGTCCCGCGAGAATCCGACGGCCGCGATGATGCGCTTGTACGGGAAGATCTCGCCCTCGTACCTCCACCAGTCGGTGACCTGCCCGTCGGGGTCGGTGGTGAACCTGTACTTCCCTCCGACGTACGCCAGTTCGCCGATGCCCGCGGTGAAGGGCTGTGGCCCCAGCTCGCGGTACTTGGCCGGGAGCCACGTCTCGAAGAGGTGCGCGGGTTCGATCACGTGGTCGTCCACGCTGATGACCCGGGGGAGTTCCTTGGTGCCGTTCTCACTGCTGATCACGTCTTGCCCCCTACTGCCTGCCGGTTTCGCGACCAGGATCTGACGACCCATCAGATTCAGCGTATGGCTCAGCCTCACCGACGACAAGGGCCCGCCCGCGCCGCACCCCTTGCGGGATCGACCGCGTTCCGCTGAACTGACGCAGCGTCAGAAATGGCTGGGAGGCCCCGATGCAGACGATGTGGCTCAGCGGCGCCGAGTGGTTCGCCGTGCTCCGGATCGGCCTCGGCCTGTGGTGGCTGGAGAGCTGGCGCCACAAGGACAAGAAGACCTGGTTCCACGGCGGCGGCATCGAATGGGCCGCCGGCATCGCCGACAAGCACCGGTGGTCCTTCGTACGGTCGGGCTTCGCCGTCGTGGTCGGGCCACGGCCACGAGTGATGGCCCACGTCGTCGCGTACGCGGAGCTGGCGCTCGGCCTCGGACTCGTCGTCGGCTTCCTGACGCCGGTCGCCCTGGTCTGCGGTCTCGCCCTGAGCCTGATCTATCTGGTGCTGATGATCCACGATGTCAGCGAGCAGGGGCAGAACCTGATGATGAGCCTGGTCGCGCTCGTCGCGCTGCTCGGGATGGGCTGGCAGGTCTGGTCACTGGACGACGCCCTCGGCCTCTTTCAGTAGTACGACCCGGAGTCCGTGAATCCGTGGGCCTGTGGACCCGTGAACCCGTGAACCCGGACAAGGAGATGCCGGTGAACGAGGACCGTCGCGAAGAGGAGAGGCCGGCGCAAGCGGCTCTGCGCAGGCGTCACGCCGCCAGGGCCGAGAGCGCCGCGGCACGCGCGGCCGCTCTCAGCCGCTACGTCGAGGAAAAGGGACACCGCTCCGAGGACCGGACCGGGGACCACCCCGACGGCTCCGCGGACGACCGCTCCGACGCCTACGCGGACGCCGTCTGGAAAGCCGCTCACGCCGCCCGTACGGCAGCTCAGGCCCTCGCCGTGCTGGCGGAGGGCGCCCCCGACCCCGCCGCGGACTCGCGCTGCGCCCGGAACGCGGCGGCGTCTGCCGCGCAGGCCGCCCAGATGGGACAACGTGTCGATGCCGACGCGGAAGCCTCCGCTCGCGCCTCGCGAGCCGCGCTCAACGCCTCGCAGGCCGCCGCGGCAGCGGCGGGGGCGCGGCACATGGGCTCGGACGAGGACCTGAACGCGGACGCCGACGCGGCGGAGAGAGCGGCGGTCACGGCCGCCGAGGACGCGGGCTGGATCGTGCCCGGCGAGAAGGTGCCGAGCGTGGAGACCGGGGTGCGGAGCACCGAGATCATGACCATGTTGCACCTGTGACACCCAGGGCCACGGCCGGAAATCGACGGGTATCCGGGGACATCCGGCGCTACGCCGGTTCGGGGCCGGTCCCTCCCCTCGTGCGGACCGGCACCGAACGACGCGGACTTCGCTGCAATATCCAGGACCAGGAATGGTCCCTCCGAGCGGTGGGCAGGTGATGCTCGGACGACGCAGCGTGTTCGGTTAGCCACTGCGGCGTGATCCTGCCATTCACGGTGCCGACTGAGGAGAACGCCTCCTTGTCCGGACGACGTAAGCGCAGGTCAGACCTATAAGGTGAGTTTTCCGGTCCGGATAGGCCGGAGGCCCGGGAGCGGCAGGAGTTGTGGGGTGGGAGTCGTGGGTTCCGCCTCAGGGGCACGTACGGCCTTCGCGGAACGGCTCGCCCTGCTCTACAAGGAAGCCGGCAATCCTCCCCTCAAGCGCGTGTCGGAAGCGGTCGTCCGGCTGCAGCGCGTCGACGAGCGGGGCCGTCCCGTGCTGGTGTCCGCGCAACGGATCAGCGACTGGCGCCGGGCCAGGAACGTGCCCGCTCAATTCACCGCCCTCGCGGCGGTCCTGCATGTCCTGATCCCCGAGGCGCGGCGCGAGCGGCCGGTGCCGGTCTCCACCGGCCTCTACGACATGGCCCACTGGCAGCGCCTGTGGGAGAGCGCGGTGGCCGACCCGGGCGACGACCGCGACGCCCCGGCCGCCGCCGGCGAGGGGCGGCTCCCGGAAGAGGCGCCGGCCGCCCCGGTCGTCTGCCCGTACCGGGGGCTGGCTTCGTACCGGCAACAGGACGCCCACTGGTTCTTCGGGCGGGAGCGGTCCACGGAGAACCTCGTCGAACTGCTCCGCGCCGCGGAGGGAACGGGCGGCCTGGTCATGCTCGTCGGCGCGTCGGGGGCGGGGAAGTCGTCCCTCCTGAACGCCGGTCTGGCGCCCGCGGTGCAGAACGGCGAGCTGGGCGACGGGCGCGGCCACGTGCTGCAGCTCGTCCCCGGCGGCGATCCGCACCAGCACACGCAGGCGATCCGGGATTCCGTCGCGACGGCCTCCACGGCCTCCGCGGCCCGGCCGGTCATCATCGTGGACCAGTTCGAGGAGATATTCACCCTCTGCCCGGACAAGGCCGCACGGCGCGCCTTCATCGAACTGCTCCACGCCGTCGGCTCCCCCACCAGTGGCGGTGGCCGTCCGCCCGCGCTCGTGGTCCTCGGCATACGCGCCGATTTCTACGAGGAGTGCCTCGGGTACCCCGAACTGGCCCACGCGCTCCAGCACCGGCACATGGTGCTCGGTCCGCTGACCGACGCGGACCTGCGCAAGGCCGTGACCGGCCCCGCCAAGGCGGTGGGCCTTGAACTCGAAGGCGGGCTCGCGGAGCTGATCGTCCGGGAAGTGGGCTCGGACGGGCCCCGCGGAGCGCACGGCGCGGGCGCGCTGCCGCTCCTCTCGCACGCGCTCCTGGCCACCTGGCAGCGGCGCAAGTCGGGCAGGCTGACCCTGGCCGGATACCGGGCGGCGGGCGGCATCCAGGGCGCGGTGGCGGCGACCGCCGAGCGGGCCTGGTCCGCGCTCGACCCGGCGGCGCGCACCGCCGCGCGGCTGCTCCTCCTCAGGCTGGTGCGGCTGGGCGAGGACACGCAGGCCACGCGGCGGCGGGGCACGCGGCGCCAGTTGGCGGACGAGTCGACGGACCCCGGCAAGACGGAGGAGTCCCTCGAAGCCCTGGTCCGCGCGCGGCTGGTGACGCTCGACGCGGAGACCGTCGAGATCACGCACGAGGCGCTGCTGCACGCCTGGCCCCGGCTGCGCGGCTGGATCGACGAGGGGAAGAACGAGCATCTGCTGCGCCAGCGGCTGGAGGAGGACGGCAGGGCCTGGGAGGAGTCCGGCCGCGATGCGGCGCTGCTCTACCGGGGGTCCCGGCTGGAGCAGGCCCGCGCCTGGGCGGCGGCCGCCGGGGAGACGTATCCGACCCGGGGCGCGGCCGACTTCCTGAAGGCGTCGGCGGGGCTGCGCCGGCGCACCGTCCTGCTCAGCCGCGGTGCGGTGTCGGCCCTGGTCGTCCTGGCGATGCTGGCGGTCACCGCGGCGGTGATCGCGTGGCAGCAGCGCAACGACGCCGTGTACCAGCAGGTGGTGGCGGAGGCCGAGCGGGTCCAGGACTCGGACCCCTCGCTGGCCGCGCGTCTCGACCTGGTGGCGCACCGGCTGCGGCCGGACGACGAGACGACGACGAACCGGCTGATCTCGATCGTGAACGCGCCGCTGGCCTCGCCGCTGCTCGGCCACACCGGCGCCGTCTACCTCACCTCGTTCAGCCCGGACGGGAAGGTCCTCGCCACCGCCGGCTACGACCGGACCGTACGGCTGTGGGACGTGGCCGATCCGACGCACCCCGAGCCGTTGGGCAAACCCCTTACGGGACACACCAGTTGGGTGAGCACCGCGCTCTTCAGCCCTGACGGCTCCACTCTCGCCAGCGCGTCGGACGACGGCACCGTACGGCTGTGGGACGTACGGGACCCGGCCCATCCACGCCGGCTGGGCGCGCCCCTGGCCGGCCACGCGGCCACCATCTACCTGCTCGCCTTCAGCCCGGACGGGCGCACGCTCGCCTCTGCCGACGAGGACCGCACCGTACGGCTGTGGAACGTGGCCGACCGGCGGCGCCCGAAGCAGATCGGCACGCTGACCGGGCACACCGCCGCCGTGCGGTCCGTTGCGTTCAGCCCCGACGGGCGGACGCTGGCGGCCGGCGGGGACGACGGCACGATCAGGCTGTGGGACACGGCCGATCCACAGGCGCCGAAAGCGATCGACACGGTGCTGACCGGCCACAAGGGCACGGTGCACTCGGTCGCCTTCAACCGCGACGGCCGCACCCTCGCCAGCGGCGGCGTCGATCACACCGTCCGGCTGTGGAACGTCGCCGACCCCCGCCACGCGCGGCCGCTCGGCACACCGCTCGCCGCGCACACCGGGCCCATCTGGTCCGTGGCGTTCAACCCCGCCGGGACCATGCTCGCGGTCGGCAGCGCGGACAGTACGGCGAGCCTGTGGAATGTCAGCGATCCGGCCCGTCCCTCGCAGGTCGGCGAGCCTCTCGCGGGCGGCAGCGGGGAGATGTACGCCGTCGGATTCAGCCCCGACGGGAAGACCCTCGCCACGGGGAGCGGCGACAACAAGGTCCGCCTGTGGTCGATCCCCACGTCGGACATGATCGGCCGCATCGGGGCGTTCAGCCCCGACGGGAAGGTGCTCGCCACGGCGGCCGGGGACGAGAAGGTCCGGCTGTGGAACGTGGAGCGGCGCAGCCGGCCCGTCCCGCTGGGCGAACCGTTCGACCCCGGGGCGGGTGAGCCGCGTTCGCTGGCCTTCTCCCCCGACGGCCGTACGCTCGCGGTGCTGACGGGAAGCCACGCGGTGCAGCTGTGGAACGTCACGGACCTCGCGGAGCCCGTCCCCCTCGGGCCGCCGATGGCACTGCGGACACGGTTCGCGGGACCCCGCGCGCTGGCCTTCAGCCCGGACGGGCGGACCCTGGCCACGGCCCGGACCGACCGCACCGTGCAGCTGTGGGACGTCGCCGACCCGGCCCGCCCGCGTGCGCTCGGCCGGCCGCTCACCGGCCACACGGGGTACGTGAACGCCCTGGTCTTCGGCACCGACGGCCGGACCCTCGCCAGCGGCAGCGCCGACGGGACGGTCCGGCTCTGGGACGTGTCGGACCCACGCCGAGCCGCGCGGCTCGGCGAGCCGCTGAGCGGGCATCTGGGGCCCATCAACACCCTCGACTACAGCCCGGACGGGCACACCCTGGCCAGCGGCAGCGACGACGGCACCGTCCGGCTGTGGGACGTCACCGAGCCCCGGGCGGCGGCGCAGGTGGGGCCCGCGCTGACCGGCCACACCGACGCGGTCGTGTCACTGACGTTCAGCCAGAACGGCCGGACCCTGGCGAGCGGCGGCAACGACAACTCCGTCCGCCTCTGGGACGTCTCCCGCCCCTCCAGCACCTCCCCGATCGGTCAGTCGATGAGCCCGAACGCCAAGACAGGCAGTTTTCTGTCGTTCAGCCCGCGCGGCAACATGCTCGGGATCTCGAGCGGGGCCGACACCGTCCGGTTGTGGAATCTGGACACGGACGCGGCGATCCGTCGCATCTGTTCGACCACGCGGGACGTCCTGACACGGGAGAAGTGGGACGAGTACCTGCCTCGCCTCACGTACGAGCAGCCGTGCGAGGAGTGACCGACCCCGGCCTCCGGGCAGAGCTTCACGGCGCGTGACACCGATCACAACAAGCCATACTGGCCGGTCGGTCCTGCCGCTACCGCCCGGTGGCCTTGTACCGTTGCTCGCAGCCCGATCGCTGATGCATCCCCCGTCGTCAGCGGTCGGGCCTTTTCTGTGGCGGGCCGTCGACCTGTACCCTTGACCTGCAAGCGAAGGGGAGTAGCCCCGCGAACCGGTCGTCGACACACTGGAACCCCCGGGTTCCCGGTGGCCGGGCTCGAGCCGTGAAGGCTCGGGTGGGCGAGACCTTCGACCAGGCAGAACGACGGACACGTAGGGCATACGTGTCGTGGCTGCCGGGTCGAGTGGTCCTCTCCGCGCGGCGGGTGGGTTGCGAGAACCCGGCCCGTACAGAAAGCACCCGCTGATGCATCTCGACCCCCTGGCGATCCTCACCGCCTTCGGGCTGATCTTCCTCGCCGAACTTCCGGACAAGACCATGTTCGCCTCGCTGGCGATGGGCACCCGGATGAAGCCCCTGTACGTCTGGTTCGGGACCTCCGCCGCCTTCATCGTGCACGTGGCCATCGCCGTGGGCGCCGGATCGCTGCTCGGTCTGCTGCCGGACTGGATCGTGAAGCTGGTCTCGGCGCTGCTGTTCGCGTTCGGCGCCTTCATGCTGCTGCGCGGCGGCGGTGACGACGAGGACGACGAGGCGGGCGCCAAGACCGTGACCGGCTTCTGGCCCGTCTTCGGCACCGCGTTCATGGCCGTCTTCATCGGCGAGTGGGGCGATCTGACGCAGATCACCACCGCCAACCTCGCCGCCACCAACGGCACCTGGTCCACCGCCATCGGCTCCGCCGCCGCCCTGATGTCCGTCTCCGCGCTCGCGCTGATCGCCGGACGGTTCATCGCCAAGCGGGTGCCGCTGAAGACCGTGCAGCGGATCGGCGGCGCGTGCATGCTCCTGCTCGCCGTGTGGACGCTGGTGGAGATCTTCGTCTGATCCCTCTCCGGAGCCCGTACGACCCTTGTGGATACAGGAACGTATCGAATACGTTCCTGTATCCAACGGAGGGGGCGATGATGCCGGGCACCGTCACGAAGCGGCGTGCGCGCACGCGGCAGCGGCTGCTCGACGCCGCGCTCGACGTGTTCGCCGAGGTGGGGTTCGGGCGCTCCACCGTCGAGCAGGTCTGCGAGCGGGCCGGATTCACCCGCGGCGCTTTCTACTCGAATTTCTCCTCCCTGGACGAGCTGTTTCTCGCCTTGTGGGAGGAGCGGTCGGCGCGGATGCTCGGCGATGTGCGCAGCGCCCTGGCCGACCTCGACCCGGCCGACCCCGAATCCGCCGTGCGGGCCGCGATCGCGGCGACCCCGGTGGACGACGCCTGGTACCGGATCACCGCCGAGTTCACCGTGCACGCCCTGCGCAACCCGGGGCTGCGCCGGGTGATGGCCGCGCGGGAGCAGGCGATCCGGGACGCGATCCTGCCGGTCTTCGTGACCGCGCTGCGGCGGCTCGGGCGGCGGGTGAGCGACGAGCGGGCCCTCGGGGACGCGCTCGTCGCCGTGCACGACGGGACGACCGTGCAGGTTCTGCTGCAGCCGGACGACGCGGCCGTACGGGCCCGTCGCGAGGCCCTGTTCATGAACGTACTCGACGCCTACAGCACACCGATGGAGAGCGCATGAGCGACACCAGCGGCTTCCAGGCCGATGTCATCGTCGTGGGGGCCGGGCTCGCCGGGCTCGTCGCCACCTACGAACTGACGCGTGCGGGCAAGCGCGTCGTGCTCGTCGACCAGGAGAACGAGGCCAACCTCGGCGGCCAGGCGTTCTGGTCGCTCGGCGGTCTGTTCCTCGTCGACAGCCCCGAGCAGCGCAGGATGGGCATCAAGGACTCCTACGAACTCGCGCTCTCCGACTGGCTGAACTCCGCGGGCTTCGACCGGGAGCGCGAGGACCGGTGGCCCCGCAAGTGGGCCGAGGCGTACGTGGGTTTCGCGGCAGGCGAGAAGCGCGACTACCTGTCCGGGCTCGGGCTGAAGGTCACGCCGAACGTCGGCTGGGCCGAGCGCGGCGCCGGGACCGCGACCGGGCACGGGAACTCCGTGCCGCGCTTCCACCTCACGTGGGGGACGGGCCCCGAGGTCGTGCGGGTGTTCCGGGAGCCGGTCCTGGAGGCCGCCTCCCGCGGGCTCGTCGCCTTCAAGTACCGCCACCGGGTGGATGAGTTGATCGTGGAGGACGGGGCCGCGGTCGGGGTGCGCGGGGCGCTGCTCGAACCGTCCTTCGAGGCGCGGGGCGTGGCCTCGTCCCGGGAGAGCGCCGGGGAGTTCGAGCTGCGCGCGCAGGCCGTCGTCGTCACCTCGGGCGGGATCGGCGGCAACCACGACCTGGTCAGGAAGAACTGGCCGACCGAGCGGGTGGGCCGGCCGCCCGAGTCGATGGTCACCGGCGTTCCCGCGTACGTCGACGGGCGCATGCTGGAGATCACCGAGGGCGCGGGCGCGTCCCTCGTGAACCGCGACCGCATGTGGCACTACACGGAGGGCCTGAAGAACTGGGACCCGATCTGGCCAGGACACGGCATCCGGATCATCCCGGGCCCGTCGTCGCTGTGGCTGGACGCGACCGGCAAGCGGCTGCCCGCGCCGCTCTTCCCCGGGCACGACACGCTCGCCACGCTCAAGCACATCACCGCGACGGGTCACGACCACACGTGGTTCGTGCTGACGCGGGCCATCGTGGAGAAGGAGTTCGCGCTCTCCGGGTCCGAGCAGAACCCCGACATCACCGGCAAGGACCTGAAGCTGGTGCTGCAGCGGGTGAAGAAGGGCGCCCCCGGGCCGATCCGGGCGTTCCTGGAGCGCGGCGAGGACTTCGTCGTACGGCGGAACCTGAAGGATCTCGTCGCCGGGATGAACGAGCTGACGCCCGGGACGCCGGTGGAGTACGAGCAGGTCGAGCGGGAGATCGTGGCCCGGGACCGGGAGGCCGAGCACGGCTACTCCAAGGACCTCCAGCTGATGGCCGTGCGCAACGCCCGCGCGTACTGGCCCGACCGCATCACCCGCGTCGCCAAGCCGCACCGCCTCCTCGACCCGGCGCAGGGGCCGCTGATCGCCGTACGGCTGCACGTGCTGACCCGCAAGACGCTGGGCGGCCTGGAGACCACGCTCGACTCGCAGGTCGTACGGCCCGACGGGTCCGTCTTCGACGGGCTGTACGCGGCCGGTGAGGTCGCCGGGTTCGGCGGCGGCGGCGTGCACGGCTACAACGCGCTGGAGGGGACCTTCCTCGGCGGCTGCATCTTCTCCGGCCGGGCGGCCGGCCGGGCGCTCGCCAGGAGCCTGGCGTGAGCGGGGCCGGAACGCGCGGCACCGCCCTGGTGACCGGGGCCTCGTCGGGGATCGGCGCGGCGGTCGCCGCCGCGCTGGTGCGGCGCGGCTACCAGGTGTACGGCACCAGCCGGAACCCCGGGAAGGTCGACTCTCCCATCGCCGGGGTGACGTATCTGGCGCTCGACCTGGCCGACGAGGCGAGCATCGAGGCGTGCGCGGCCGCGGCGGGCGCGGTGGACGTGCTCGTGAACAACGCGGGCGAGTCGCAGAGCGGGCCCTTCGAGGAGCTGCCGATGGACGCGGTCAAGCGGCTGTTCCAGCTCAACGTCTTCGGGGCCGTGCGGCTCAGCCAGCTGCTGCTGCCGGGGATGCGGGAGCGGCGCCGCGGCCGGGTGGTCATGGTCGGCTCGATGCTGGCCAGCTTCCCGCTCGCCTACCGCTCCTCGTACGTCGCGTCGAAGGCCGCGATCAAGGGCTTCGCGAGCGCGGCGCGGCGGGAGTACTCGCCGTACGGGGTCGGCATCACGACCGTCGAGCCGGGCTCCATCTCCACCGGGATCAGCGAGCGCCGCACCCAGTACGTCGGCGAGCACTCCCCCTTCCGAACGGCGTACGACACCATGCTCGCCGCGCTCAACTCCAATGAGGCGAAGGGGATTTCGGCACAGAAGGTCGCGGTGAAGATCGTCGCTGCCATCGAGGCGCCGCGCCCGCGGCCGCTGTACGCCGTGGGCAGCAACGCACCGGTGGTGTTCGCGCTGCGACGGCTGCTGCCGCGGAGCGCGAGCGAACTGCTGGTGGCCCGGCGGCACGGCCTGCGCTAGCGCGTCAGCGCCGCCAGGCGCTGTACGACAGCACCTTCCCGGCGCCGGGTGAGGTGATCTCCATGCCGAGGACGGTGCCGTCCGCGGGGTCCAGGATCAGCATCGCGCCCGCGGCGGCGTACGCCTGTCCGGGGCGGCCCAGGCGGTCGGTGACCGGGCCGGCCGGGCGCAGGCCTTCGGTGTCCGCCAGGAGCCGGGCGAGGGCGGCGGTCTCCCTGGCGCCGAGCGTCCAGTGGTCCAGCAACTCGCGTGTCGCCAGCAGGAGTTGGGAGGCCTTGCGGATGTCTCCGTGGTGCCGGGCGGCCAGGTAGCGGCGCAGACCCGCGGTGTCGTGCGGCGGCCGCGGCCGGCCCGGCTCCCGGGGCACGACACGTTCCTCGGGCCCGTTCCGGTGTGCTCCCAGCGTCCAGGCGCTGACGTGCGCGCCCTGGCGCAACCGGGGCCGCCCGTCGGCCGCGGCCCGCTCCGCGCGTGCGGCGACCTCGTCGAGCGGTACGGCCGAGGAGACGGAGCCCGGGTCCAGCGGGGCCGGGGCCGCGGTCGCCGCGGGCGCGGCGGCGTAGGACAGGCCGAGCACGAGGAGCGCGGCGAGCGCGCACACGGCCGCCTCGGCGCGCAGCACCAGGATGCGGCGGGCGCGGCGGGCGCGGGAGCCGTGCAGGAGCTGGTTGAGGGAGCGTTCGGCGCGGTGGTGCAGGGGGCCGTCGGCGTACCGGGGGTCGTCCGCCGGAACCGGGTCGGCGGCGCGCAGCAGGCCCAGTTCGTCAAGGGCACCGAGGGCGACGGGGTCGTGTAGGGGGTCAGTCACGGTCACGGCCTCCTGCGGGCACGGTCATGTTCATCCGGTCGATCTCGGCGCGCAGCCTGCGCCGGGCACGGTGCAGACGCATCGCCGCCGCGTTCTTGCCGCACTCCAGGGCGACGGCCAGCTCATCGAGCGTGAGCTCCTCCCAGGTGGTGAGGCGCAGCGCCTCCTGGTCGGCGGGGCTGAGGCGGGCCAGTGCCTCGTGCACCCAGGCGCCGGGCCGTTCCGCTTCGGGGCCCGCCACGATCTGCCGGCGGTGGGCGCGCTCCTGGTGGGTGATGCGGTCGAGGAGCCGGCGTCTTCGGCCGAGGCCCCGGACGGTGTTGGCGAGGCAGTTGCGGGCGACGGCGTACAGCCAGGGCAGCGGCGTCTCCGGCGGGAGTTGCGCGCGGCGCCGCCAGGCTATGGAGAAGACGTCGGCGACCACCTCCTCGACCTCGTGCGCGGCGCCCGGGTCGAGACGGCGCGCCACGAAGCGGCTGACCGCCCAGTAGTGCGCGCGGTAGGCCGCCGCGAAGGCGTCGTCCGTCGTACTCATGCTGCGTAGGTGTCCGGCACGGGCCCGATCTTCACAGGCGGCGTGTGTGATCTTTCCGGCGGGTGCGGCGGTGATGCGCGGGGCGCGGCCGGACACGTACGGGGCATGAAGTCCTCGAAGTGGGTCACGTGGCTGACCACCACCGACCACAAGACCATCGGCACGCTCTACCTGGTCACGGCGTTCGCGTTCTTCTGCCTGGGCGGCGTGCTGGCGCTGTTCATGCGCGCGGAGCTGGCCCGGCCGGGCATGCAGATCATGTCCAACGAGCAGTTCAACCAGGCGTTCACGATGCACGGCACGATCATGCTGCTGATGTTCGCGACGCCGCTGTTCGCGGGGTTCGCGAACTGGATCATGCCGCTGCAGATCGGGGCGCCCGACGTGGCCTTCCCCCGGCTGAACATGTTCGCGTACTGGCTGTATCTGCTGGGGTCACTGATCGCGGTCGGGGGCTTCCTCACGCCTCAAGGGGCCGCGGACTTCGGCTGGTTCGCGTACGCGCCGCTGTCCGACGCGGTGCACTCCCCCGGCGTCGGCGGCGACATGTGGATCATGGGACTCGCCTTCTCCGGGTTCGGCACGATCCTCGGCTCGGTCAACTTCATCACGACGATCGTGTGCCTGCGGGCGCCCGGCATGACCATGTTCCGCCTGCCGATCTTCACGTGGAACGTGCTGCTGACCGGCGTACTGGTGCTGCTCGCGTTCCCGGTGCTCGCGGCCGCGCTGTTCGCCCTGGAGGCCGACCGGAAGTTCGGGGCGCACATCTTCGACGCGGCGAACGGCGGGGCGCTGCTGTGGCAGCACCTGTTCTGGTTCTTCGGGCACCCGGAGGTCTACATCATCGCCCTGCCGTTCTTCGGGATCATCTCGGAGGTGATCCCGGTGTTCAGCCGGAAGCCGATGTTCGGGTACTCGGGTCTGGTGGGCGCGACGATCGCGATCGCGGGGCTCTCGGTGACGGTGTGGGCGCACCACATGTATGTGACCGGCGGTGTTCTCCTGCCCTTCTTCTCCTTCATGACGTTCCTGATCGCGGTGCCGACGGGGGTCAAGTTCTTCAACTGGATCGGCACGATGTGGCAGGGCTCGCTGTCGTTCGAGACGCCGATGCTCTACGCGGTCGGGTTCCTGGTCACCTTCGCGTTCGGCGGGCTCACGGGCGTGGTGCTCGCGGCGCCGCCGCTGGACTTCCATGTCGGTGAGACCTATTTCGTGGTGGCCCACTTCCACTACGTCATCTTCGGCACGGTCGTCTTCGCGATGTTCTCCGGATTCCATTTCTGGTGGCCGAAGTTCACGGGGAAGATGCTCGACGAACGGCTCGGGAAGATCACCTTCTGGACGCTGTTCGTCGGCTTCCACGGAACGTTCCTGGTGCAGCACTGGCTGGGGGCCGGGGGCATGCTGCGGCGCGTCCCCGACTATCTGGCCGTGGAGGGGCTGGCCGGGCTCAACACCGTCTCGACGATCTTCTCGTTCGTCCTGGGGCTGTCGTTCCTGCCGTTCCTCTACAACGTGTGGCGGACGGCGCAGTACGGGAAGCCCGTCGGCGTCGACGACCCGTGGGGGTACGGGCGTTCGCTGGAGTGGGCCACGTCGTGCCCGCCGCCGCGGCACAACTTCCTGGCGCTGCCGCGGATCCGGTCCGAGTCGCCCGCGTTCGACCTGCGGCATGACGTCGCCGCGCTGCCCTCGTCCGAGCCCGGGCCGTCGGCGGTGGCGCGGTGATCCGGGAGATCGAGGGCTACCTGATGGTGGAGGCGGCCCGGGCGGAGGGCCGGGCCGCGGCCGAGCGGTTCGCCGGGCGGCTCCCCTGGCTCACGGAGTCGCAGGCGGAGGAGGCGCAGCGGGCCTACGTCGAGGAGTACGTGGTGCTGCGGCGGCGCGGGTGGGGGTGGTGTGTGGCGCGGGCCGGTGAGTTGCGCGGGGAGTACGAGCGGCGGTACGGGGTGTTGCGGCGGCGTGTGTGCGGGGTGGTCTGTGTGGTCGGGGCCTTGATGTGGGTGGGGGTCGCCGTGATCGTGGCGCTCTGAGTCGTGGCCGAGGTCACGGGGCTCCGCCCCGGACCCCGCTCCTCAATCGCCGGAGGGGCTTGAAGGGAGCTTGAACCGGGGCCGGAGGGGCTTGGAAGGAAGCTTGAACCAGGGCCGGAGGGGCTTGAAGGGAGCTTGAACCGGGGCCGGAGGGGCTTGGAAGGGAGCTTGAACCAGGGCCGGAGGGGCTTGGAAGGGAGCTTGAACCAGGGCCGGAGGGGCTTGGAAGGAAGCTTGAACCAGGGCCGGAGGGGCTTGAAGGGGGGTCCGGATCCGGGCTCGACCGGGGCCTCTTGTCACCGTGGCCCGGCCACCACGCCGCGTGGCCGATCAGCGCCGTCAGCGCCGGGGTGAAGACCATCGCCATCACGAACGCCGCGATCACGATGCCGAACGAGAGCGCGAAGCCCACTTCGCCTCCTGGATGTCGGAGGCCTTGATCGACTCGTAGGAGCCGGGCAGGAAGCTCGCCTCGTCGCTGCTGGAGGTGAGTTTCGGCGCGAACGAGATCACGGCCGCCGCCACGACGACCCAGGACAGGATCACCCACCAGGGCCTGCGGACCACGAACCGGCCGAGTGCTGCGAACATCGCTCACGCCTCCCGTTGCCCCCGGGCTCACCCCGTCGGCCTCACCCGCACCCCACGCGTCTGCCACTCGGGAGCGGTTCGGGACGCGCGTTCGGGGCGGGTGGCGGAGGCTGGAAGCCGTGACTAGCGCGAGACGGTCCAGCTGACGCTGTCGGAAGCCGAGCGGCGCGCGGCCGGGTCGCGCAGCGCCGCCGTGCGGTCGACGGCCGTCGCGGTCACTGTGTGAGCGCCCTTGCGGATGCCCAACGAGCCTGCCTTCAGAGCGTGTTGTCCGGCGGCCCGGCGGACCTCCACGCCGTCCACGTACCAGCGCACGCCGACGTCGGAGAGGCCCGTCGGAAGCGGGGCCAGGTCGACGCGGAGCGTGCTGGAGGTGTTCAGGGTGCGGGCCGTGGAGGTGGCGGCGGTGAGCAGGTTCGCGTTGCGGTAGAAGCCGGCGATCATCGCCTCCTGGCCGGGCAGGTTGAACTTGTCGGTGTCCAGGGACCGCATGATCGAGTTCTGGGTGGGCCGGTAGATGCCGTACTCGTAGTAGCCGCCGCCCTCGTACGCGCCGACGATGCCGCCCGACGGGTCGCTCTGGCCGAGCCAGCTGTACCACTTCGTCCTGCTGTTCAGCATGCCGTCGGCGGTCTGCGTCGTGGTGTTGGGCTCGGCCGGCTCGGGCCCCGGGTAGGTGCCGTAGCCCGCGTACTGGTACTCGTCCGCCAACAGGCCTATGGAGTGGCCGAGTTCGTGGGCGCCTATGAGGTACGAGCGGTCGTTGTCGGACGACATGGTGGCGATCCCCGTGTGCCCGGCCGTGGAGGTCAGTCCGCTGTAGCCGGCGCCGCCGTACTTGGTGGAGTTCGAGACGACGAAGACGATGTCGGAGGCGGGGGCCTGCTGCGCGTACGCGTCGACCTTCTTCTCGTCGACGCAGAGCAGCCGCTCGGTGTCGGAGCAGAAGAAGTAGCTGCTGACAGCGGTGTCCTTGACGACGTCCTTCGTCGGGTCACCGGAGACGCCGGAGTCGTTCGACACGGCGTCCACGAGCCAGAAGTTGAACAGGCCCTTGTAGCTCTTGTACGGCTCGATCGCGAAGACCGCGTCCAGCTTGGCCTGCGCGTCCGATCTGAAGTCGGCCTGCTGGCCGGCCGTGTAGCCGTCGCCGATGATCACCAGGTCAAGTCGGCCGTCGGAGGGGCCGGTCCGCTGCAGCGAGGTGACCGGGGTGGCGTCCGGCGTCATGGCCGGCGCCTGCTTCAGGCGGCTGATCCGCTCCGGTACGGAAGTGGGGACCCGCGCGTGCCGGCCCTCGCCGTGGGAGCCGGGGAAGTACTCGACCGTGCGCGTGCCCTCGTCGGTGGCCGCGCGGGCCGTCGTGCCCGCGGCGCCGAGCGCGGCGATCGCGAGGGAGCCGGCGGCGATGGCGGAGACCAAAGGGGTGCGTACGCGCACGGGGACCTCGCAGGAAGTCGGCGGTAAGTTGTCGCTTAAGCAGAATTAACTCGGCTTAACTGAGCGCACAACTTAGGGGGTTGGCGGGAGTCGGGGCAAGAGGTGAGACTCACGTGAACCCCGTACGAATGTGAAGGGCGGCGGCCTCCGTCATGCCGGACGAACCACCAGACGAAGCAGCGGACGCGGCAGCCGACGACGCGACGGAGCACGTCGGACGCCGCGTCCTGCGGCTGCGCACCGAACGCGGACTCACCCAGCGGCAGGTGGCCGAACCCGCCTACACCCCCGCCTACATCTCCACCCTCGAAGCGGGCCGCGGCCGGCCCTCCGAGGCGGCGCTGCGGCACATCGCGGAGCGCCTCGACGTCACGTACGAGGAACTCGCCACCGGCCGCCCCGCCCACCTGGCGACGGATCTGCGGCTCCGCCTCACCGAGGCACAGCGGGCCCTCGCGACCGGAGCGGCGAGCGAAGCGGCCGAGCTGTACCGGGAGTTGAGCACGGAAGCGGCACGCCACGGGTTCGGCGTGGAGCACGCGGCAGCCGAACTCGGGCTCGGCGAATGCGCACTGGAGACCGGCGAACTGGCCGTGTCCCTGGGCCACTTCGACACCGCCGACACCCTGCTCACCGAGGCCCGCGCGCCGCTCCCCCAGCGCGCCCCGGTCATCAGGGCCCGGGCCGTCGCCCACTACCTCTCCGGCTCCCTGCGCTACGCCTGCTACCTGCTGGAGTCCGCCCTCGACGACCTCAACACCGGCGGCCTGCACGACCCGGACGCGCTCGTCCTGCTCTACACCGCCTCCATCGCCCCGTACATGGACATGGGCGCGCACGCGCGCGCCGCCCAGGCCGCGGAACTGGCACTCGCGCTGGCCCCGCGCGTCGGCGACCCGGCACTCGTCGCCCAGATGCACCGCTCGGTGGCCCGCACCCTGCTCGCCGAGGGCAAGGTCGCGGAGGCCGACTCCTCCCTCGCGAAAGCGGCCGAGCTCTACCAACAGCTGCAGATCCGCACGGAGTTGGCGCACTGCCACTGGATGCGCGGCTACGTCCACGCGCAGGCGGGCCGCCTCTCCGACGCGGAGACGGAACTGCGGACGGCACGGGACATGCTCTCCGCCAAGCGGGCCGCGCTCTACACGCAGCAGGTCGAGGTCGAACTGGCCGACGTGCTGCGCCGGCTCGGCCGCCCGCAGGAGGCGGCCCGGCTGCTGCGCTCCCTCCTCGGCGAGATCGGCCCGGAGCGGGGCGCCGTGCACGCGGCGGGCGCGCACCGGCTGCTCGGCCTGATCGCGCAGGAGTCGGGCGCCGCCGAGGAGGCCGAGGAGCACTATGTCAACGCCCTCAGCCTGCTCGAACGCGCGGGCGCGGCAGGTGACCTGGCGGACCTGTGCCGCCTCCTCGGCGACCTGTACCGGCGCACGGGCCGCATCGAGGCGGCCCTCGACACCTACCGCACGGGCCTCGGCCACCGGGCCGCCCCCGGCACGACGACACTGGGGCCGGCCCCGGCCCGACCGCCCCTGTGAGCCATCCCAGTGTCCCGTCCCGGCGACCCGTCCCTCCGTCGATGGGCGGAGATACATGCGCGGGGTATTCCGGGTCGGCGCCCGCAGGCGTACATTCCCCACACCGTCGCCACACACCGGGGCGTACGGATGAACCGCGTCGGCGCAGTTCATCCCCCCTCCCCGCCCCGGTCGGCCGACGGACGGCAGGCACAGCTCAGCGGGAGCACCTGCGAGGCGGACCCGGCCACTCCCCCCGGAGGCACGACCCCCGGCCGGGTCACGCCGAGGTGGCCGTCCACGTTGTCGTCGGTTGGCGGCGGTTGGCGGTGAGTGTCGGCGGTTGTCGGCGGTTGTCCACAGGCTGGGGGCCCTGCCAGCGGGCCACCGGTCCGGGCGGGCACTATGGGGCCATGACTGAGAGCAAGCCGTCCGTGCCGCCAGTGCCGCCAGTGCCGTCCGCGTCGTCCGTCCCGGAGTGGGAGCAGCGGTTCCGCGCGCCACGAGTGTCGCTGCCCGACTGGGCGGAGGACGCCCCGGACCGCTCCCTGTTCGTGTCGAACGCGACGGGGACGTACGAGCTGTACGCGTGGGACAGGGCCACGGGCGAGCAGCGCCGCGCGACGGGCCGGGCGAACGGGACGACGGACGGCGTGCTCTCCCCCGACGGCGCGTCGATCTGGTGGTTCAGCGACAAGGACGGCGACGAGTTCGGCGTGTGGCTGCGCCAGCCGTTCACCGGCGGGCCCGACACCGAGGCCGTCCCCGGCCTCGACCCCTCCTACCCGGCGGGCCTCGCACTCGGCCGCGACGGACACACCGCGGTGATCGGCCGCTCCACGGACGAGGACGGCACGACCATCCACGTCGTACGGCCCGGTGCGGCCGGGCCCGCCGAGATCTACCGGCACCGCGAGTCGGCCGGCGTCGGCGACCTCAGCCACGACGGCACGCTGATCGCGATCGAGCACACCGAGCACGGCGACGCGATGCACTCCGCGCTGCGCGTGGTCCGCCTCGACGGTTCGACGGTCGCCGAGCTGGACGACACCAAGGGCGGCGAGGAGGAGCTGGGCCTGGAGGTCCTCGGCTTCGCCCCCGTCCAGGGCGACACCCGGCTCCTCGTCGGGCACCAGCGGCGCGGCCGCTGGGAGCCGATGGTGTGGGACGTGGCCTCGGGCGAGCAGACCGGCCTCGACCTCGACCTGCCGGGCGACGTGTCGGCGGAGTGGTACCCGGACGGTTCGGCGCTGCTGATCGTCCACGAATTCGAGGCCCGCGCCGACCTGTGGCGCTACGACTTCGCGACGCGGGCGCTCGCCCGGGTGGAGACCCCGGTCGGCTCGGTGTCGGGCGCATCGGCCCGCCCGGACGGCAGCGTCGAGTACCTGTGGTCGTCGGCCGAGGAGCCCCCGGTCGTCCGGTCCACGGCGGGCGGCATCGTCCTCGACCCGCCCGGGACGAAGGCCCCGAAGTCCGTCCCCGTCGAGGACACGTGGGTCGATGGCCCCGGCGGCCGCATCCACGCCCTCGTCCAGAAGCCGGCCGGCGCCACCGGTCCCCTGCCCACGGTCTTCGAGATCCACGGCGGCCCCACCTGGCACGACTCGGACGCGTTCGCCGCGGGCCCGGCGGCCTGGGTCGACCACGGGTACGCGGTGGTCCGGGTCAACTACCGCGGCTCGACGGGGTACGGCCGGGAGTGGACCGACGCCCTCAAGCACCGCGTCGGCCTGATCGAGCTGGAGGACATCGCGGCCGTCCGCGAGTGGGCCGTCGCCTGCGGCCTCGCCGACCCCGAGCGCCTCGTCCTCGCCGGCGGCTCCTGGGGCGGCTACCTCACCCTCCTCGGCCTCGGCACGCAGCCCGGCGCGTGGGCGGTGGGCCTGGCCGCGGTCCCGGTCGCGGACTACGTGGCGGCGTACGAGGACGAGATGGAGGCCCTCAAGGCGCTGGACCGCACGCTCTTCGGCGGCTCCCCCGACGAGGTCCCCGACCGCTTCACGGTGTCCTCGCCGCTGACGTACGTGGACGACGTGAAGGCCCCGGTCTTCCTCTCGGCGGGGCTCAACGACCCGCGCTGCCCCATCCGCCAGATCGACAACTACGTGGACCGGCTCGTGGCCCGCGACGCGCCGCACGAGGTGTACCGGTACGACGCGGGGCACGGCTCGCTCGTCGTGGAGGAGCGCATCAAGCAGGTCGGGCTCGAACTGGACTTCGCGAACCGCCACTTGCCGCCCCGCTCCGACTGAGAGCCCGCAGACCGGGCGGGGGTCGCGGGACCGGCCTTTATATCGGACCCGTACCGTGGGGGTGTGTACCGGTTCCTGCTGACTCCCCGCTGGATGGGGATCAACATCTTCGTCCTGCTGGCGATCCCCCTCTGCGTCTTCATGGGCTCGTGGCAGCTCAGCCGTTTCGAGGACCGCGTGCAGGACCACCGGTCCGCGACCGAGCGGACGGCGGCCAACGAGAAGGCGGCGGCCGAGCCGCTCGCCTCGCTGCTGCCCGTGAGCACGGACACCTCGGGCAAGCGCGCCGAGGTCACCGGGCGCTACGACAAGCAGCTCCTGGTGCCCGACCGCGACCTCGGCGAGCGCACCGGCTTCTACGTCGTGACGCTCCTGAAGGTCGACGACACCGGCAAGGCGCTCCCGGTGGTCCGCGGCTGGCTGCCCGGCACGGCGTCCGCCGCGAAGGCGCCGGCCCCGCCGAAGGGCGAGGTCACGGTGGTGGGGGCGCTGCAGGCCTCGGAGTCCGCGGGGTCGAACGGCGTGACCACGGCCGGCGGCCTGCCCGCGGGACAACTCGGCATGATCAGTGCCGCGTCCCTGG
This sequence comes from Streptomyces sp. NPDC050264, assembly GCF_040655895.1. Taxonomy (NCBI): domain Bacteria; kingdom Bacillati; phylum Actinomycetota; class Actinomycetes; order Kitasatosporales; family Streptomycetaceae; genus Streptomyces; species Streptomyces sp. NPDC050264. Next base: position 161,333 of record NZ_JBFAKV010000003.1, read on the forward strand.
TGAACCTGGTGCCGTACGACGTGTACGACGCGTGGGTCACGCTCGACACGGCGGACGCGAAGATGACGCCGGTCCCGGCCACCACCGCGCAGGGCAGCGGCCTCGACCTGAAAGCGTTCCAGAACCTCGGCTACACCGGTGAGTGGTTCGTCTTCGCGGGCTTCGTGCTGTTCATGTGGTTCCGCCTGGTCCGCAGAGAGGCGGAGGCCCTGCGCGACGCGGAGCTGGGACTGACCGAAGAAACGGCCTAAGGCCTGTCTTCAAACTCCCCTCGTCGCCCGGAGGGCGGCCCGGCGGCGTTCGGTGCGTGCTCTCGGCGGGCCGGGCGCGGGGCCTCGTACGGGGCGTACTCGGCGTTGCGCCCGGTGCGGCGGGAGTGCGTGCCGGGCGTCACCGGGCAGAGGGGCGTTTGAGGACAGACCCTAGGACGCCGGCAGTACGCCCGTCCGGTACACGGTGCCCGCACACGCGTCGGGGATCTTCGCGGCGGCGCTCGGCGCACCGGGCTCCGCCGTGTGCGAGACGACCACGCTGCCGTCCGCCGAGTCCTCGCTCCCGAACTGCGTCGAGAGCCCGGAGTCGGTGGTGCCCGTGGCGGGGGACGAACCCGCGTTGTCCTGCGAGGGCGTCGGCGTGGGCGACTCCCCGCCGCCCGTGCCGCCGGTGCCGCCGCCCGTCGACGGGCAGGTCGCGGACGGTACCCAGGCGAACCGCACCTCGTACGCCATCCCGGGCTCCAGGATCAGCTGGCCCGGCTCGGTCGAGGGGTCGGGCAGGCCGGTGGCCCGGTCGCCCGCCGTGTGGTCGACGACGCTCACCTTTGTGGGGTCGGCCGCGCCCTCGGCGAGGGTGACCACGCTGCCGGGGCTGTCGACCGTGCAGTTGCCCGCCGAGCCGTTCGAGATGCGGAACGAGCCGTAGACCGTGCCGCTGGCGTCGGGCTGGCCGACGCTGGCCACCGCGTCGTTCAGGTCGTTCGCATCGCAGACAGGGGAGCTCGCGGCGGCCGTGGACGCGGGGCCCGGGCCGCCGGAGGCGCCGCCGCCCGCGCCCTTCTCCTTGCCGTCCTTGTCCTTGCCCTTCTTGCCGTCCTCACCCTTGCCCTTGGTGTGGGAGGGCGAGCCGCCACCGGTCTCGCCCCCGCCGCCCGCGGACTTCCCGGCCTCGGTCCCGCCGTGCGTGGCCTCGCTGTGCCCGGCGATGGAGGGCCGGTCCCCGGCGGAGCCCGAGTTCGTCACGTGCAGCACCGCGGGCACCGCCATCGCGACGAACACCCCGGCGGCGACGGCACCGACGACGGCCTGCCGCTTACGGGCCCGGCGGGCGGGCACCGCCCGGCGCAGGTGCTCCAGGGCCTCGGCCTCGTCCTCGTCCGAGGGAGCGATCTCGGCGACGGCCTGCCGCATCATCCGCCGCAGCCCCAGCTCGTCGTCGGCCTCCGCATCGGCCGGACGACGGAGTCCGTCGTTCACAGTTGCGTTCCCAGCGTGCTCGTCGTCCTGCTCGTGCTTCGTGAACCGCTTGTCCGGCCCATGGCTCGTGGGGCTCATGCGGGCGCCTCCATGGCGATGCGCAGCGCCGCGATGCCGCGCGAACCGTACGCCTTCACCGAACCCAGGGATATCCCGAGCGCCGCGGCGACCTGCGCCTCGGTCATGTCCGCGAAGTACCGCATGACGAGAACCTCGCGCTGGCGCCGCTGCAGCCCGCGCAGCGCGGCCTTGAGGGCGTCCCGCTCCAGCAGGTCGTACGCGCCCTCCTCCGCGCTCGCCATGTCGGGCATCGGCTTGGTGAGGAGCTTCAGACCGAGGATGCGGCGCCGCAGCGTCGACCGCGAGAGGTTGACGACGGTCTGGCGCAGATACGCCAGCGTCTTCTCGGGGTCGCGCACGCGTTTGCGCGCCGAGTGGACCCGTATGAACGCTTCCTGGACGACGTCCTCGCAGGAGGCGGTGTCGTCGAGGAGAAGCGCCGCGAGCCCCAGCAGGGAGCGGTAGTGGGCGCGGTACGTCTCGGTGAGGTGATCGACTGTCGTGCCGGCCGCCGTCACGTCGTCAACGCCCTGCGTCTGCGCCGGAAGCGCTGCGGGCATGGGGGCGATCACCGGCATGCCGCCGGTCGCGCCCCTGCGGGGACGTCTGGTCCCGAGGGGCGCGAGTGATGCGAGGGGGGGCCGCAGCGCCGCGCCCCTCGCTTGTACCGCTCTGAAGTCGAGTACCTCTGCCACGCCTGTTGGACACGCTTCCCCCCGTCAGGGTTGTACGCGTCGGGCGCCTCATTTACGACAGACCTCGTCATCCCCACCGATGACGACCCGTCAAATCCCGACATGCGTACCTGCTCTTCCCCTATGCCCCAATTGCCCTCTGCACTCGGCCGCCCGTCGTGAAGGCGCCGCCCCCCTTTTTGAAGGCGACCGCATAGACGCTCCCCGCCCTGCATGCGGTTGCAGGACGGGGAGAGAATCCATCTGCGGTCGGAGAGCCCCCGGTTCAGTGGCGCGGACCAGTGGTATGGACCACCGTCCTCCACAGAACTTACACAGATCCTACGAGTGAATTTGAATATGGGAAGAGTTTGATCGTCAGGCGAACGTCAGGAGAGGCACAGATCACGCACGGCTCACGTGCCGCTCAGGCCCCGATGAACTCGGCGGCGACCAGCTCCGCGATCTGCGCGGTGTTCAGAGCCGAGCCTTTGCGCAGATTGTCCCCGCAGACAAAGAGTTCGAGCCCCGTCGGGTCGTCGAGCGAGCGGCGCACCCGGCCCACCCAGGTCGGGTCGGTGCCCACCGCGTCCGCGGGCGTGGGGAACTCACCGGCGGCCGGATTGTCGAAGAGCACGACACCGGGCGCGGTCGCGAGGATCTCGCGCGCCTTGTCGACGGTGACCTCGCTCTGGAAACGGGCGTGGACGGTCAGGGAGTGCGTCGTGACGACCGGCACCCGCACACACGTCACGGCCACCTTCAGGGTCGGCAGCCCGAGGATCTTGCGGGACTCGTCCCGCACCTTCATCTCCTCCGACGACCAGCCGTCCTCGCGCAGGGAGCCGGCCCACGGTACGACGTTCAGCGCGACCGGCTCGGGGAAGGGCCCCGTCTGGTCACCGACGGCCCGGCGCACATCGCCCGGGGCGATCCCCAGCTCCGTACCGGCGACGAGGGACAACTGCGCGCGCAGCGTCTCGACACCGGCGCGGCCGGCCCCGCTCACCGCCTGGTAGCTGGAGGCCACCAGCTCGCGCAGCCCGAACTCGGCGTGCAGCGCGCCGATGGCCACGATCATGGAGAGCGTCGTGCAGTTCGGGTTGGCGATGATGCCGCGCGGCCGCACGCGCGCGGCGTGCGGATTGACCTCGGGGACGACGAGCGGCACGTCCGGGTCCATCCGGAAAGCGGCCGAGTTGTCCACGACGACGACACCCTTGGCGGCGGCGACCGGCGCCCACTGGGCGGCGATGTCGTCGGGCACGTCGAACATGGCGACGTCGACCCCGTCGAAGACGGACTCCTCCAGGGCGACCACCTCGACCTCCTCACCGCGCAGGGTGAGCTTGCGCCCCGCGGAGCGCGCCGAGGCGACGAGCCGGATCTCGCCCCAGATGTCCGCGTGCTGCGACAGGATCTGCAGCAGCACGGCACCGACGCTCCCGGTCGCTCCCACGACCGCGAGCGTCGGACGCCTTGCGGGGTTTGCGGCCATCAGCGGCCGGTGCCTCCGTAGACCACGGCCTCGTCGGAGTCCGAGTCGAGACCGAAGGCGGAGTGCACGGCGCGCACTGCCTCGTTCACGTCGTCCGCACGCGTGACGACGGAGATGCGGATCTCGGAGGTGGAGATCAGCTCGATGTTGACGCCCGCGTCGGTGAGCGCCTCGAAGAACCCGGCCGTGACACCCGGGTTCGTCTTCATACCGGCGCCGACGAGCGAGATCTTGGCGATCTGGTCGTCGTAGCGCAGGGAGTCGAAGCCGACGTTGGCCTTCTGCTTCTCCAGGGCGTCGATGGCCTTGCGGCCCTCGGTCTTGGGGAGCGTGAAGGAGATGTCCGTCAGTCCGGTCGACGCGGCCGAGACGTTCTGGACGATCATGTCGAGGTTGATCGCGGCGTCCGCGACGGCGCGGAAGATCTTCGCGGCCTCGCCCGGCTTGTCCGGCACACCGACGACGGTGACCTTCGCCTCGGAGGTGTCGTGCGCGACACCGGAGATGATCGCCTGCTCCACGGGGTTCTCCCCTTGCTTGTTCTTCTCGCTCGGCTCGTTGCTGACCCAGGTGCCCTGCAGTCCGCTGAAGCTGGACCGCACGTGGATCGGGATGTTGTAGCGGCGGGCGTACTCCACGCAGCGGTGGAGCAGCACCTTCGACCCGGAGCTGGCGAGCTCCAGCATGTCCTCGAAGGAGATCCGGTCGATCTTCCGCGCCTTCTTCACGACGCGCGGGTCGGCGGTGAACACACCGTCGACGTCGGTGTAGATCTCGCAGACCTCCGCGTCGAGCGCGGCGGCCAGGGCGACGGCGGTCGTGTCCGACCCGCCACGACCCAGGGTCGTGATGTTCTTGCCCTCCTGGCTGACGCCCTGGAACCCCGCGACGATGGCGATGTTGCCCTCTTCGATGGAGGTCCGGATGCGCCCCGGCGTGACATCGATGATCCGGGCTTTGTTGTGGACCGAGTCGGTGATGACGCCTGCCTGGCTGCCCGTGAACGACTGGGCCTCGTGCCCCAGGTTTTTGATCGCCATGGCCAGCAGGGCCATGGAGATCCGCTCTCCGGCGGTCAGCAGCATGTCGAATTCGCGCCCGGCAGGGATCGGAGATACCTGCTCGGCGAGATCGATCAACTCATCCGTCGTGTCGCCCATCGCGGACACCACGACAACCACCTGGTTGCCGTTCTTCTTGGCGTCCACAACGCGCTTGGCGACCCGCTTGATGCCCTCGGCATCGGCTACGGAGGAGCCTCCGTACTTCTGCACGACAAGGCCCACGTGCGCTCCTCGCTCAGTCCGTCTGTCACCACATGTACGTATGCGTACTGCGGTCGGCTCAGTCTATCGAGCGGCCGAAATCCGCCCCGGCTGTACCGCATCATGAGATGTCCCGCTCACGACGTGATCACCGGGGTTCTGGTCTGCGGGGTTCCGGCCGCCCGATCAAGCGCATGCCCAGACCCGGCCGGGCGCAAGCGGAATAGTGGGGCGGGTCACATGCGACCCCGTGGGCCCGCACCGGACGCCGCCCTACTTGACCGTGCGCAGGCCGAGCGGCCCGGCGATCTCCTCGACCATGACCTGCCCGGCCTCCTCGGCGAGGGTGTCCTCGGCGGCCGCGAGGTCCTCGTCCGTGTCCAGGCCGTCGAGGTCGTCCAGCGGCTGGTTCAGCCGGACGTGCGCCACCAGGGACTGCAGCGCGCGCAGGGTCGCGGAGGCCGTGGAGCCCCAGTTCGAGAAGTACGAGAACTGCCACCACCACAGCGCCTCCGTGACGCGGCCCGCGCGGTAGTGGGCCATGCCGTGGCGCAGATCGGTGACGACGTCGGTCAGGTCGTCGGAGATCCTGGCCGCGACCCGGGGCTTGCGGGGCTCGTACGGGTCGAAGACCTCGGAGTAGACGTCGACGGGTTCGAGCATCAGCGCCAGCCGCTCGCGCAGCTCGTCCACGTCCTGCTCCGGGCCGAGGTCCGGCTCGTAGCGCTCGTCCGGGACGATGTCCTCGTGGGCACCGAGCCGGCCGCCCGCCAGCATCAGCTGGGAGACCTCGAGCAGCAGGAACGGGATGGCCGAGTCCGGCTCGTCGCCCTTGGCGATCTCGGTGACCGCGACGATGAACGACTCGATCTGGTCGGAGATCTGGACCGCGAAATCGTCCGGATCCGGAGCGGTGGCGTGCAGCGTGGCGTCAGACATCTAGGAGTCGTCTCCCCTCGAAGGCCCGGCCGAGGGTGACCTCGTCCGCGTACTCCAGGTCGCCCCCGACGGGGAGGCCGCTGGCCAGGCGGGTGACCTTCAGGCCCATGGGCTTGATCATGCGGGCGAGGTACGTCGCCGTGGCCTCGCCCTCCAGGTTCGGGTCGGTGGCGAGGATGAGCTCGGTGACCGTCCCGTCGGCGAGGCGGGCGAGAAGTTCTCGTATCCGCAGATCGTCCGGACCCACGCCCTCGATCGGGCTGATCGCGCCGCCGAGCACGTGGTACTTGCCCCGGAACTCCCGGGTGCGCTCGATCGCGACGACGTCCTTGGGCTCCTCGACGACACAGATGACGGTGAGGTCGCGGCGCGGGTCACGGCAGATGTTGCACAGCTCCTCCTGCGCCACGTTGCCGCACGTCGCGCAGAAGCGGACCTTCGCCTTGACCTCCATCAGGGCCTGGGCGAGGCGCCGTACGTCCGTGGGCTCCGCCTGCAGGATGTGGAAGGCGATCCGCTGCGCGCTCTTGGGACCGACGCCGGGCAGCCTGCCCAACTCGTCGATGAGGTCCTGGACCACGCCTTCGTACACGGGTCGAATGCCTTCCGTAAATGCTGCTCTGGTGCCTGGTACGTACGGTAGTTGGCGCCGGCCCTAGAAGGGGAGGCCCGGGATGCCGCTGCCGCCGCCGAGTCCCTGGGCGAGCGGGCCGAGCTTCTGCTGCTGCAGGGTCTGCGCGTTCTCGTTGGCCGCCTGGACCGCCGCGACCACCAGGTCGGCGAGGGTCTCGGTGTCCTCCGGGTCGACCGCCTTCGGGTCGATGACGAGGCCGCGCAGTTCGCCGGAGCCGGTCACCGTCGCCTTGACAAGCCCTCCGCCCGCCTGGCCCTCGACCTCGGTCTGCGCCAGCTCCTCCTGCGCCACCGCGAGGTCCTGCTGCATCTTCTGGGCCTGCTGGAGCAGCTGCTGCATGTTGGGCTGGCCACCACCGGGGATCACGATCAGCTCCTGTTCCGATTCGTCGTCGCGGTTCGCCGCGGTCCGTCCGCGGGTGTATTCGGGGGGTGCGTACCCCTGAAACGAGCCTACGTGGTCCGGGGGGCGCCCGCCCCGGCACCTGGCACTGCACTCTTTCGAGTGAGACGGGCTGATCTCCTATACCTGATCAAGGCCCACTTCTGAGCGGAAAACCCGCGAAAACGGGACCTTGGCCACCCATTGGGCGGTAGGAAGATGCTGCACATTCAGCCCCAGCCGTAACCAGTGCCAGTCAGTGCCAGTCAGTGCCAGTCGAGGGAGTGCCGGGTGAGTCAGCCGGAGATGCAGCCCGAAGGACCTCCCCAGGAGGGGCGGGACGAGGGGCGGAGCAGCTCGGACGGCGACCTGATGGGACGCGCGTTCCCGCTCGGCGACTGGGCCGAGCCCGCCGAGCGCCTCGACGAGCTGTACCGGTGGGTCGAGCGGGGTGCCCTGCTGACCGTGTCCTGGTACCTCGCCGACCGGGTGTGGAAGCGGCGGGGGGCGCGGGCGCTGCGCGGCGGGGCGGTGCTCGCGGCGGTCGCCGGGGGCGTGCTGCCGCTGCTCGAACTGACCGGGGTGGTGAGCGGGGCCGCGCTCTGGGGGTACGTCGCGCTGCTGCTCGCGGTGGCCTGTGCCGGGTGCGACCGGTATGCCGGGCTGACCTCGGGCTGGATGCGCGATGTCGCGACGGCGCAGGCCGTGCAGCGGCGGTTGCAGGTGCTGCAGTTCGACTGGGCGTCGGAGGGTGTCCGGGAGGTGCTCGGCCCGACCGAGGGCACGGCGAGCGAGGCCGCCGAGCGGTGCCTGTCCGTGTTGCGGCGCTTCTCGGAGGACGTGACGGAGCTGGTCCGGGCCGAGACGGCGGACTGGATGCTGGAGTTCCGCTCCGGTCCCGCCCCGCTGCCCCTGCAGTCCGTGTCCCCCTCGCCGTCCCGCCCCCCGGACCCGCCCCAGGGCCGTTTCCCGCTCCCGCCGGGCACCCGCCCGAACATGCCGAGGCAGCGCCCGCCGGAGCCCAGGTAGCCGCCCGGGGCGCGGACGGCGGGTCCGGGCCGGAGGCATAGGGTGGGGCGGCGTTCGAGCACCATCCATCGCCAGCCCAACCGGGGGACCCGACCCGTGCCCGCTTTCGACGGCCCCGCCGTCACCCGCAACACCCTGCGCCGGCAGATCGCGGACGCGTTGCGCGACGAGATCCTGGCGGGCCGCCTGAGCCCCGGCCAGGAGTTCACCGTCAAGGAGATCGCCGACGGGTACGGGGTGTCGGCCACCCCGGTGCGCGAGGCCCTCGTCGACCTCTCGGCACAGGGGCTGCTCGACTCCGCACAGCACCGCGGCTTCCGCGTCCACGAGTACTCCCTGGCGGACTACCGCGCGATGATCCAGGCCCGCAGCCTCGTCGCCGACGGCATCTTCCGCGGCCTGGCCGACAACTCCGAGCCCGATGCGAGCTCCCCGAAGGCCCTCGCCGGTGTGCGCCGCCGCGGCGAGGAGGCGGCCCGCGCCGCCGGGGCCGGTGACCTGAACGTCCTGATCGGCTACGACCTGCGGTTCTGGCGGGAGCTCTCCGCCCTCTTCGGCAACCCGTACCTCTCCGACTTCTTCCACCGGCTGCGCGTCCAGTCCTGGATGTGCGCGGTCCCGCACCTGCGCCGGGCCGGCGACCTCAAGGGCAGCCTGTGGTCCGGGCACTGCGATCTCGTGGACGCCCTGGCCCGACGGGACGCCCCGGCCGCGTACGCGATCATCGCGTCGTACAACATGGACTCCCTCAGCCTGATCGAGCGGCTCTCGGGTGAGCAGAGCGCCTGAGGTTGGGTAGCTGCAAGACAGGGCTGTGGCGGGCTGCCGCACACTACCCTGACGTACGCCTGGAACACGCCGTGCAACCGGAGTCCTGAGGAGCCCCCTTGGCCTGTGACCTGTGGCTCGTCCCGCTCGTCGACGTGCTGTGCCACAGCCCCGACAATCCCTTCGCCGAGGAACTCGCGCTCTACGACAAGGCGTTGCACGAGGCAGGCCTGCCATCGGTACCGGTGTACGCGTACATGCCGGGGCTCTCCGGCGACGTGGCGCCGGTCGCGGGGTTCGACTACGACGCGCTGCACTTCCTGCGCCGGGCGTACCTGCTGCAGATGTGCGGGCTCGCCGTCACGCCGGTGGACGAACTGGGCGGTGACTACGAGCAGTTGCTGGAGATGTTCGAGTCGACGGCGCAGGGGTCGCATCTGGTGTGGCACTACGACCACGCGGGCGCGTACGTCCCCGTGGACTTCCCGGCGCCGCTGTCGAACGACGAACTCCTGGAGGGTGGGGGCCCGTTGGGCTCGTCCCACGCGTTGCTGCGCGAGCTGGAGTACGTGGCGCCCGCGATCGGCATCGACCCGGCGAACCCGCCCCGGCCGCCCGCTCCGCCCGCGGCCCCCACGGCGCTGGAGGAACCGGCCGCGCCCGTTCCGCCGGACGACAGCCCCTTCGCCCGGGAACGGCACGTCTGGCTGGGCCTGCACCAGGCCGCGACGCGCAGCCTGGCCCAGGGTTCGATGATCATCTTCAGCTGAGGCCGAGGCTGAGCCGGAGGGAGTGAGGGGGCCGACCCCCTCACCCGCCCGGCCCACCGGCCGGCTCCCCGCCCGGGACCTACGCCACGTGCGCGTCCGCGGCGGCGAGCGCGGTGTCCAGCGCCGCCAGGCCCTCCTTGGCCTCCGCCTCCGTGATGTTCAGCGGCGGCACCACGTGCGTGCGGTTCATGTTCACGAAGGGCCACAGGCCCTGCCCCTTGGCGGCGGCGGCGAACGCGGCCATCGGCGCGTTCGCCTCCCCGGCCGCGTTGTACGGCACCAGCGGCTCCCGCGTCTCCCGGTCCCGTACGAGGTCGAGCGCCCAGAACATGCCGGTGCCGCGCACCTCGCCGACCGACGGATGCCGCTCGGCCAGCTCCCGCAGCCCCGGCTCGATGACCTCGGAGCCGAGCTTCGCGGCGTGCGCGACGATGCCCTCCTCCTCCATCACGTTGATGGTGGCGACGGCGGCGGCGCAGGCCAGCGGGTGCCCGGAGTAGGTGAGGCCGCCGGGGTAGGGGCGCTTGGCGAAGGTCTCGGCGATGGCGGCGGAGATCGCGACGCCGCCCAGCGGCACGTAGCCCGAGTTGACGCCCTTCGCGAAGGTCATCAGGTCCGGCGTCACGTCGTACAGGTCCGCCGCGAACCAGGTGCCCGTACGGCCGAAGCCCGCCATGACCTCGTCGAGGACGAAGACGATGCCGTACTTGTCGCACAGCGCGCGGACGCCGGCGAGGTAGCCCGGCGGCGGCAGCATGATGCCCGCCGTGCCCGGGACGGTCTCCAGGATGATCGCGGCGATCGTCGAGGGACCCTCGAACTGGATCGTCGCCTCCAGGTGCTCCAGGGCCCGCGCGCACTCCTGCTCCTGCGTCTCCGCGTAGAAGCGGGTGCGGTAGAGGAAGGGCGCCCAGAAGCGGACGACACCGGCCGTACCCGTGTCGTTGGCCCAACGGCGCGGGTCACCGGTGACGTTGACGGCCTGCTGGGTGCCGCCGTGGTACGAGCGGTACGCGGAGAGTACCTTCGGGCGGCCCGTGTGCAGGCGGGCCATCCGCAGGGCGTGCTCGACGGCGTCGGCGCCGCCGTTGGTGAAGAAGATCTTGTCGAGGTCGCCGGGGGTGCGCTCGGCGATGAGGCGTGCGGCCTCGGAGCGCGCCTCGATGGCGAAGGCGGGCGCGAACGTCGTCATCGTCGCGGCCTGCTCCTGGATCGCGGCGACGACCTTCGGGTGCTGGTACCCGATGTTCGTGTAGACGAGCCCGGAGGAGAAGTCGAGGTAGCGGTTGCCGTCGTAGTCCCAGAAGTACGAGCCTTCGGCACCGGCGACGGCGAGCGGATCGATGAGCTCCTGTGCGGACCAGGAGTGGAACACGTGTGCGCGGTCCGCGGCCTTCACGGCGGCGCCGACCTGGGGATTCGGCTGAGGGGTCATGGGCCCGAGGGTAAATGCGCGGGATGCCGCCGCACTATCGGCGTCCTGTCTGTGGGACAGCGATGAACGCGACACCCTGTCGCCCCGGGTGTGCGCCGCGCCGGAGGGGGCCGGGCGTCTGCCGGGCCCCGCCGTCCCGAAGGCGCGCCACCGCCGTGGCCGAGCGCGCGGTTCCCCGCGCCCCTGAGAGGCGCGTCGGCCCAGCCTCATGAGGCTGCGGCGGAGCCGCGCGCTCCGGCGGCGCGGGAAACCGCGCGAGAAGCCCCACCGGGCCGCGGACGCCCACGAATCCACCGCCCCCACGGCGACTAGGCGGCCCCCGGAAAAGCGTCCCGCACCCACCGCTCCGCCCCCAGCCCCGGGTACAGCGCCGCGAGTCCTCCGCCGTACTTCGTGAACGCGCACGCCCGCACCCCGAACCGGTGCAGCAGCCGGTCCGCCTCCGTCAGGGGCCCGCGTGTCTTGGTCTCCACCAGCACCAGACCGCCGTCGGCCCGCACGGAGCGCCCGTCCGCGGCGGCCTCCCGCACCACCAGGCCCGCGTCGCAGGTGACCCGCTGCCCGTCGGCGACGAACGTGGCCCGCTGGTAGTCGGTCACCAGGGAGGGCCGCAGCTCCCCCGGCGCCTCGACCTCGTACACCCCGCCCAGCACTCCGGCGAGAAAGCCCTGCCCGGCCGGGTCGAGCAGTTGCTCCTCGCCGGTGAGGCGGCGGCGGTGCGTGACCGTCTCGCCCCGCCCGTCCGTCAGTTTGATCTCGAACTGCCGCTCGCCGCTGTCCCGGTAGAGCCGCTCGCGGATCTTGTAGCGGAGCCGGCGTCCCTGCCGGTGGTCGTGGTACGTGCGCAGGTCGGCGGTGTCGTAATGGGTCGAGCGGTACGCGAACCAGCGCCGCCCGCCCACCGACAGCGCGCGGAACGGGCCGCCCGCCCGCCGCGGGTCCGTGAGCAGCGCCGCGAAGTCCGCGAAGACCTCCACCGGGACGAGATAGCGCTGGTCGCGGCGGGTCAACAGCTGGGCCCTGCTGTTGAGTTCGTCGAGCGAGAGCGGCCGGGCGGCGAGTGCGGCGCGCCCTATGGCGCGTACGGCGGGGATCACACGGTCTCCTGGTGAATAGGGGGCGTTCCCGGGCCTTTCCGTTTACCGGAAGCAAACTTCCATACGCATCCCTCTCCACGTATCACTCTGCGTACTCGTTACGGAACCGTAGAAGACAAGCCGGGCCTCTCTGTCGTATAGCCGCACTATTCTCGATTTGTTGGTCACGTACGGGGGAGGGTGGCGCGACATGGAGAGACTCGAGTCGCTGGGGTCAGGGGATCCGCAACACATCGGCGCGTACCGGCTGTTGGGCCGGCTCGGCGCGGGCGGCATGGGACAGGTGTACCTGGCGCGCTCGGAGCGCGGCCGCACCGTCGCGGTGAAGCTGGTCCGTCAAGAGCTCGCGGAACAGGAGGAGTTCAGGTCCCGGTTCCGGCAGGAGGTGCAGGCCGCGCGGCGGGTCGGCGGCGCGTGGACGGCGCCCGTGCTCGACGCGGACACGGACGCGGAGATCCCGTGGGTGGCGACGGGGTACGTCGCGGGCCCGGCCCTGCAGCAGGTCGTCTCGCACGACTACGGCGCGCTGCCGGAGCGTTCCGTACGCATTCTCGCGGCCGGCCTCGCGCACGCGGTCAAGGACATCCACGAGGCGGGGCTGATCCACCGCGACCTCAAGCCGTCGAACGTGCTGGTCACCATCGACGGCCCGCGCGTCATCGACTTCGGCATCGCGCGCGCCCTGGAGACCGTCACCGACGGCGGCCTGACCCGCACCGGCGCACTCGTCGGCTCGCCCGGATTCATGGCGCCCGAGCAGGTGCGCGGCGACCGGATCACCCCGGCGTGCGACGTGTTCTGCCTGGGTTCGGTCCTGGCGTACGCGGCGACCGGCGCGCTGCCCTTCGGCACGTCCAACAGCGGGGTGCACGCCCTGATGTTCCGTATCGCCCAGGAGGAGCCGGACCTGGCCGCCCTCCCGGAGGGGCTGCAGGAGCTCGTCCGGGACTGCCTGCGCAAAGAGCCCGGGGAGCGTCCCTCACCGGCGGAGATCCTGGAGCGGACCGGCGCCGAGGACACCCTGGGCGACGGCGGCCGCACCCGCGACCCGTGGCTGCCGGGCGCGCTCGTCGCCCAACTGGGCCGCCACGCCGTGCAGTTGCTGGACTCCGAGGATCCGGAGCAGGCGGCTCAGGAGCAGGGAGCACAGGGCCAGGAGGCGCCGGGACAGGAGGCGCGGAGTCCCGTGCCGCCGCCCGGGAAGCCGGGCGCCGCCCAGCTCGGCCATCTGCCCACGATGGTGGTCGGCCAGGAGCCCGCGGCCCCGCCCCCGGCGCCCGCGCCCACGCCCCCTCCCGCGCCCGTGCACAATCCGCCGGCGTACGGCTATCCGCACCAGGCGGCCGCCTACGGCTACCCGCAGGGGAGTTACGGCCCGACCCCGCCCTACGGCCCCGGCGTCCCGCCGCTCGTCGCCCCGCGGCAGGAGCCCCCGCGCGGGGGCCGCTCCACGGCGGCGCTGATCGCGGTCGCCCTGATAGTGGCTCTCGGCGCCGGCGGTTCGGTCTACGCCCTGATGAAGGACGACGGCAAGCCGGACGCGAAGGCCCAGGACGGTACGCGGTCGCCGTCCCCCACGGCCCCCGTCCAGCCGGGCCCCGACTCGCCCACACCGACGCCCACCCCCACGCCCCAGCGGTCCACGGAGCCGGAGCAGACCCAGGAGTCCGAGGCGGGCGAGATCCCCACGGAGTTCCTGGGCACGTGGGCGGGCGCGATCGACAACGCCAGCGGGCACCATCCGCGCCGCATCGTCATCCAGCAGGGCAACTCGGGCGACACGGTGCTGTCCATGACGGCCGACGGCACGCAGAACAACGGGGAGCCCTACCACTGCGTGTTCCAGGGCGAGTTGACGTCGTCGACGGACTCCACGCTGCGCATCGGCGACACGGACCCGGTGGTCGCCGAGCCCGCGGCCGCCTGCAAGCCCGGCAATCCGAGCACGATCACGCTCCTGTCCACGGGACAGCTGCGCCGCGTCATGATCGACTCGGCCGGCAAGAAGCAGACCCTGACGTACGACAAGTCCGGCTGAGACGACCGCGCCCCGGCCCGCCGAAGCGGACCGGGGCGCGGTCGGTGCACAGCTGGTGCGCTGCGGCCCGTCGCCTACAGGAACGAGTTGACCTCGATCGTCTCGGTGCGGCCGGGGCCCACGCCGATCGCCGAGATGGGGGCGCCGGACATCTCCTCCAGCGCCTTGACGTACGCCTGCGCGTTCTTCGGGAGGTCCGCGAAGGTCTTGGCCTTCGTGATGTCCTCGGACCAGCCGGGGAGCATCTCGTAGACCGGCTTCGCGTGGTGGAAGTCGGACTGCGAGTACGGGAGCTCCTCGACGCGCTTGCCGTCGATCTCGTACGCGACACAGACGGGGATCTGCTCCCAGCCGGTGAGGACGTCGAGCTTGGTGAGGAAGAAGTCGGTGAGACCGTTCACGCGGGTCGCGTAGCGGGCGATCACCGCGTCGAACCAGCCGCAGCGACGGTCACGGCCGGTGGTGACACCGCGCTCGCCGCCGATGCGGCGCAGCGCCTCGCCGTCCTCGTCGAACAGCTCGGTCGGGAACGGGCCCGCGCCGACTCGGGTCGTGTACGCCTTGAGGATGCCGATGACCCGGCTGATCTTCGTCGGACCGACGCCGGCGCCCGTGCAGGCGCCGCCCGCGGTCGGGTTGGACGACGTGACGAAGGGATACGTGCCGTGGTCGATGTCGAGGAGCGTGCCCTGGCCGCCCTCGAAGAGCACGACCTTGTCCTCGTCGAGCGCCTTGTTGAGGATCAGGGTGGTGTCGGCGACGTAGCCCTTGATCTGCTCCGCATAGCCGAGAAGCTCCTCGACGACCTGCTGGGTCTCGATGGCGCGGCGGTTGAAGACCTTGGTGAGGAGCTGGTTCTTGCCCTCCAGCGCCGCTTCGACCTTCTGGGTGAGGATCGACTCGTCGTAGAGGTCCTGGACGCGGATGCCGACGCGGTTGATCTTGTCCGCGTAGGTCGGGCCGATGCCGCGTCCCGTCGTACCGATCTTGCGCTTGCCGAGGAAGCGTTCCGTCACCTTGTCGACGGTCACGTTGTACGGCGTGATGATGTGCGCGTTACCGCTGAGCAGGAGCTTGGACGTGTCGACGCCGCGCTCGTTCAGACCGCTCAGCTCGGAGAGCAGGACCGACGGGTCGACGACGACACCGTTTCCGATGACCGGCGTGCACTCCGGCGAGAGGATTCCGGAAGGGAGGAGATGCAGCGCGTACTTCTGGTCGCCTACGACAACCGTGTGGCCGGCGTTGTTGCCGCCCTGATAGCGCACTACATAGTCCACGGATCCACCGAGCAGATCGGTGGCCTTTCCCTTGCCTTCGTCACCCCACTGAGCACCGAGCAGCACAAGTGCGGGCACAGGCGTACACCCCTTCCGGTCGGGGCATGTCCAAGGTCAGGGGCCGCAGCCACTGATGAATGCGTAAGCCTTGGGGTGCCCCGGAATAGACCAAGCCCCTGGCGCAATAGCGCAAGGGGCTCTTGCACAAAGATGCTACCCGAGGAAGCGAGGCAAGGCCGAGGTGGCGGCTTTGGACCATTCATCCGACCGGACGGACGAGGGGCTGACGAGGCAGGTGCTGGTGCTCGTGGACCCCGTCGCCCGGCGCGCGGACGGGGAGTCCGTGCGTATCGCCAAGGACGTGCTGTGCGCGGGCGCCAGCGTCAAGGTGTGCCTGCCCGAGGGACCGGAGGAATTCGCGAAAGCGCTGGCCAGACGGGGTGCGCGGCGCCCCGTGGTGATCGGCGACGACCGGGCGCTGGTGCGTGCGGTCTCCCTGTTGCACCGCGAGCGGGAGCTGTCCGCGGCGGTGCTGTCGATGATCCCCGTGGGCGGTGCGGTCTCTCTCGCGCGCTCGCTCGGGATTCCTGTGCAGACGGTGGCGGCGGCGCGGGCCGCGCTGGACGGCGCCGAGCACCGGCTGGATCTGCTGGTGGACGAGAGCGACGGGGTGGTGCTCGGCGGTCTGCGCATTCCGCCGCTCGCCGAGACCCGGGCGGGACTGATCGGCGCGGGGCCGCCGTGGCTGCGTACGTGCCGCTCGCTGGTGCGCACGCTCGCGGCGCGGCCCGCGCGCGTCACGACCCTGGAGTCCGGGGCGCAGGCGCGGCTGCGGGTCGAGGTGGACGGCGTGACGCTGATCGACCTCGACGAGCCGGTGGAGGGCGTCTCGGTGAAACCCGCCATGGGAACGGGCCTCGCCCGCGTCGAGGTCCGGCGGGCGGCCCCGGGTTCGGCACCGCTGCGGGCGCAGGCCCGCGCGGTCACCGTGTCCGGAGAGGATTTCCGCTACCGGGCGGACGCCCTGGCCATCGCGGGCCCGGTGCGCAGCCGGACCTGGACGGTGCGGGCGGGGGCGTGGGGCCTGACACTTCCGTGATCCCCCGCTCCGGGTTCAGTCCAGGCCGAGCGTCTTGCGGTGCTCGCGCCAGCGGTCCATGAGGCCGCCCAGCTCGGTCTGGACGAACTCGAAGAACGCCAGGGTCTCGCCGAGGCGTCGGCCCGCCTCGGAGTCGGGGCCCAGGCTCTCGACGCCGTCCGTCAGCGCGTCGACCCAGCGCTTCAGGACGCTGTCGCGGCTCGCGAGGGCCTCGTACCACTGGTTGCCGTGCACCCGGAACAGGTCGCGCCGCGTCCCGGGCTCCCGCTCGCGGGTGACCATGTGGACCTGTGTCAGATAGCGCACCGCTCCGGACACCGCCGCCGGGCTGACCTGCAGCCGCTCCCCCAGTTCGGCCGCGGTGAGCGCGCCCGCCTCCGAGGAGAGCAGCGCCGCGAAGATCCGCGCGGGCATCCGGGGCAGGCCTGCCTCGACGAGCTGGCCCGCGAACCGCTCGACGAAACGGGAGGCCGCGACCGCCTGTTCCGCCTCGTCAGCCTTCTGCGCGCGTCCGGCTTCCTTGCTGCTCATGTCCCGATCATCTCTCCCGCGTCCGTCTCTCCGGGGCTCCGGGTCCCCGCTCGCGAGTTTATACGCTTCATTAACTTCACAAGTTTGTGAAATCAGCGTACGTTCGAAAACATGACGAAGGCGATCACGGTCTCCGGACTGCACAAGTCGTTCGGCGGGACGCACGCGCTGGACGGCCTCGACCTCGACGTCGAGGCCGGTGAGGTGCACGGCTTCCTCGGCCCGAACGGATCGGGCAAGTCCACCACCATCCGGGTGCTGCTCGGCCTGCTGCGCGCCGACTCCGGCGCCGCGCAACTGCTCGGCCGCGACCCCTGGGCCGACGCCGTCGACCTGCACCGCACCATCGCGTACGTCCCCGGAGACGTCACCCTGTGGCGCAACCTCAGCGGCGGCGAGGTCATCGACCTGTACGGGCGGCTGCGCGGCGGCCTCGACACGGCGCGCAGGGCGGAGCTCCTGGAGCGCTTCGAACTCGACCCGACCAAGAAGGGCCGCGCGTACTCCAAGGGCAACCGGCAGAAGGTCGCGCTGGTCGCCGCCTTCGCCGCGTCCGGCGTCGATCTGCTCATCCTGGACGAGCCGACCTCCGGGCTCGACCCGCTGATGGAGGAGGTCTTCCAGTCGTACGTCGAGGAGGCCGCGCGCGAGCGCGGGCAGACGGTGCTGCTGTCGTCGCACATCCTCAGCGAGGTCGAGGAGCTGTGCGACCGCGTCAGCATCATCCGCAAGGGCCGGACCGTGGAGAGCGGGTCGCTCGCGCAGCTGCGGCACCTGACGCGGACCAGCGTCACGGCCGAACTCGCGGGCGAGCCCAGCGGGTTGGCCGGGCTGCCGGGCGTGCACGACCTCGACGTACAGGGCAACCGGGTCGGGCTCCAGGTCGACACCGGCGAGCTGGACGCGGTGCTGCGGGCGCTGACCGCGACGGGCGTGCGGTCGCTGACCAGCACGCCGCCGACCCTGGAGGAGCTGTTCCTGCGGCACTACCAGGACGACGTGACGCACGCGCAGAGCACGCAGAAGGAAGCGGTGTCGCGATGAGCGCCCTCGTACCCGGCGTATCCGGTACCCGGTTCGCCGCGCGGACCGGCGGCGGTCGCCAACTGGCGGGCACCGGAACGCTGTTGAGGCTCGCCCTGCGCCGCGACCGCGCACTGATCCCGGTCTGGGTAGCGATCATCGCGCTGATGGTGCTGTCCATGCCGACCTCGCTCGGCAGCGTGTACCGCACGGCCGCCGAGCGCGCCGACGTCCTGCACACCATGAACACCAACGGCTCGATGCGCGCCCTGTACGGGCCGGTCTTCGCCGACTCGCTGGGCGCGCTCACCGCCTGGCGCATCGGCACGTTCGCCGCGGTGCTCGCCGCCGTGATGAGCCTGCTCATCGTCGTACGGCACACCCGTGACGAGGAGGAGAGCGGCCGTCAGGAGCTGGTCTCGGCGGCGATGGTGGGGCGCCGGGCGCCGCTGACGGCCGCGCTGCTCACGGCCCTGGTGGCCGACGGCGTACTGGCGTTGCTGCTCGCGGGCGGTCTCGCCGCGCAGGGCGGCGCCGGGGCGCTCGCGTTCGGGATCGCGGTCGGCGGGGCCGGGGCGGTGTTCGCCTCGACGGCGGCCGTCGTCGCGCAGTTCACCGAGAGCGCGCGGCTCGCGCGGGGCGGGACGGCGGCGCTGCTCGGCGCCGCGTTCGTGCTGCGGGCGGCCGGTGACGCGGGGACCGGCGCCGGCTCGTCCGCGCTGACGTGGCTCTCGCCCCTCGGCTGGGTCGGGCAGGTGCGGTCGTTCGCCGGTGAGCGCTGGTGGGTGCTCCTCCTGTTCGCCGCGGCGGTCGCGCTGCAGGGCGCGGTGGCGTACGGGCTGGCCGGGCGGCGCGACCTCGGCATGAGCTTCCTGCCGAGCCGGCCGGGGCCCGCGACCGGGCGGCTCGGCACGGCCGGCGCGCTGGCCCTGCGGCTGCAGCGGGGCAGCCTGGCGGGCTGGTCGGCGGGGTTCCTCGCGGCCGGTGCCGTCTTCGGCGGCATGGCCGAGGGGGCGAGCGACCTGATCGGCGACAACCGGAACACCCTCGACATCATCGAGCGGATGGGCGGCCGCTCCGGCATCACCGACGCCTTCCTCGCCACGATGGCGGGGATGCTCGGGATGATCGCCGCGCTGTACGTCGTCCAGTCCGTCCTGCGGCTGCACGGCGAGGAGACCTCGCAGCGGGCGGAGCCGGTCCTGGCGAACGCGGTCGGGCGGCTCGGCTGGGCCGCGGGCCACCTGGTGATCGCCTTCGCGGGAGCCGCGCTCATCATGCTCCTCGGCGGCCTCGGCCTGGCGATCGGCCACGGCCGGGACGTCGGGCCGCTCATCGGCGCCTGCCTGGTCCAGCTCCCGGCGATCTGGACCCTCGGCGGCGTCGCGGTACTCCTGTACGGCATCGCCCCGCGGGCCGCGCCGGCCGCGTGGGGCACGGCAGGGGCGGCCCTGCTCCTCGGCTGGATCGGCCCGGCGCTGAAGGTGCCGCAGACGGTGATGGGCCTGTCCCCGTACGGCCACTTGCCGAAGCTGCCGGGCGGGGAGATGGCGTGGCCTCCGGTGCTGACGCTGACACTGATCGCGGTCGCGCTCGTGGGGGCCGGGCTTGCGGGGCTGCGGCGCCGGGATCTGTCGGCCTGACACGGGTGCTGTCGTGTTGTGGTCCCGCCGGATCGCCGGTGGGACCGCGGTCAGCTGACGTACCGCTTGAGTTGCTCCGTGTCCAACTCGATCCCGACGGGATCGGGCAGCCGGACGCGCTCGCCGAAGAGAGCCGTGTGGGTGTCGCGGTAGTGCGAGTTCTCCGGGTCCGGGTTGCTGTGCACGATGAGCGCGCCGGCATCCCGGTCCACCAGCAGATGGACGGGGATGTCCGCCTCGGCGTAGGCGGCGGGCTTCTCCACCCGGCCCCGGGCGGACGTGTCGGAGTCGTACGACGCGATCTCGACCGTCATCAGGACGCCCTCGGCATCCACCCAGTTCCCCTGCCCGACGAAACGGTCCACCGGGGCAAGTACGCCGTCGGGCTCCGCCCGGCCCTTTCGATACGCCTCGACCTTGAGTCCCAAGGTAGGCGTGAGGTCGAGCTCCGGCCGTGCCTGCATGCACCGCCGGACCAGTCACATGATGAGTGCGCTGTGATTTGCGTCCGTCACACCCTTGATCCCGATCCGTCCGTTGATGAACTCCAACCTGACGGCCTCGGTCTCCTTGCCGGAGAACTCGGCGATCTTCTCGAACTCCTCCACGGACAGCGTGCGCTCTGCCATAACCGTCATGGTGCCCTCCTTTCCAGGCGGGCACCAGCTTTGCCGAGGCGAACGCACGGGCGGGCCCGATCACCCCGCGATCACCCGTGCGCGTGGCCGGCATCCTGAAACCGGCCACGGAATTCGCACGTCCGTCCTGGACATGGGACAACGCACGCAAGCCGCCGCCGGATGCCTCACCGCGCTCGCCGGGCTCGGGGCCGGGATCGCGGTGTGGGCCGTGCGGGCGCAGGGGCGGGTGAACCGGTTCGAGCAGGGGCCGGAGTGGCGGGTGTTCTTCGTCGAGCTGCCCCTCTGTCTGGTCGGCGGGGTCGGTGCCGGGGCTCTGGCGGGGGCCCTGGTGCACCGGCTGTTCACAGCTCGACGGGGAGGCCCTCCAGGCCCCTGATCACGAAGTTCGGTTTGCGGGACGGTTCCGCGGCCGGGCGCAGTGCGGGGGCCTGGGTGAGCAACGCCCGCATGGACGCGGCGAGTTCGATCCGGGCCAGGGGTGCGCCGATGCAGTAGTGGATGCCTGCGCTGAAGGAGATGTGGGGGTTGTCGGTGCGGGTCAGGTCGAGGCGGGCCGGGTCGGGGAAGACCGCCGGGTCGTGGTTGGCCGAGCCGAAGAGGAGGGCCACCTCGGAGCCGCGCGGGAGGGTGACGCCCGCGATCTCGATGTCGTCGAGCACCCAGCGTTCGAAGAGCTGGAGCGGAGTGTCGTAGCGCATCAGCTCCTCGACGGCGCCGGGGATCAGGGTGTGGTCCGCGCGGAGCGCCGCCAGTTGGCCGGGGTGGCGGAAGAGGGCCCACCAGCCGTTCGCGGTGGAGTTGACGGTGGCCTCGTGCCCGGCGTTCAGGAGCAGGACGCAGGTCGAGATCATCTCTTGTTCGGTGAGCCGGTCGTCGTTCTCGTCGTGCGCCGCGATCAGGCCGGAGATCAGGTCGGTGGCGGTGGGTCGACGGCGCCGTTCCGCTATCAACTCGCGCAGGTAGGCGGTGAATTCGAGCGAGGCGCGGACCGCCGCGCGGGCCGTCTCCTCCGGCGGGTTCAGCTCGTACATGCCGCAGATCGCCGCCGACCAGGGGCGCAGGAGGGGGCGGTCGGACTCCGGGATGCCGAGCATCTCCGCGATGACGGCGACCGGGAGGGGTTCGGCGACCGCCGTGAGCAGGTCGCCGCCGCCGTCCGCGACCAGACCCGCCACCAGCTCACCGGCCAACTTCTCCACGTACGGCCGCAGTTGCTCGACCGTACGCGGGGTGAAGGCCTTCGAGACGAGGCGCCGGATGCGCGTGTGGTCCGGGGGTTCGAGGTCGAGCATGCCGTGGTCGTTGAGGGTGTGGAACGGCTCGTGCTCGGGCGGCGGCGCGGTGCGGCCGAACTCCTCGTGTGTGTACCGGTGTTGATAGGTGCGGCCGAGCCGGCGCTCGCGCAGGAGCGCCGAGACGTCGGCGTGGTGCGGGATCAGGTACTGGCGCGTGGGCTCGAACCAGTGGACCCGGCCGGCCTCCCGCAGCGCCGCGTACGCGGGGTACGGGTCGGCGACGAAGGCCGGGGACCAGGGGTCGAACGGGGCGGGGGCTTCCATGCGGGGACGTTAGTCCCGCTCACCCCGGTGTGACCAGACGTGCCTCGTACGCGAAGACGGCCGCCTGTGTGCGGTCGCGCAGACCCAGTTTCACCAGGACCCGGCTGACATGCGTCTTGATCGTCGACTCGGCGACCACCAGCCGCTCGGCGATCTCCGCGTTCGACAGGCCCTGCGCGATGAGGACGAGCACCTCCGTCTCGCGCTCGGTCAGTTCGCCGTACGCGTCCGGGTTCTGCACGGCGGGCAGCTTCGGGATCTCGGAGAGTTTGGAGAACTCGGTGATCAGCCGGCGGGTGACCGACGGCGCGAGCAGCGCCTCCCCGCTCGCCACCACCCGTACGCCGTCGGCGAGTTGGCGGGCCGAGGCGTCCTTGAGGAGGAAGCCGGAAGCACCCGCGCGCAGCGCCTGGTAGACGTACTCGTCGAGGTCGAAAGTGGTCAGGACGAGGACCTTGGCGCCCTCGTCGGCGGCCACGATCTCGCGGGTCGCCTCGATGCCGTTCAGCTCCGGCATGCGGATGTCCATGAGGACCACGTCGGGGCGCAGCTCGCGTACCTTGGCGACCGCCTCGATCCCGTTGACCGCCTCACCGACGACCTCGATGTCCGGCATCGCGCCGAGGAGGACCGAGAATCCCTCGCGCACCATCATCTGGTCGTCGGCGATCAGCACCCTGATCATGCGCCCGCTCCACTGGTCTCGTCGCCGGTCCTGTCGCCGGCCGCGTCGGCGCGCTCGCGCTGTTCCGGGATCTGGGCGGCGACCGGCACGAAGACCATGATCTCGTAGCCGCCGTCCGCCGTCCGGCCCGCCGTCATCTCGCCGCTGAGCATCGAGACGCGCTCGCGCATCCCGGTGATGCCGTGCCCGGCTCCCGGCGAGGGCTTCGCGAGGGCGTTCGGCCTGCCGTTGACGACGCGCAGGCCGATGCCGCCGAGGACGTAGGAGACCTCGACCGCCGCGTCGGCGCCCGGCGCGTGCCGCAGCGTGTTGCTGAGCGCTTCCTGCACGATCCGGTACGCCGACAGCTCGACGCCCTGCGGCAGCTCGCGGACCGCGCCCGTCACGGCCTTGGTGACGGTCAGGCCCGCGTCCCGCACGTTCTCCAACAGCTTGTCGAGATCGGCGAGCGTGGGCTGCGGGGCCTCGGGGGTGTCGGACTTCTCGAAGGACTCCGCCCGTACGACGCCCAGGACCCGGCGCAGTTCGGTGAGCGCCGCCACCGCGTTCTCCCGGATCGTGACGAACGCCTGCTCCAGCTCGGGCGGCGGGTTCTCGACCCGGTACGGCGCCGCCTCCGCCTGGATCGCCACCACGGACATGTGGTGCGCGACGACGTCGTGCAGTTCGCGGGCGATGTTCGTGCGCTCTTCCAGCAGCGTGCGCCTGTCCCGCTCGACGGCGGTGACCGTGCGCTCCCGGACGACCTGGCGCTGGGTGGTGCGGTTGACCTGGACCAGGGTGACGATGGCGACGGCGACGCCGGAGAACACCAGCATCGGCGCCGAGACACCGGAGTCCAGGCCGCCCATGGCCTCCCCGGCGAGCACCGAGTACACCGCGCTGAGCACCCACATCCAGGCCGCGGTGCGGGGCCGGGTGCGGGCCGCGACCACCATCATCACGACGGTGTGCCCGAAGATGCTGCCGCCCGACCAGGGGTAGAGGTTGCCGCTGGTCAACAGGATGAGGACGGGGGCCGCCGCGAGCGAGACCCAGAAGGCGAGGACCGGCCGCAGCAGGGTGA
Organism: Streptomyces sp. NPDC050264; assembly: GCF_040655895.1. NCBI lineage: Bacteria > Bacillati > Actinomycetota > Actinomycetes > Kitasatosporales > Streptomycetaceae > Streptomyces > Streptomyces sp. NPDC050264. The sequence goes on from NZ_JBFAKV010000003.1 coordinate 184,920, forward strand.
GCGCCACCGGCAGCGCCGCGATGAGCCCGGCCGCGGTGACCGAGATCGCGTCGCCGTAGAGGCCGAAGCTCCCCATGCCCACCAGAAGCGTGATCAGGGCCAGGAACAGCACGACGGCGTGCGGGAAGTACCCCAGGTGCTTGCGTATGCGGGCCGGGAACAGCCGGGTCCACGGCCCGTCCGTGGCCGCCTCGGGCAGCGGACGGTAGGCACGCACGTCCCGGAACAGGTCCTCGCGCAGCCCTTGCAGCGCCGAGCGCGCGAGGCTGAACTCGGGGCTGCGGTCTCTCGGGGCCCCGCCGGTGGTGGTCGTCTCGGTCATGCCTCGACGGTACGGCCCGGGGCGGGCCCGGGTCGTCCCCAGTCAGACGGGTCCTGCGCGTCCGCCGTGAGTACTACTCGGGGCCGCGCGGGCGGCCCCGGCACCCTCACCAGGCCAGTTGCGCGATCTCCTCCGCGACCACCGCGCAGGCGTCCGCCGCCGGGTCGATCAGCGGGAAATGCCCGACCTCCTCCAGGAATGTGACGCCGACCACCTCGCCCGCCCTGGCCGCCGCGTCCGCGTACGACTCGGCCACCGCGAACGGCACCGTCGTGTCCGCGCGGCCCTGGACGAGGGTCGTCGCGATGCCGGTGGGCAGCAGCTCCGCCGGGTCGGCGTACGGGCGCCGGGCGTCGAACAACTCACCCTCACCGCCGAGCAGTTGGGCACTCGCCCCGCCGCACACGCCCAGCTTCTGCGCGAGCGCGAGGTCCGCGACGGGGGCGAGCGCCACGACACCGCGCAGCGCGGGCGCGGCCGGCGTGTGCCACGGTGAGTCCGCGGGCAGCACGTGCCGGGCCGCGGCCCACAGCGCGAGGTGGCCGCCCGCCGAGTGACCGGTGACGACGGTGCGCCGGGCGTCCGCGGTCGGCAGGTGCTCCGCGACGAGCGCGGGCAGCGCGTCGAGCGCGGCCGCCACGTCGTCGAAGGTCTCCGGCCAGCGCCCGGCCACCGGACCGTCGGCGCCCTGATGCGGCAGCGAACTGCCGCGCCGGTACTCGACGTTGGCGACGGCGAACCCGCGCCGGGCGAGGAAGCCGGCGAACGGGCCCAGGTGCTCTCTGTCGTACGGTGCCCGCCACGCGCCGCCGTGCAGGGCCACGACCAGCGGGGCCGCGGTCGCACCGTTGCGGGGCGCGTAGAAGTCGACGACCTGATCCGGGTGATCGCCGTACGCGACGGTGACGTCCGGCGGGACGGCGGGGTGCGAGAAGGCCGATGCCTCCTCCGCCTCGGCGCGCGCGGCGGCTTCGTCCGGCATGCTCCAACCTCTCGACGTCGCAATGGAATTGCGCGACCCCATGTGAATCAGCGAACCCAGCGGGAATCAGCGGTAAGCGGACGCTACCAGGCCGGTGACGTGCGTCGACACGCACAGTGACCGCATAAACGGTCCTGCTGTGCCGTTACCCTTGCCGTCATGAGCAGCGAACCCGAACCCGGCACGCTCCGTCCCGGCGGCCGCACGGCCCGTGTCCGTGCCGCGGTGCTCGACGCCGCCGGCGACGTACTCGCCGAGCAGGGCTTCGACCGGCTCGACCTGGCCGACATCGCGCGCCGCGCGGACGTCGGCAAGACCACGGTGTACCGGCGCTGGGGCTCGCCCACCGGCCTGGTCGCCGACCTGCTCGCGCAGATGGCGCGGGAGTCGCTGCCGCGCACCGCGACCGGCTCGCTCCGCGGCGACCTGAGCGCCAACGCGCTGCTCGTACGCAAGACGCTGGCGGACGCACGGCAGGGGCCGCTGTTCCGGGCGGTGATCGCGGCCGCGACCTGTGACGCGCGGACGGCCGACGCACTGCGGCAGTTCTACGAGGTGCGCGTCGCGGAGTGGGCGCCGGCCGTCGAAGAGGCCGTCGCCCGGGGCGAGTTGCCCGCGGGGACCGACGCCGCCGAGGTCGTCCGGGCGGTGTCGGCCCCGCTGTACTACCGCCTGCTGACGACCGGGTCCGCGCCCACCGGGGCGGACGCGGACCGGGCCGTGGCCGCCGCCGTGGCGGCGGCCGAGGCCGGCGTCTACGCGAGCGCCCCTGTCACGTGAGCGTCTCGGCGAGCACCTTCGCCGCCCGCTCCACCTCCGCGAACCCCAGATACAGCGGTGTGAACCCGAACCGCAGCACATCCGGCGCCCGGAAGTCGCCGACGACGCCCGCCGCGATCAGCCGGTCCATCACCTCGCCCGCGTCGTCGCAGACGAGCGCCACCTGACTGCCCCGCTCGGCGTGCGCGGCCGGGGTCACCGGCCGCACCCGCCCCGCCGGGACGTACTCCTCGACGCACTCCAGGAAGAAGTCCGTCAGGGCGAGGGACTTGGCGCGGACCGCGGCGACGGAGACGTCCGGCCGCGACCAGACCGCGAGCGCCGCCTCCAGGGCGAGCATCGACAGGATGTCCGGCGTGCCGACACGCCCCCGCGGCGCGCCGTCCGCGGCCTCGTACTCCGGCCGCATCCCGAACGGCTCGGCGTGCGAGTTCCAGCCCGGCAACGGCGAGTCGAAGGCCGCCTGGTGCTCGCCCCGCACGTACAGGTACGCGGGGGAACCCGGGCCCCCGTTCAGGAACTTGTACGTGCAGCCGACCGCGAGATCGACCCCGTGCTCGTCGAGCCCGACCGGCAGCGCGCCCGCGCTGTGGCACAGGTCCCAGACGCTCACGGCGCCCGCCGCGCGGACCGCCGCCGTCAGAGCCGGCAGGTCGTGCAGGCGGCCCGTGCGGTAGTCGACGTGGTTCAGCAGGACGGCCGCCGTACGGGGGCCGAGGGCGCCCGGCACCTCGCCCGGCGCCACCGCCCGCACCGAGCACCCGGTCATCCGGGCGGCGGACGCGGCGATGTATCCGTCCGTCGGGAACGTGGCGGCGTCGACGAGGATCTCGTCCCGCCCCTCCCCCGCGAGCCGTACCGCGGCCACAAGTGCCTTGAAGATGTTGACGCTCGTGGAGTCGCCGACCACGATCCGGCCGGGCGCCGCACCCACCAGCGGGGCGATCAGGTCACCGATCCGCTCGGGCGCCGTCCACCAGCCGGACTCGGTCCAGGAGCGGATGCGCAGCTGCCCCCACTCGCGCCGCACCACGTCGTCGAGCCGCCCGGGGACGTTCGCGGGCAGCGCGCCCAGCGAGTTCCCGTCGAGGTAGACGACGTCGTCGAGGACGAACTCCTCGCGCACCGCGCCCAGTCGGTCCTCTGCGTCGAGCTTGCGCGCCCGCTCGTGCGGAGAAGAACCTTCAGACATGGGACCTCGCCGTCCACAGCTCGGGGAACACGTTCTTCTGCGCGCGCTTCTCCAGCCACGCCACACCGGCGGAGCCGCCGGTGCCGGTCTTCGCGCCCATGGCCCGGCGGGTGGCGACCAGGTGGTCGTTGCGCCAGCGCCACACCAGCTCGGCGACGTCCGTCAACGCCTCGCCGAGACGGGCGAGTTCGGCGCTCTCGTCCCCGGCGTACAGGGCCGTCCAGGCGGCCTCCACCCGGGGCGAGGGCTCGTAGCGCTGCGACACGTCACGGTCGAGGACGGCCAGCGGCACGTCGTGGCCGCGCCGCGCGAGCAGCCGCAGCACCTCGTCGTACAGGCTGGGCTCGTGCAGGGCCTTCTCCAGCTCGGCGTGGACGCGGGGCGCGCCACGGTGCGGCACGAGCATCGACGCGGACTTGTCGCCGAGCAGGAACTCCATGCGCCGGTACATCGCCGACTGGAACCCGGAGCCCTCGCCGAGAGCGGACCGGTAGGAGTTGAACTGGGCCGGGGTGAGCTGTGCCAGCGGCCGCCACGAGGCGTTCAGCGCCTCCAGCTCGCGCACCGACCGCTTCAGCGCGGCCACGGCGGCCGGTACGTCGTCAGCGGCGAGGGCCCGGGCCGCGGTCTCCCACTCGTGCACGATGACGGTGAACCACAACTCCATGACCTGGGTCGTCACCAGGAAGACCATCTCGCCGGGATCGTCCGAGCGAAGGTGCTGGAGGTGGGTGAGGACATCGGCCTGGACGTAGTCCTCGTAAGGCGTGGTGCCCGCGAAGTCGAGATGCGGTGTTGCTTCCGCGTCATGGGACATCGCTGTCTCCTGATATGTACTCCGGGTAGCGGTCCGCCCTGCCGTTACCGGCACGGGGCCCCGGTCCCCGCCTCGCATCCTTCACAATCGTCCCCCGAAACTGCAAGGCCCGCCTGATCATCCCCCACTGCCTCAAGGGCGTGGGGGGACCCCCAGGCGGGCCTCACACGCGGTACGGGACTAGCCGAGGGTCTGCGCGGCCGCCGGCGAGGAGTCCTTGAGGAACTGCGAGCAGCGCTCGTACTCCTCCTGCTCGCCGATGGTGCCGGCCGCACGGGCCAGGGCGTGCAGGGCGCGCAGGAAGCCGCGGTTCGGCTCGTGCTCCCACGGCACGGGCCCGTGGCCCTTCCAGCCGCTGCGCCGCAGGGAGTCAAGGCCGCGGTGGTAGCCCGTGCGCGCGTACGCGTAGGACTCGACGACGCTGCCCCGCTCGAACGCCTCGTCGGCGAGCTGCGCCCAGGCGAGCGAGGAGGTCGGGTACTTCGCGGCGACGTCCGCCGGGGGCGTGCCGGCCGCGAGCAGCTCGCGCGGCTCGGGGTCGTCGGGCAGGTGGGTCGGGGGCGGTCCCCCGAGCAGGTTTTCGTGAAGGCTCATGGTCTCCAGTTTGCGCCATGCGGGTGGCCGCGCTCCACGTAGGGGATCAGTCACGCGATGTGAGCGTCCGCAGGGCCCGCACGACCGCGTCGGTCCCCGCCTCCGCCTTGGCGCGCGGGCACCCGACGTTCAGCCGCAGGAAGCCCGGCTCCCCGTACGTGCCGCCCGGCATGACGGCGACCTTCTCCTGCTCGACGAGGATGCGCTGCAGCTCCTCGTCGGCGGTGACGCCGAGCGGGCGCAGATCGATCCAGGCGAGGTAACCGGCTTGCGGGGTACGCCACTTGAGCTCGGGGAAGGCCGCGTCGAGCCGCTCCTCCAGGAGGCGCAGATTGCCGTACGTGTACGCGCGCAGGGCGTCCAGCCACGCGCCGCCCTCGCGGTACGCGGCGATGTGCGCGGTGAGCGCGAGCACCGCCGGCGACTCCAGGCCCTCGTCGTGACCCATCCGCCGGATGAACTCGGCGTGGTCGTCCGGGTCACCGATGAACCCGTAACTCCCGCTCAGGGCAGGGAAGTTGAAGGACTTACTGCCGGAGGTGACCAGCGCCCAGCGCAGTCCGTCGGCGTACCGCGTCCACGGCAGATGCGTGTACCCGTCGTGGGTCAGGTCGGCGTGGATCTCGTCGCTGATCACCGCGACGTCGTACGTCCGCGCGAGGTCCGCGAGGCGCCGCAGCTCGGTGTCCGTCCAGACGTGCCCGGTCGGATTGTGCGGCGAACAGAGAACGAGCACGCGGCTGTCCGGGCGCGCCAACTCCCGCTCCAGGCCTGCCCAGTCGTCGACCCCGACGGCCCGCAGCTCGCGCCCGAGCCCGAGGATCGCCTTGCGGAAACCGTCGTACGTCGGGGTGTGCAGGACGACGCCGTCACCGGGCCGGGTCCACATGCGCAGCAGCTGCGCGATCTGGTTGAGGACGGACGGGCCGTACACGAGCCGGTCCGTGTCCACCTCGGTGGCGTACCGGGTGCGGAACCAGTCGCGTATCGCCCCGCGGAAGTCCTCGTGCCGCCAGTCGGTGTAGCCGAACACCCCGTGCGAGATACGCGAGTTGAGGGCGGCCAGCACCTCGGGCGCGCACGCGAAGTCCATGTCGGAGATGGTGAACGGCAGCAGGTCCCCCGCCGGGAAGCGGTCCGTGATGCCGTCCCATTGCACGCACCAGGTGCCGTGCCGGTCGACGGGGGTGTCGAAGTCGTAGCGCACGGTGATCTGCTCCCTGGTCGGTACGGACATGCGACGGGCCCGGCACTCGCGGGGAGCGCCGGGCCCGCACACGGGCTGCTGTGACGGGCTACTTGATGCGCGTGCCCGTGGAACGCAGGCTCTCGCAGGCCTCGACGATGCGGGCGGTCATGCCCGACTCGGCCTTCTTGCCCCACACGCGGGGGTCGTACGTCTTCTTGTTGCCGACCTCGCCGTCGACCTTCAGGACGCCGTCGTAGTTCGAGAACATGTGGCCGGCGATGGGCCGCGTGAACGCGTACTGGGTGTCGGTGTCGAGGTTCATCTTCACGACGCCGTTCTCCAGCGCGGTGCGGATCTCCTCCAGGCTGGAGCCCGAGCCGCCGTGGAAGACGAAGTCGAACGGCTTGGAGCCGGCCGGCTTGCCGTACTTCGCGGCGATGCCCTCGTTCAGGTCGGCGAGCAGGTCGGGGCGGAGCACGACGTTGCCCGGCTTGTACACGCCGTGCACGTTGCCGAACGAGGCGGCCAGCAGGTAGCGGCCCTTCTCGCCCAGGCCCAGCGCCTCGACGGTGCGCACCGCGTCGTCGACCGTGGTGTAGAGGTTGTCGTTGATCTCGTGCGAGACGCCGTCCTCCTCACCGCCGGTCGGGGTGATCTCGATCTCCAGGATGATGTTCGCGGCCTTGGCCTTGGCGAGCAGCTCCTGGGCGATCTCCAGGTTGTCGGCGAGGGTCTCGGCCGAGCCGTCCCACATGTGCGACTGGAACAGCGGGTTCCGGCCCTCGGCCACGCGGGCCGCGGAGATCTCCAGCAGCGGGCGCACGTAACCGTCCAGCTTGCCCTTGGGACAGTGGTCGGTGTGCAGCGCGATCTTGTTCGAGTAGCGCTCGGCGGCGATGTGCGCGAACTCGGCGAGCGCCTGGGCGCCGACGACCATGTCCTTCACGCCCTGGCCCGAGAGGTACTCGGCGCCACCGGTCGAGATCTGGATGATGCCGTCGCTCTCCGCCTCGGCGAAGCCCTGCAGGGCAGCGTTGAGGGTCTGCGTCGACGAGACGTTGATGGCCGGGTAGGCGAACTTCCCCGCCTTGGCCCGGTCGAGCATCTCGTTGTACTGCTCCGGGGTTGCGATGGGCATCTGCCGACTCCTCGTGAAGCGCGCGATTGCGGGTTGAGGTTGTTCTGGTGTTCCGACCGGTGGTCCGACCTCACCAAGCACCATGGGGTGACATCATCGTCGCCCCCATCTTTCCAGACTTGTGCGAATGCCGTGCGAGGGCCGGGGGTCCGGATCGGGCCGGGCTCAGTCGAGGCCGAGCTCGTCCTTGCCGAACGCGAAGAGGTACGGCACTCCGGCGCCCTCGGTGATCTTCTCGGCGGCGCCCGTGGCGCGGTCCACGATGGTCGCGACGCCGACGACCTCGGCGCCCGCCGCGCGGACCGCCTCGACGGCGGTCAGCGGGGAGCCGCCGGTGGTGGAGGTGTCCTCGACGACGAGCACGCGGCGGCCCTTGATGTCGGGGCCCTCCACCTGGCGCTGCATACCGTGCGCCTTGGCGGCCTTGCGGACGACGAACGCGTCGAGGCGCTTGCCGCGGGCGGCGGACGCGTGCAGCATCGCGCCGGCCACGGGGTCGGCGCCCATGGTCAGGCCGCCCACCGCGTCGAACTCCAGGTCCTTGGTCAGGTCGAGCAGCACCTGGCCGACGAGCGGGGCGGCCTCGCCGTCGAGGGTGACGCGGCGCAGGTCGATGTAGTAATCGGCCTCAAGTCCGGAGGAGAGCGTCACCTTGCCGTGCACCACGGCCTTGTCCTTGATCTGCTGGAGCAGCGCGCCGCGCACGTCGTTCGTCGTCGTCATGGCTACGAGCTTAAAGCCGCCGCCAGGACCAGGTGGTGCTGGCCTCCAGCGGCTCCACCGGCGTGACCAGGCGCGGCAAGGTGTTCAGGCCGTCCGGCGGGCCGGTCTGCGGCTCCACGCACACGGCCGCGTCCTGCTCGTCGTAGACGACGACCCACTGCTCGCGGCTCTTGACGTTCACCTCCAGGGCGCCGGGCCAGGTCAGCGTCACGTCGACACCGTCGGGCATGCCGAAGCAGTCGTCCCAGGGGCCGGGCTGTACGTCGACGCGGCGGCCGGTGGGCAGGTGGTCGTCGCCGCGCTCCTCCTGCCAGGCGGGCGTGAAGTCGATCTGTACGTCACTGCCGTTGAGGGTCCGGTCGAACCAGGGGTGCCAGCCGGCCTGCGCCGGGAACGAGTCGCCGTACGTCTCGATGCCGAGGGTCAGGGTCAGCGAGTCCTCGGTGAGGGCGACGATCTGCGTGACCCGGCCGGTGCAGGGCCACGGCTCGGTGAGGTCGTACGTGAAGACGGCCTCGGTGGCACCGGCGCGCGCGGTGGTCCACTCGGCGTCGCGGGCGAAGCCGTGGATGGCGTGCGGCGGCGAGTTCAGCGGCATCTGGTGGACCTGCCCGCCGTTGCGGAACCGTCCCTCCCTGATCCGTCCGCACCACGGCACCATCGGGAAGCAGCCGTAGCGCTCCCCCTGGCGCAGCAGTTCCGTACCGGCGATCTTCAAGCTGCTCACCCGGCAGCCGTTGCCCGGCGCCACGGTCACTTCCGCGTCACCCGCGGTCAGCGTCGTTTCCTTTGTCGTCACAAGGCCTGAGCCTAGGCGGCGGGTATCTACTGCCGCCTGCGCAGGGCCCGGCCGACGACGATCGCGGAGGCGAGGGCGAGGGCGGCGGCGGGTGCGGCCCAGCGCAGCGTGGCGCTCGCCGTGACGCCCTCCGGCGCGGGCATCGGGGCGTACCGGCCGCGCGGCGGCGCGTGGTCGACCTCCTCGGCGCTGCGGCCGATCATCGTGCGCCGGGCATGCGCGGCGGCGGGCTCGGCGGGAAGTTCCCCGGTGCCGCCCTCGGCGCCCTCGGCGTCCTCGTGGATGTCGATGTCGATGTTGATGTGCTCGGCGGGGTCGAGGGAGGGCGGCGGCACCTCGGTGTCGTAGACGGACACGTGCTCCGGCTCGTCCACGTCGTCGGCGGCCTCCTGGTCCGACTCGTCGTCCGGCTCCTCCGAGCCGGGCTCCTGGCCCGCCGCCCCGAGGTTGCCCGCGAAACGGTTCAGCAGCCGGTGGGCGGCCGACTCCACGACGTCCTGCGGGAACTCGGCCACCCGGCCGTCGCCCGACGCGGTGCCGGTGAACGTGAGCGCGGAGCCGCCGTCGGCCGCCGCGACGCGAGCGGTCAGCGCGAACTTCACGCCTCCCGCGCCGCGGGCCTCGGTCCCCTCACCGGTCACCGCGAACGATCCGTCGGGCGCCTCCGCCACGCGGACCGTGCCGCGGTACGTGATGGTGTGCCCGTCGATACGCACTTTGAGGCGGCCTCCGTCGCCCGCCGCGTCGCGCTGGAACCCGGGCAGGGCCCGGGCCACACGCAGGGGGTCGCAGAGCACCGCCCGAAGGGACTCCGCCAGAACCGGAACGAACACCTCATGCTCCATGCCACCCGAGCCTAGCGACTCCGTCGCCGGTGCGGGTACCGGTTCGTCGTAGGGCGCGGGTCGGCTGGAGTACCGGGGTCGTTGTCCCCGGCCCGCGGCCCACGACGAAAGCGAGCCCCTACGGCGACGGGTAGCCATAACGCGGCCGCACCAGGGTCGACGGCGAGTACCCCGGAACCGGCCGCAACACCCGCACTCCCGAGACCCCGGGCCGAGTCCGACCCCCCAGAACGAATCCCGCCCCGCCGGCCCCCCGGTACGCCACCACCCGCAACCCCGCGGAGCGAACCGTCGAGGCCACCGTCCAGAAGCGCCCCGGCACGGCCCCGCCGGCCACCACCACCCGCCCCCGCCGGTCCAGCACCCGCCCCACGAGCCCGTAGAACTCCTGGGAGTAGAGCTTCGCGCTGTCCGCGCGGCCGGGGTCCGGGAGGTCGCAGATCACCACGTCGTAGGGGCGGGGCCGGGGCGCGCGCCGGAGCCAGTCGAACACGTCGCCGGTCACCACCCGCACCCGCGGATCGCTCAGCGACCGTCCGTTCAGTGAGCTCAGCCCGGGATCGGTCCGGGCGAGACGTACGACACCGGGGTCGGTGTCGACGACGTCGACCCGGCGCACCCCCGCATGGCGGAGCGCGGTCCGTACGGCGAGTCCGTCGCCGCCGCCGAGGACGAGGACCCGCGCGTGCGGTCCGCCGCGCATCGCGGGACCGACGAGCGCCGCGTGGTAGCGCTCTTCGTCGCGGCCGCTGACCCGCAGCTGCCCGTCCAGGTACAGGGCGAGGGGGTGCCCCCGAGCGCCACCGGTCACCACGACTTCCTGCACCCCGGTCTGTTCGGCGACCCGGACGTGCGCCCCGAACACGGCCTGCCGGGCGGCCCGCTCGAAGTCGTCGACGAGGACCCAGGCGGTGGCGAGCAGGCTCAGTACGGTGACGTTGGCGGCGAGGAGCAGCCAGCGGCCCCGCACGCTCAGGTCGCGCCGGAGCAGGCCGAGTACGAGTGCGCCGCCGGCCACCGCGTTGACCACGCCGGTCAGCAGGGCGCCCGTCAGCTGGCCGAACATCGGCAGCAGCAGGAAGGGGAAGGCGAGGCCGCCCACCAGCGCGCCCACGTAGTCCGCCGCGAACAGGTCGGCGACCGCGCCGCTCGCGTCCTGGCGTCTGATCCGCTGGATGAGCACCATCAGCAGGGGCACCTCGGCGCCGATGAGGACGCCGATACCGAGGGAGAAGGCCACCAGCAGGCAGCGCGGCCCTTCGGACCACACCCCGTCCCGGCCGCCGGTCCAGGCGAACATCGCGTACAGCGCCATCGCGCTGCAGCCGCCGACGAGCGCGAGCGCGGTCTCGACCAGGCCGAATCCGGCGGCGGCGCGCGGCCGCAGCCGTTTGGCGGCGAGCGAGCCGAGGCCCATCGCGAAGACCATGACGGAGAGCACGACGGAGGCCTGGGTGACCGAGTCGCCCATCAAATAGGAGGCGAGCGCGACCAGTTCGAGCTCGTAGACGAGACCGCAGGCCGCACAGACGAAGACGCAGACGAGCACGAGGAACCGGCCGGTGCCCGGCTTCACCGGGAGCGGGGCCCGGCCGCGCTCGCCCAGGGGCCGGGACCTGCCGGGGCACGAGGGCGGCGCGGACACGTGCGGTTCGATCACGACTGGAACGCTACGTCACCGTTCGACTCCGTCTCGTCACCCACACGTGTGGTCCCGGCGCTCCGTGCGCATACTCCCGCCGCCCCCGCAGGCGCGGTTCACAGCGCGGCGGCCGGCATCCGCACCCCCACCCGGCTGCGGGTGGCGACGAGTTGTCCGTCCTGCGGATAGGCGTGCCAGGTGCGCCACTGCACCTGCCCCTCGTGGCGCTGGGCGAGCATCGCCGTGAAGGCGTGGGGGCTGCCCGGGAAGACGCCCGCGAGACCGTTCGGGTGGTCGGCGACGAGGGCCAGCAGCTCCTGAGCGCGCCCGGCGAACTGATGTGCCGTCAAGTTTTCGACTCGGGCGGCGAATTCGTACTCCCAGTCGCCGACGCGCTTCGCGACGCCGAGCGGGAGCGGGGTGCTGCTGCCGGGGATGCAGGCGACGGTTTCGGAGCAGCTGCCGTGGTCCTCCTCAAGAAGTACCTGGTGGGAGGCGCCAAGGAGTCTCAACTGGAGCTTGGCGCTCCCCAGTTCGAGGTCGAGGGTGGCGAGCGCGGGGAGCGGCTCGCGGCCCAGGGTCCAGGCCAGATCGGCCGCACTCGTGTCGGTGTAGGCGGTGTTCAGGGTCGTGAGCATGGGTCGGCTCCGCTAGCACGCAAAAGGGAGGTGGGGCCGGCTACGTCAATGGGACCGGCTCGTGCCCACGCGACGCGTTGAGTACGTAGTACGAGGGCTGCGTTGACGGATAGAAGGGAATCATGGGCGGCTGCGCCCTCACAGCGTTTTTACCCAACTTCGGAGGGTTTCCATCCCCCCGAGGGCTCCACAGTTCAACTGTTCAACTGCCACGGTCAGCTTTCGCGTCCGCCGCACCACCAGTCGGGCGTCAAGGGGAACATGCGTACGGCCCGCGCGGACCGAGGAAACCACCCCGTCCCGGTCTGCCCCGCGCGGGCCGCCTGTCCCTGCTCCCGCGTCAGCTGCCGCCGCCGCACCCGCCGCCACCACCGCACGACGAGCCGCCCCCGCAGGAGCTGCCGCCACCGCACGAGTTGCCGCCGCCGCACGAGTGGTGACCGCCGTGATGACCCGACGAACCGGAAGAGCACGAGGAGCCGCCGACGACGCCGCCGCCCCCGGCCGTACCCCCGGCCCACCAACTCTTCCTGCTCCTGCCCCGCGAACCACGTGAGCCCTTCTCCAGTGACGTACGCGGGCCGCCGCGTCCGCCCGCCTTCGCCGTCCCGACGACGATGGCGGCGACCAGTACCACGAAGACCACTGTGATGATCACTGCTCCCATCACCGGCCCTCCTCTCTCTTCCCCCGTATCCCCCGAGGGGCGCCCCGAGCGGGCGTGACAGGGGGATGCCCGGGCCCATACGCGGCCAAAGCAGAGTTGAGCAACTCCAGAGGTTGGGCGCAGGATGGCCGCCATGACCTCCAGCGCGCGCCCTCTGCTCAACCGCCGGCTCGCCGAGTTCGGGACGACGATCTTCGCGGAGATGTCCGCGCTCGCCCTGCGGACCGGCGCCGTCAACCTCGGCCAGGGCTTCCCCGACACCGACGGCCCCGAGCAGGTGCGCGAGGCGGCGGTGCGGGCGCTGCGCGACGGGCGCGGCAACCAGTACCCGCCGGGCCCCGGCGTCCCCGAGCTGCGCACCGCGATCGCCGCGCACCAGGAGCGCCGCTACGGCATCACGCTCGACCCCGACCGCGAGGTGCTGGTCACGGCGGGCGCGACGGAGGCCATCGCCGCCTCGCTGCTCGCGCTGGTCGAGCCGGGCGACGAGGTCGTCGCGTTCGAGCCGTACTACGACTCGTACGCGGCCTCCATCGCGATGGCGGGCGGCACCCGGGTCCCCGTGACGCTGCGCCCGCACGACGGGGCGTTCCGCCTCGACCTCGACGAACTGCGCGCCGCGATCACCCCCCGCACCCGGCTCCTCCTGATCAACACCCCGCACAACCCGACCGGCACCGTCCTGACCCGCGCCGAGCTCACCGCCATCGCCGGGCTCGCCGTCGAACACGACCTGCTCGTCGTCACCGACGAGGTCTACGAGCACCTCACCTACGACGACGCCGAGCACGTGCCGCTCGCCACGCTGCCCGGGATGCGCGAGCGGACCGTCTCCATCTCCTCAAGCGGAAAGACATTCTCGTTCACCGGCTGGAAGGTCGGCTGGGTGACGGCGGCGCCCGACCTCGTGGGCGCCGTCCGCTCGGCCAAGCAGTTCCTCACCTACGTCTCCTCCGGCCCCTTCCAGTACGCGGTCGCCGAGGCCCTCGCCCTCCCCGACGCCTACTTCGACGGCTTCCGCGCCGACATGACGGCCAAGCGCGACCTGCTCGCGGCGGGCCTGGCGGACGCCGGGTTCACGGTCTTCCGCCCCCGGGGCACGTACTTCGTGACGACCGACATCCGCCCGCTGGGCTTCGACGACGGCTTCGCGTTCTGCCGGGCGCTGCCCGAGCGCTGCGGAGTGGTCGCGATCCCCAACGCCGTCTTCTACGACGATCGGGAGGCCGGCGCCCCCTTCGTCCGGTTCGCGTTCTGCAAGCGGGACGACGTGCTGGCCGACGCCGTCGGACGGCTCAAGCGGCTGTAACGCCCGGGGCGCCGCCCGTCTGGCCGCACCCGGCTCGCGGGCACGGCACGGGCACCGCAAGGTTCGGTTGTGACCGAGCCCTCCGCCGCCGTCCTCGACGCCCCCTCAGCCACCGCCGCCGGACCCCGGACCCTGCCGCGCCTGCCCGCGTCCGGGGCGGTCCGCGCCCTTGGTCTCTTCGCCGCCGCCCGGCTCACCGGGATGCTCGCCGTCGCCGTCATGGCCTGGCTGAGCGGGCGGCTGCCCCTCGGGCTGCTCGGCCGGTCCTGGGACTCCCGCTGGTACCTCCACATCGCCGCGCACGGTTACGGTGCCCGCACCCTGCACTTCAGGCCCGGCATCGTCTACAGCGACCTGGCCTTCTTCCCGCTGTACCCGGGGCTGATCCACGCGCTGCACGCGGTCCTCCCGTTCAGCGCCGGGGCCTGCGCCCTGCTCCTGGCGTGGACCGCGACGCTCGCCGCCGCCCTCGGCATCTACCGGATCGGCGAGCACCTGCACGGCCGCGGCGTCGCCACCCTCCTGGTCGTCCTGTGGGGCCTGCTGCCGCACTCGGTCGTGCTGTCCATGGCGTACACGGAACCGGTGCTCACCGCGCTGGCCGCGTGGTCCCTGTACGCGGTGCTGAAGGGGCACTGGATGTGGGCGGGCTCGCTCGCCGCGCTCGCCGGACTGTCCCGGCCGAACGGATTCGCGGTCGCCGCGGCCGTCCTGGTCACCGCCGTGTGCGAGATCGTGCGGCGGCGCGGCCGGGTTCCCCACAGGCTGTGGACGGGCGCGCTGCTCGCGCCGGCCGGCTGGGCCGGGTACGTGCTCTGGGTCGGCATCAGGAAGGGCGATCCGCTCGGCGGCTACTTCACGGTGCAGCGCGGCTGGGGGTCGACGTTCGACCTCGGGGTCGGCGCGGCCCGGTTCACGCGGAAGATGCTGCTGCACGGGGACCGCTTCGTGTTCTCGATGGCGCTGGTGATCGTCGCGGTGGCGGTGCTGCTCTTCGCGCTGCTGCTCCTGGACCGGGCGCCGCTGCCGCTCCTCGTCTACAGCGGCGTGCTGCTCCTCGTCGCCCTCGGCGGCTCCGGCTTCTTCGAGTCCAAGCCGCGCTTCCTGCTGCCCGCGTTCCCGCTGCTGCTGCCGCTGGCGTGCGCCCTGGCCAGAACGGCGAGAGCCCGGCCTGTGCACGCCCTCCTGGTGGTGGGCGTACTGGCCGGGCTCTCGGTGTCGTACGGGACGTATCTGATCGTCTACGCCCGCATGCCGCTGTAGGCGGCCGGACTCACTCGGAGTCGTCGCCCTCGGGCTTCTCCTCGGCCGAGTCGACCTCGGACTCCAGGCCGAGCTGCTCCACGAGCCAGCGGTCGAACTCGATCGCGGCGCGCACCCAGCTGACGGTCGACGACACGAAGTGCTCCAGGGAGACACCGGTGCCGATCAGCATCTGGGCCTCGCCGATGAGGCGGACCGTGCCGTCGTCGTGCGTGTGGCTGTAGACCTTGGGCCACAGCGTCCGCCGGTTCCAGTCGTCGATGGACTCCAGGAGCTGCGGCTTCACCTCGATGCCGTGCGGTCGGTCGTAGAACGTCCGCACCGAGAAGACCTGCTGGTCACCCTCGCCGCGGAACATGAAGTACGTACGGAACTCTTCCCACGGCGCGGCGAGGTCACCCTCGTCGTCGAGGACGTACTTGAGCTCCATCTGCTCCAGGAGCTGCTTCACCAGGTCCTGGTCGGGGATGACGGGGCCTGCCGGTCCTGCCCCCTCCTGCGGTTCGGGCTGTCCCCCGAAATTGGGGATCGAGGACGGATCGATGCTCACGTGCGTGGTCCCTTCGTATGGCTGAGGCCCATCCTCTCCCACGGGGCCCCCCGGGGGGCAAGCCCGGAACCGCTCCTGCCAAGTTTCGGCCGTTCGCCGACTGCGGACAGCCGGCGAACGTCCACTACGGCGCCCGCTACAGCGTCTTGCCGGTGGCGGGTCCCACGATCAGGCCGTCGCCGAACGCGTCCACCCGCACCGTGTCGCCGTCCTTGACCTCACCCGAGAGGATCTCCTTGGCGAGGCGGTCGCCGATGGCCGACTGCACGAGGCGGCGCAGGGGGCGCGCCCCGTAGGCCGGGTCGTTGCCCTCGTCCGCGAGCCAGGTGAGCGCCGCGTCGCTGACTTCCAGGGTGAGGCGCCGCTCGGCGAGGCGCTTGGCCAGCCGGTCGAGCTGCAGCCCCGCGATGCGACGCAGCTCGTCCTTGTCCAGGGCGGAGAAGACCACCAGGTCGTCGAGCCGGTTGAGGAACTCCGGCTTGAAGGACGTCCGTACGAGGTCGAGGACCTGCTGCTTCTTCTCCTCGGGCGTCGTCAGCGGGTCCACCAGGTACTGGGAGCCCAGGTTCGACGTGAGGACGAGGATGGTGTTGCGGAAGTCGACGGTGCGGCCCTGGCCGTCGGTGAGACGCCCGTCGTCGAGCACCTGGAGCAGGATGTCGAAGACCTCGGGGTGCGCCTTCTCGACCTCGTCGAGCAGCACGACCGAGTACGGCCGGCGGCGCACCGCCTCGGTGAGCTGGCCGCCCTCCTCGTAGCCGACGTAGCCGGGCGGGGCTCCGACGAGCCGCGCGACGCTGTGCTTCTCGCCGTACTCGCTCATGTCGATGCGGATCATGGCCCGCTCGTCGTCGAAGAGGAAGTCGGCGAGCGCCTTGGCCAGCTCGGTCTTGCCGACGCCGGTCGGGCCGAGGAAGAGGAAGGAGCCGGTGGGACGGTCGGGGTCGGCGATCCCGGCGCGGGTGCGGCGCACGGCGTCGGAGACGGCGCGGACCGCCTCGGTCTGGCCGATGAGCCGCTTGCCCAGCTCGTCCTCCATGCGCAGCAGCTTCTGCGTCTCGCCTTCGAGGAGGCGTCCGGCGGGGATGCCGGTCCAGGACGCGACGACGTCGGCGATGTCGTCCGGGCCGACCTCCTCCTTGACCATGGTGTCCCTGGAGACTTCCTCCTCGGCCTCGGAGGCTTCCTCCAAGTCCCGCTCCAGTGAGGGGATTTCACCGTAGAGAAGCTTGCTCGCGGTGTCGAAGTCGCCGTCGCGCTGGGCCCGCTCGGCCTGCCCGCGCAGCTCGTCGAGCTTCTCCTTGAGTTCACCGACGCGGTTGAGGGACTGCTTCTCCTTGTCCCAGCGGGCGGTGAGCCCCCTCAACTCCTCTTCCTTGTCGGCGAGATCGCGGCGCAGCTTCTCCAGGCGCTGCCTGCTGGCCGGGTCGGTCTCCTTGCCGATCGCCAGCTCCTCCATCTTCAACCGGTCGACGGCGCGCTGGAGTTCGTCGATCTCGACCGGGGACGAGTCGATCTCCATCCGCAGCCGGGACGCGGACTCGTCGACGAGGTCGATGGCCTTGTCGGGGAGGAAGCGGGAGGTGATGTAGCGGTCGGAGAGCGTGGCGGCCGCGACGAGCGCGCTGTCCGCGATCTGGACCTTGTGATGGGCCTCGTACCGGCCCTTGAG
Organism: Streptomyces sp. NPDC050264; assembly: GCF_040655895.1. Lineage (NCBI taxonomy): Bacteria > Bacillati > Actinomycetota > Actinomycetes > Kitasatosporales > Streptomycetaceae > Streptomyces > Streptomyces sp. NPDC050264. The sequence goes on from NZ_JBFAKV010000003.1 coordinate 202,042, forward strand.
GCCGCGCAGGATCGCGATCGAGTCCTCGACGCTCGGCTCGGCGACCAGTACCTGCTGGAAGCGCCGCTCCAGGGCGGGGTCCTTCTCGATCCGCTCGCGGTACTCGTCGAGGGTCGTGGCGCCGACCATGCGCAGCTCACCGCGGGCGAGCATGGGCTTCAGCATGTTCCCCGCGTCCATGGCGGAGTCGCCGCCGGCGCCCGCGCCGACGACGGTGTGCAGCTCGTCGATGAACGTGATGATCTGCCCGTCGCTCTCCTTGATCTCGGAGAGGACGGTCTTGAGCCGCTCCTCGAACTCCCCGCGGTACTTCGCCCCGGCGACCATCGCGCCGAGGTCGAGGGAGACGAGCCGCTTGTTCTTCAGGCTCTCCGGCACGTCTCCCTTCACGATGCGCTGGGCGAGCCCCTCGACGACGGCGGTCTTGCCGACGCCGGGTTCGCCGATGAGTACGGGGTTGTTCTTGGTGCGGCGGCTGAGCACCTGCACGACGCGGCGGATCTCCTGGTCGCGCCCGATGACGGGGTCGAGCCGTCCCTCGCGCGCGGCATCGGTGAAATCGGTGCCGAACTTCTCCAGGGCCTTGTACGAACCCTCGGGGTCGGGTGTGGTCACCCGGCGCCCTCCCCTGCTCTTCGTGAATGCCTCGGACAGCTTCTTCGTACTGGCCCCATTCTCGGCCAGTACGTCGCCCGCGGCCCCGCCCTTGGCGGCGATACCGATCAGCAGATGCTCGGTGGAGAGGAACTCGTCGCCCAGCGCCTTGGCCCGCTCGGCGGCGTCGGCGACGACGGCGAGCAGCTCACGGTTGGGCTGGGGCGGCGCCACGGTCGACCCGGTGACGCTGGGCAGGGAGTCGACCACGCGCTCGGCGCCGGCCCTGACCTGCGCCTGGTCGGCGCCGACGGCGGCCAGCAGGTCGGTGATGTTCTCGTTCTCTTTTCGGCCTCGCCCCTCCAGCAGAGCCAGCAGCAGGTGCGCCGGGGTCAGATCCGGGTGCCCCCCGGACACGGCCCGGCTGGTGGCCGCGTTGATCGCGTCGCGGCTCCGGTTCGTCAGCTCGGCGTCCACGTAACTGTCTCCTTCTCCTCCACGTCACGGACAACTCTGACCTTTAAAGCGTACACAAAGTTGAGTCTATTCCGCTCAAGGTTGTGGAGGGGATAGGTTTCGGGCCATGGCCAAGCAGATCGACCTGGACGCCCCCGGCACCACCTTTCTCGACTTCTGGCGGGAACGGCACCTGTGCACGCTGACGACGCTGCGCCCGGACGGCACGCCGCACGTCGTCCCGGTCGGCGTGACCTACGACGCCACGGAACGGGTGGCCCGGGTCATCACGGACAAGGCCAGCCGTAAGGTCGCCCACATCCTCGCCGCGCCGGCCGCGGCCCGGGTCGCGGTCTGCCAGGTCGACGGCCGGCGCTGGTCGACCCTGGAGGGCACGGCGACCGTCCGCACGGACCCGGCGCTGATCGCGGACGCCGAACGCCGCTACGCCGAGCGCTACTCCCGCCCTCCGCGCCTCAACCCGAACCGGGTGGTGATCGAGATCGCGGTGGGCCGGGGCACGGGCAACGCGGTCTTCGACGAGTAGCCCGCTTCCGCGCCCCTACACGGATCCCGCACACAAAACTGCAGCGGCGCCACCGTGTTCAGGTTCACGGTGACGCCGCTGCGGGGGGAAGCACCTGCGCGATCTACTACGACGGGGGAATCGCGTCAGGCACTGCGGGGGGTGGCAGAGGTGGTACTGGTGTGCGGGGCCTCGGGCCCCGCGTCCCCGACCAGCTGGTGATCACGCTGGTCGAGATTGACGAAGATCATCCCGTACCGGACGACGGTCCGCACCGGCTGCGGGGCGCCGCGCGGGCGACGCAGACACCGGTAGGCCCGGAGGTCGTCGTCGTCGTCCCGCACCACGATGATCGGCTCCCCGAACAGGGTGACCATGAGCGAGTCACCCGGGTTCGGGACGGCGGTCACGAGGTCGATCGTGTGCCAGCCGGACCGGTAGGCGATCGCCATCTCGCGGCGCAGGGTCCTGTCGTCGGGCGGGGTGATCATGCGTCTGCGTCCGTGGGTGTGGAAGTCCAGATCGGGTCGTCACTCGCCGTCTGCGCCGTGGGTGTGGAAGTCCAGATCGGGTCATTACTCGCCGTCTGCGCCGTGGGGGCGGCAGTCCAGATCGGGTCATTACTCGCCGTCTGTGCCGTGGGGGCGGCAGTCCAGATCGGGTCATTACTCGCCGTCTGTGCCGTGGGGGCGGCAGTCCAGATCGGGTCATTGCTCGCCGTCCGCGTCACCTGCACTGCCGGGGCGGCGTTCCAGATCGCATCGCCGGGCGCTGCCTGCGCTGCCGGTGCAACGTTCCAAATCGCGTCACCCGGCGCTGCCGGGGCAAGGTTCCAGATCGCGTCGGCGGGAGCCGCGTGCGCCGTCGGCGCCGAGTTCCAGATCGCGTCGGCGGGCTTCGCCTGTGCGGTGGGCGCAAAGTTCCAGATCGCATCACCCGGTGCCGCCTGCACCGTCGGCGCCGAGTTCCAGATCGCGTCCGCCGGGCCAACCGCACCGAAGACCAACCCGGCGGAGAAGGCGCCGGCAAGTGCGACACCAAGTATTCCCTTACGCATAGTGGGTTTTGTCCTCACTTCCATGGCTACTCTCCCCCGGCTCTCCATGACGATGGCTCATTCAGCCACGCAAACACCACAGGGTCGATGCATCATGTTCCTGCACGTTCAGGACCCTGGGGGGTGGAGCAATGCCATCAACGAGCTCAAACCGGGCACATCCACACGCCGCTACCGAGTTGTGTGACGCGGGAAAACGGTTGTACGCGGCCGCACTCCGGTCAGGACGTGTAGCCCGCACCGAAGTAACCGCAGCTCCCTGTCTCCTGGACCTCGCGCTCCTGCACCCCGACGCGGAGGATCCCGCGTGGCTCCTCCCGGTGCCACCTTCCGCGGCGCTTTCACAGCGGCTCCAGCCCCTTGAACGTGAAATCCGGGAGCGGCGCCTCCTCACGGTCGAGCTGACCGACACCTTCGAGCCATTCTTGGCCATCAGCGCCCAGGCACAACCCACCACCCAGACGGTCACCGTCCTCGAAGGCAAGGACCGGATCAACGCGGCCATCGAAATGGCCCTCGCGGACTGCACCTCCGAGCTGCTCACGGTCCAGCCCGGCGGCGGCCGGGACGAGCACACTCTCACCAAAGCCCTGCAGATGGGCAAGGAGATCACCGACCGCGGCATCACCATGCGTACGCTCTACCAGCACACCGCCAGGCACAGTCACGGCACCCTCGCCTACGCGGAGGCGCTGGCCCAGGGCAACGTCGAGATACGCACGCTGGAGGAGCTGATCGAGCGGCTGATCATCATCGACCGCTCGGTGGCGTTCATTCCCGCACGCGAAGACCGGCACGCCGCGCTGGAACTGCGGCACGCCGGCCTCGTCGAGTATCTGGCCAGTGTCTTCGAGCAGCTCTGGCAACGGGCGGTACCGCTGCTCGACGAAGCTCCCTACGCCCCGCCGACCGATGGCATCACCGGGGTACAACGTTCCATCGCCAAGCTCCTCATCGAAGGCCACGTCGACGAAGCCATCGCTCGCCGCCTGGGCATGAACGTACGTACCTGCCGTGCACATATAGCCAAACTGGCCGCCGCCCTCGGCAGCGGCAGCCGCGCTCAGCTCGGCTATCTGATAGCCAGGTCAGGAATTCTCGAACGGGAGAACTGACGCTCCTGCCAGGAACCCCACAGCCGGTCGAAGAGAGTCACACGTGATCCCAGTCGCCCATCAGCACGGACCCGAAGAGCTCTGCGAGGCCGGATCGAGTCTGTATGCACGGACACTGCGTGAGGGGCGTGTACGACGCGACGAAGTCGAGCCCGTCCCGTGCCTGGAGGAATTCGGCCTGCTGCGCCAGGATGCCGACGACCCGCAGTGGCTGCGCCCGGTCCCGCCGGCGGTCGTGCTCCCGGATCTGCTGAAGGCCGTCGAGGACAGCATCGCGCAGCAACGCCGCAAAGAGGCGCGGCTGGCGGAGACGTTCGCCCCGCTGATCGACCTCGCCGCGCAGCGCGCCGCGATACCGAGCACCCCGATGATCGACGTCCTGCTCGGCTTCCAGCGGATCAACGACGCCATCGGGGACGCCGCGGCCGCCTCCTCCAAGGAGCTCCTGACCATTCAGCCCGGCGGGTCCCGGCCGCCCGATCTGCTGGCCGCGTCACTGCCGCGCGAGCAGGGGCTGCTGGCGCGCGGCTGTCGCATGCGCACCCTCTACCAGCACCCGACACGGCACTCGCCGGCCGTGCTCGCGCACTTCGAACAACTCGTGGGTGACGTGGAGGTCCGCACTCTCGACGAGGTCACGGAACGCCTCGTCATGCTGGACCGGACGGTGGCCTTCATCCCCGCCAACCCCGACCGCACCGTCGCCCTGGAGATCCGCCACCCGGCCCTGATCTCCTACCTCGGCACCACCTTCGAGCGGCTGTGGCGGCTGGCCACGCCCATGTTCCCGACGGACAATCAGCCCGCGCCGCAGCAGAACGAGGTGTCCGACCGGCAGCGCACCATCGCGGGCATGCTGATCGAGGGGCACACCGACGCCGTCATCGCCGAGCGCCTCGGCATGAACATCCGCACCGTCCGCGTCCACATCGCCAAGCTCGCCGCGACGCTCGGCAGCGACAGCCGGGCCCAACTCGGCTATCTCATCGGGCAGTCGGGGATTCTGACGCAGGAGGACTGACCGGGCGGGATGGTCGGGTCCCGCACCGGCCGAGGGTGATGGAGGGAGGGCTACTTCAGGCCCGCCTCCGCGCACGCCTGGGCGTACTTCGTCGTGCAGATCTCCTTCACCTTGAAGATCCCGTCCTTCACCACGGTCTGCTTGATGTTGTCGCGCGTCAGCGCGACGACACTCACGCTCGCCGTGCGGACCTGCTTGGTCGTCGGGCTGTCGGTCCGGCCCATCGCGAGGGCCTCGAACTCGATGGTCCGGCCCTGCGAGACCCGTACCGCCATCTCGGCGGCCGTCGCGGCCTCCTGCGGGTACGGCTTGTAGACGCTCATGTACTGATCGCCCGTCAGAATGCGCTGCACGGCGGCGAGTTCGGCGTCCTGGCCGGTGATCGGCGGCATCTTGGTGATCCCGGCCTCCTTGAGCGCGGCGACCACACCGGCCGCCATACCGTCGTTCGCCGAGTAGACCCCGGCGATGTTGGAGGCGCCGAGCGCCGCGATGGCCTGCTCCATGTTGGCCTTGGCGTTCTGCGGCTTCCAGGCCACCGTGTCGTACGACTTCGCGATCGTCACGGCGTCGGCGAGCTCCGCGCGGGCGGCTTCCTTGAAGTCGGCCGCGTTCGGGTCGGTCGGCGAACCGTTGATCATGACGATCTTGCTGTCCTTGGTCGCCTTGTCGCCGAGCGCCTGGACGAGTTCCTTGCCCTGGGTCTGGCCGACGAGCCCGTTGTCGAAGCCGACGTACGCGTCCACGGGACCCTGGGCGAGACGGTCGTACGCGATGACGTGGATGCCGGCGTCCTTCGCCTTCTGCACCGAGGCGGCGATCACCTTCGCGTCGACGGCGTCGACGATCAGCGTGTCCACCTTCTTGGCGATCATCTGCGCCACCTGCTGGTTCTGCAGCTCGGCATCCTGCCCGGCATTGGCGTAGACCAATTGCCCCTCACCGTCGGTGAGCTTCGCTATCTGTCTCTTGATGATGGGGTAGTCGAATTTTTCGTAGCGTGCCGCCTCCTTCTCCGGCAGCAGCAGACCGATCTTGACGTCGTTGCCCTTGCGCACGGCCGTGCTGGTGTCGCTGTCCCCCCCGGGCAGCACACCACCGCAGGCCGAGAGCGAGACCACTAGGACGGATGCGACTCCGGCCAGACCGGCGCATCGCATACGCGTGTTCATTCCGGATACCTCCCTGACGTGGCCGCAACGTTGCGGCCGAGGTGGCTCGAAGCCAACTCGGCCGCCCAAGTCGCGTCAAGAGGTGAAGCAACACCGCAACGAAACCGCATCCGTTACTTCCCCACATGAAGCCAGATACGACGAATACCGGACATCTGTACCCGGCGGTAACACCCCTGGTGTCAGGCTCCGTCGGGCACCCGGTCGAGGAACCCGTGCACGGCCCGGATCCGGCCGTCCTCGGCGAGCTCGATCACGTCGAACCCGGCCACGGGCGCCGAACCGTCCGCCTCCGACACCAGCTCCCAGCCGAACCGGGCGATCCCGTGATGCCCGTCGACCGCCCCGAGCGGCCGGAAGAAGAACCCGGGGAACCGCTCGTGCGCGGCGCCGATGACGGCCGCGATCCCCTCGTGCCCCGCGACCTCGGCCAGCGGGTCGGTGTACGTGCCGCCCTCGGCCCAGGCGGCGGCGACGGCCTCGCCCCGCTCCTCGGCGTCCGCCGCGTTCCAGGCCTCGAAGTAGCGGGCGACGGCGGTCTCGTGGCTGGTGTTCTGTGCCGTGGCGGTCATATCTCTCGGCCTCCTGAAGCCCGTGTCGGTCAACACTTGGACCCGGAGCCCGAGCGGAGTGCGCCGCCCGGGTTCCGGTGACCTCAGGGTGCCGGGAGGCGCTCACCCGGTCGATTACGTCGGAGGTAAGGGCGCCGGCCTACGAGAGCTTCAAAAGCAGGTCGCTGAGCTCGTCCGGCATGGTGATCATGCAGTCGTGGCCGGTCGGCAGCTCCCAGATCTGGGCCGCGGCGCCGTTGGGCTGGACCGGGGGGACGGGGCGCCGGGTGACGCCCTCCGGCGCGGCGCCGACATTGTGGATGTGCGTGCGCGGGATCGCGTGCGCGGCCGGGTTGTCCAGGCGCACCGGCTGCTGCAGACAGCGCACCGGCTGGTCGGAGAGCATCCCGCGCAGCCACGCGACGTCCGCCGGGTCCGTGACGCCGAACAGGCCGAAGGGCGCGGGCTGCTCGGGCATCGGCGGCACGCGCCAGCCGCTCCCGGACTTCTCGGCAAGCTCGATCAGGTGCCGCGTCACGGGCATGACGTCGACCGCCGATTCGCCGTCCTCCGGGACCATCGCGTCGAGGTAGACGAGGTGCGCGATGCGTTCCGGGACCCGGTGGGCCGCGGAGGAGATCACCAGCCCCGCGTAGCTGTGGCCGACGAGTACGACGTCGTCGAGATCTTCCTCGGTGATCAGCCCGACCACGTCGTCGACGTGCGTATCGAGCCCCACCTCAGGACCGGCCAACTGCACCTTGTCGCCATAACCGGTCAGGGACGGCGCGAACACACGGTGCCCGGCGGCCTCCAGTAGCGGCACCACGCGCTCCCAGCACTGTCCGCTGTGCCAGGCGCCGTGTATCAGCAGGAATGTGGCCATGGTTGGTTCCCTTTCGTGCCTCGGTACTCTTTGAGTACTAAGAACACGCTGGTGCATACCGTGCGCCGAAGGCAATAAGGCACTTTTCAGTGCCTCGGTTCTCTGGAGGTAACCATGGAGAGCACGGGCGACGCGTGCCGGACCCGGGTGGTGCTCGACATCGTCGGCGACAAGTGGTCGCTGCTGGTCGTGCGCAATCTCAGAGACGGACCGCGCCGTTTCACCGAGCTCAAGAGGTCCATCGACGGGATCAGCCAGCGCATGCTCACCGTGAAGCTGCGCAGCCTGGAGCGGGACGGGATCCTCACCCGCACCGTCCACGAGGTGATGCCGCCGCACGTCAGCTACGAGCTGACCGGGATGGGCATCACCCTGCGCGAAGCCACCGCGCCCCTGCTCGAATGGAGCGTCGCGCACCTCACCCGCATCGACGAAGCCCGCGGGGCGTATGACGCCCGGCAGGACTGACGCGCGGGTCAGTGCGGTGTGGGGCGGCAGCCCGGGCAGTGGTGGGGGTCGGGGCCCCGGTAGGCGCGGTCGCAGGTGTCGCAGTTGCGGAGGGGTGCCGGACGGGCGGCGGCGCGAGAGGTGCTCTGAACGCGGCGCCCCGAGGCGGCAGTTGGGCCGTCAGCCGGTGCGCGAGGAGGGCCGTCGGGCTGTGGATCGGGCGGTCCTGGGGCAGGTCGCGGATGAGGGCGTGGCGGACGGCGGCGGGGGTCAGGTCGCGTTCCAGCCAGGCGGCGACTCCGGGCGTGAGGCGTTCGGCGTCGCGGGTGGAGAGGGCGAGGCGGGCGTCCACGCGGTGCAGGCCGGCGAGGAGGTCGGTCGCCGCCTGGAGAAGGGCGGGCGGCACGGGGTGCTCCGGGTGGGGGACGGCGAGGGGCCGCGGCTTCTTCGGCGGCGGCGGTCGGCGCCTCGCGGGGGCTTCGGGGGCGGTGCCCGGCTGGTTGCAGGAGACCGTGCGCGTACGGACCCGTCCGTCGGGGGTGCGTCGGCGCTCGCGCCGCAGGTAACCGTGGTGTTCCAGCTCGCGCAGGGCGGCGGCGATACGGGTGGTGCCTCCGGGAAGCGGGCCGCGAGCGTTCTGACGTCGGCGCGGGCTCCTGCCGGGAGGGACTGGATGTGGACGGCGAGGCCGATCGCGAGGCCGGAGAGTTCGCTGTGCTGGGCCAGGTGGTTGCCGACGACCGTGAAACGGGTGTGGTGCCGGGTGTTCTCGTGAGCGATGCCGTACCCGTCCGTGGGGGCGTTTGTGGCAACTCCGGACTGGGCGGGCGGGGGCGCGCTAGGGTGCTCGGTATCCATCAGGAAGGTCTCTTCTTCCTCGGCGGTCAGGCCCTCGCACTGGGATTGCAGTCCCAGCGGGGGCCGTCGCATGTCTGATGTTGTGGTCGGTGCTGCTGGGCGTGAGCGTAGAGGTCGCAACCGGGCGCGGCGCAAGCCGAGTTGATGATGTTCACCCGACCGTGTCGCGGGAGGTGGGGTGGGGCTTGGTCTGGTTTCTTTCCCTCTCGACCGTTCCTTTGGTGTTGTCGTCCCCGCCACCGGAGTACGGGTTTCCGTGCCCCGGCCGTCGCCCGAGATCGAGGTCGGCCCAGACCGTTTCACGGGGGCTCGGACCTGCGGTGACGCCCCAGCGGTCGGTGAGGGCCACTACGAGGACGAGGCCGCGCCCCGACTCGGCTTCGGCGGGCGGCAGTTGAGGTTTCGGGACGGCTTCACCCCGCGCGTCGGTGACTTCGACGCGCAGGGCGCCCCAGTGACGTACAGGCTGAGGCGGAAGTCGCGGCCGGGCGCACCGGCGTGCGTGACGTCCAAGGACCCCGGGCGCCGCCACCTCACGGTCACCGACACCGCCTGGGCCGGGTTCGTCGGCTACGCCGCTCGCGAGAGCTGAAGCTCAGCCCTCGAACTCGGTCAGGTCGATCGCGTACAGCAGGGCCCTCCCGTCCTGCGCGGAGCCCGTGGCGGCCATACCGAGCTTGTCCAGTACCTTCGCGGAGGACGTGTCGTCCGGGGCGGTGATCGCCACGACCCGGTCGATGCCGCGGTCCTGGAGGGCGAACTCCAGGGTGGCGTGGGCCGCCTCCGAGGCGTACCCCTGGCCCCAGAACTGACGCCCGAGCCGCCACTGGATGCCGATGTGGCCCGCGATCTGCGCCGGGGCGTCGGGCACGTACAGACCCACCGCACCCGCCAGCTCTCCGGAGCCGAGGAGTTCGACGGCGAAGAGGCCGAAGCCCTCCTCGTCCCACTCCTCCTCCCAGCGCTCGATGTCCTCGGCGGTCTCGTCGAGGGAGCGCGGGGCGCCGTCGCCGATGGTGCGCATCACGGACGGGTCGGCCTGGATCTCGGCCAGCGCGGCCAGGTCGTCGTCGGGCAGCCAGCGGCGCAGGAGGAGCCGGGGGGTATGGATCTCGGTCATGGGTCCATCCTGCGGCATGGGCGGGAACGGGCACGTGATGGGGCCCCGGCGGTGATCGACTCACCTCCGGGGCCCCATCAGCACGGATCAGTACGGATCAGTACGGGTCAGTCCTGCGACCGCTTGGGCCGCCACACCACCAGCGCGCTGGTGTGCTGCACCTCCTGGTACGGGACCAGGTCGCGGCGGTACGAGGCGTGTACCGCCGCCTCACGTTGCTGCATGGTCGCGGCGGCTCCCTCCACGGCGGCGGAGAGTTCCGCCACGCGGGACTGGAGTGCCGCTACCTGGTTCTCCAGCTCGATGATGCGTTTGATGCCGGCGAGGTTGATGCCCTCGTCCTGCGACAACTGCTGGACGGTGCGCAGCAGTTCGATGTCGCGGGCCGAGTAGCGCCGGCCACGCCCGGCCGTGCGGTCGGGCGAGACCAGGCCGAGGCGGTCGTACTGGCGAAGGGTCTGCGGATGCAGGCCGGATAGCTGGGCCGCCACCGAAATGACGTACACCGGGGTTTCTTCGGTGAGTTCGTACGGGTTGGTGCGACGCCGGCCGTCCATCTCGCTCAAGCTCCCTTCGCGGCCTGAAACAGTTCTGCCCGCACATCGGTGTCCTCAGTCGCCTTGCGGAACGACTCGAGGGCCGAACGGGCCTCGTCGGTCAGGTCCTCCTCCTTGGGGACGGCCACCTCGACCGTCACCAGGAGGTCGCCACGCGTGCCGTCCTTGCGGACGGCGCCCTTGCCGCGGGCCCGCATCGTCCGCCCGTTCGGCGTGCCCGGGGGCAGCTTCAGGGTGACGGACGGGCCGCCGAGCGTGGGCACCTTGACCTCGCCGCCGAGCGTCGCCTCGGTGAACGTGACGGGCACGGTCACCGTGAGGTTGTCGCCCTTGCGGCCGAAGACGGGGTGCGTGTCGACGTGGACCACTACGTACAAGTCGCCCGCGGGACCGCCCCGTTCACCGGGAGCGCCCTTGCCGCGCAGGCGGATGCGCTGCCCGTCCGAGACACCGGCCGGGATGCGGACCTGCATGGTGCGGGACGACTTGGCACGGCCCGAGCCCTTGCAGACGTCGCAGGGGGTCTCGGCGATCAGGCCGCGGCCCTTGCAGTCCACGCACGGGTCGGTGAGGGAGAAGCCGCCACCGCCGCCGCGCGAGACCTGCCCGGTGCCGACGCAGGTCGGGCACACGCGCGGTGTGCCGTTCTTGTCGCCGGTGCCGGAGCACGCCTTGCAGGGGGACTGGGACGACATGCGCAGGGGAACCGTCGCGCCGTCCACGGCCTCGGTGAAGCTGAGCGACACCTCGGACTCGATGTCCTGGCCGCGGCGCGGCTGGACACGGGTGCCCGCGCCGGCGCCGCCCCGGTTGAACAGGCCGCCGAAGACATCGCCGATGCCGCCGCCGAACCCGCCGGAGCCGCCCTGCCCCTGGCTCTGGCCCTGGGCGCCGCCTCCGAAGAGGTCGCCCAGGTCGAAGTTGAACGTGCCGCCGCCGCCCCCGCCGGGTCCCGGACGGAACCCGCCGTTGCCGAACAGGGCGCGCGCCTCGTCGTACTCCTTGCGCTTCTTGGGGTCCCCGAGGACGTCGTTCGCCTCCGAGATCTCCTTGAAGCGCTCCTCCGCCTTCTCGTTGCCCTTGTTGGCGTCGGGGTGGTTCTCCCGGGCGAGCTTGCGGTACGCCTTCTTGATCTCGGCGTCGGTGGCGTCCTTGGGGACGCCGAGGACCTTGTAGTAGTCCTTCTCGATGAAGTCCTTGGTGCTCATCGGCCTCGACGTCCCTCCTCACTCACATCGGTTGTCACGCGGATGACGTCAGCCCTCGTCCGGGCCACCGCTCTCCTTCTCCGCGTCCGCCTCGGGGGCGTCGGCGGCGTCGGACGTGCCCGCCTGCGCGCCGGGCTGCGGCTCGGCCACCGCCACGCGCGCGGGACGGATGGTCCGCTCGCCGATCCGGTAGCCGGGCTGCAGGATCGCCACGCAGGTCGTCTCGGTGACGTCCGGCGCGTACGAGTGCATCAGGGCCTCGTGGATCGTCGGGTCGAAGGGCTCGCCCTCCTTGCCGAACTGCTGGAGTCCCAGCTTGGCCGAGACCGTCTCCAGCGATTCCGCGACGGACTTGAAGCCGCCGACGAGCTCGCCGTGCTCACGGGCCCGGCCCACGTCGTCGAGGATCGGGAGCAGCTCGGTCAGGAGGCTCGCGACCGCGATCTCCTTGACCGTGACCCGGTCCCGCTCCACACGGCGCCGGTAGTTCTGGTACTCGGCCTGCAGGCGCTGGAGGTCCGCGGTGCGCTCGTTGAGCGCGGTGCGCACCTGGTCCAGCTGGGCCGTCAGGCCCACGTCCTGCGCGGATACCTTGCTTGCGTCCCCGGCCGGGGACGCCGGGGACTCCTGGGCGGAGTCCTCGGCGGCCTGCGGCGCGGCGTCATCGGGGGTGGCGCCGGAGGGGACGTCGGGCTGCTCGGCGTTCTCGCCGCCGAGACCCGGGGTCTCCTCTGTCATCAGGCGGCGCCGCCCTTCGCGTCGGGCTTCTCGTCGTCGACGATCTCGGCGTCGACGACGTCGTCGTCCTTGGACATGTTCGGCGACTCGGCGCCGGGCGCGGCACCCTCGGCGCCGGCGGCCTGCGCGCCCTGGGCGTCGGCGTACATGGCCTGGCCCAGCTTCTGCGAGACGGCGGCGACCTTCTCGGTGGCGGTGCGGATCTCGGCCGAGTCGTCGCCCTTGAGCTTTTCCTTCAGCTCGGTGACGGCTTCCTCGACCTCGGTCTTGACGTCACCGGGGACCTTGTCGGCGTTGTCGGCGAGGAACTTCTCCGTCTGGTAGACGAGCTGCTCGCCCTGGTTGCGCGACTCGGCGGCCTCGCGGCGGGCGTGGTCCTCCTCCGCGTACTTCTCGGCCTCTTCGCGCATCCGGTTGACCTCGTCCTTCGGCAGCGAGGAGCCACCGGTGACGGTCATCTTCTGCTCCTTGCCCGTGCCGAGGTCCTTGGCCGTGACGTGCATGATGCCGTTGGCGTCGATGTCGAAGGCGACCTCGATCTGCGGGACACCGCGCGGGGCCGGCGGCAGACCGGTCAGCTCGAACATTCCGAGCTTCTTGTTGTACGCCGCGATCTCGCGCTCGCCCTGGTAGACCTGGATCTGCACGGACGGCTGGTTGTCCTCGGCCGTCGTGAAGATCTCGGACCGCTTGGTCGGGATCGTGGTGTTGCGCTCGATGAGCTTGGTCATGATCCCTCCCTTGGTCTCGATGCCGAGGGAGAGCGGGGTGACGTCGAGGAGCAGGACGTCCTTGACCTCGCCCTTGAGGACACCGGCCTGCAGGGCGGCGCCGATGGCGACGACCTCGTCCGGGTTCACGCCCTTGTTGGCCTCGTTGCCGCCGGTCAGCTCCTTGACGAGCTCGGCGACGGCCGGCATACGGGTCGAGCCACCGACGAGAACGACGTGGTCGATCTCGGAGAGCTGGATGCCCGCGTCCTTGATGACGTTGTGGAACGGCGTCTTGCAGCGCTCCAGAAGGTCGGACGTGAGCTGCTGGAACTGGGCGCGCGTGAGCTTCTCGTCCAGGTGCAGCGGGCCCTCGGCGGACGCCGTGATGTAGGGCAGGTTGATCGTGGTCTCGGTCGAGGACGAGAGCTCGATCTTCGCCTTCTCGGCGGCCTCGCGCAGGCGCTGGAGCGCCATCTTGTCCTTGGCGAGGTCCACGCCGTGGCCGTTGTTGAACTGCTTGACCAGGTAGTCGACGACGCGCTGGTCCCAGTCGTCACCACCGAGGTGGTTGTCGCCGTTCGTGGCCTTCACCTCGACGACGCCGTCGCCGATCTCCAGGAGGGACACGTCGAAGGTGCCGCCACCGAGGTCGAAGACGAGGATCGTCTGGTCGTCCTTGTCGAGGCCGTACGCCAGGGCGGCGGCCGTCGGCTCGTTCACGATGCGCAGGACGTTCAGGCCCGCGATCTCGCCGGCCTCCTTCGTCGCCTGGCGCTCCGAGTCGTTGAAGTACGCCGGGACGGTGATGACCGCGTCGGTCACCTTCTCGCCCAGGTAGGACTCCGCGTCGCGCTTCAGCTTCTGCAGGATGAAGGCGCTCATCTGCTGCGGGTTGAAGTCCTTGCCATCCAGGTTGACCTTCCAGTCAGTGCCCATGTGGCGCTTGACGGAGCGGATGGTCCGGTCCACGTTCGTGACCGCCTGGCGCTTGGCGACCTCGCCGACGAGCACCTCGCCGTTCTTGGCGAAGGCGACGACGGACGGCGTGGTCCTGGCGCCCTCGGCGTTGGTGATGACGGTGGGCTCGCCGCCTTCGAGAACGCTGACGACGGAGTTAGTCGTGCCCAGGTCGATGCCGACCGCACGTGCCATTTCGATTCCTCCAGCTGATACTTGAGTGGAACTGACTCAAGACTGCAACACCACCCCCCTCCCCGTCAACAGACATGAGTCCACCACACTCAACTTTTATCCTGCGCTTATGGGCAGTCCTCTCGGACACCAGCCCTGACCAGCCTCTTTTACGAAGCTGTCAGCGGCCCGTACGACGGAAGGAGCCCCCGTGGAGCCGCCCCGGGTAGCCGTTCTGATGACCGGCCACAACCGCCGAGTCACCACACTCGCCACTCTCGACACCCTGGCCACGCAGCGCGGCCTGCCGCCCGGCACCCGGATACGGGTCCATCTGGTCGACGCGGGCTCGACGGACGGCACCGCACGGACGGTGCGCCGCGCCCACCCCGACGTCCAGGTGACGGTCGTGGGGTCCGACGTCTACTGGGGGCACGGCATGCGCCTCGCCAGCCGCAACAGCCGCGCGGCGGGCAGCCCCGAACCCACGCACCAGCTGTGGCTGCACGACGGCGTCCGGCTCGCCCCGGACGCGGTGGCCCGGCTCCTGGGCGTATCCCGGGAACTCGACGATCAGGCGGTCGTCGTGGGCGCCGTCCGGCACCGCGGTGTCACCACCCACTCGGGGCGCCGCCGGCACGGCCGCGCCCTCGCCCTCGTCGAACCGGCCGACGGGCCCGAGCCCTGCGACACGTACGACGGCCACGTGGTCCTGCTCCCCTGGGCCGTACGCGAGCGGGTCGGCGACATCGACAAGGTCTTCCGGCACGGCATGGGCGACCACGACCACGGCTTCCGGGCCCGGCACGCGGGCGTCGCCGCGTACGTCGCCCCGCACCACGTCGGCGACGGCCCGGCCGAACCGGTGCGGCGCGGCTCCCGCGAACCCGGCATCGGGGTACGCGAGGCGCTGCGGCGCAGGGCCTCGCAGCCCGAACTGCCGGTGTGGCAGTGGTGGGTGTACTGCTGGCGGCATACGGGGGTGCGGGCCCCGGTGCTGATGGTGTCGCCGTACGTGGTGACCGTGGCACGCGCCCTCGCGGCCAGCCGCGCCACCCCGTGAAGGTTCCGGTGGCCCGCCGTCAGAGCTCGTCGTTGGCCGGGTCGTACGCGTTGTAGAGGCGCTTCGGCAGTGCCCTGTCCTGGCGCAGCGCCTCGAACAGCTTGTCCGTCTGGTCCTCGACCGGCATGTAGCGCCCCCAGTAGTCGGGGTGCTCCACGCTCGGCACGGTGACCATGGCCGTACGGCCGTCCGGCACCTTCGCCGCGCCCTCCGCCAGCCCGTACAGCTCGCTCAGCGAGTCGAGGCCCTTGTCGGCGGTGAGCGAGGAGGTCACCGCGTGCAGGACCGGGTACAGGCGCGTCGTGTGGTCGAGCAGCCCCGCACCCCGGACCTTGGCCATCAGCTCGCGCACGAACTCCTTCTGGCGCTCGATGCGTTGCAGGTCGCTGCCGTCTCCGACGCCCGTGCGGCCGCGCACGAAGACCAGGGCCTGGGCGCCGTTGAGGTGCTGCTCGCCCTTGTGCAGGACGACTTTGCCGTGGGGCACCCGCATCCGCTCGTGCACCTCGACGTCCACGCCGCCGAGCGCGTTCACGACCTTCTTGAACCCGGTGAAGTCCAGGACCAGATGGTGGTCGACGCGGACACCGCTCAGATCCTCGAAGGTGCGGACCGCGCAGGCCGCGCCCCCGCGCTCGAAGGCCCAGTTGAACTGCGCGTACTCCGGCTCGCTGCGCTCCCCGTCCGGCAGCCGGCAGGCCGGGATGTCCACCATCAGATCGCGCGGCACGCTCACGAGCGCGGCCCGCTTCCGGTCCGCGGACAGGTGCAGCAGCATCGTCGTGTCGGAGCGCTGGCTGTCCTTGGTCGCCTCGATGTCCGAGCCCATGACCAGGATGTTCCGCGCGCCGGGCCGCAGCGCCACGGGCCGCTTTCCGTGGTCGGCGTCGAGGGCCCGGTCGGCGTCCGAGTCGGTGCGGATGTTGCCGTTCAGGAGCGCGTACGCGAGACCGCCCGCACAGACGGCGGCCACCAGGAGCGCCCCGGCGCCCAGGGTGCTCCAGCGCATCCAGCGGCGCGTGAGCAGCTTCCTGAAGAAGAGCCGCGGTCGGCGGAGAACATCACGCGGTGCCATGCGAGGCCCCTTCCGCGGACCGGACGACGGAGTCGTACAGCTCCTCGGACCGTTCGACCCACACCGCCTCCCCGTACCGCTTCGCGTAGATCCCGCGGCAGTGCTCGCGCAGCGTGGGGAAGATCCGCTCGGCGGCGGCCAGCGCCGCGGGCAGCGGGGCGTCCCAGGCGGTGACGGTGCCGGTGCCGTCGGCGCGTACGGCACGCGGCGCGGCCGACCCCTCGAAGGCGAGCACGGGGAGCCCCGCCGCCAGGGCCTCCAGGTAGCCGGGGGGCAGCGCGCCCTCCGGCCGGCGGCCGGGCAGCACGAGCCCACGGTAGCCGGACAGCGTGCGGCGCAGCGCGGTGCGCTCGACGGTGCCGAGGAACCGCACGGACGCGGGCGCCGCCGCCCGGCACGCGCGCTCCAGCGGGCCCTCGCCGACGACGTCCAGGCGTTGTCCCGCGGGCCAGCGGCGCAGCAGGTCGAGGATGCCCTCCTCCGAGGTGAGCCGGCCGTCGAAGACCCAGACGTGCCCGTCGTCGTGCGTCTCCGCAGCGGCCGAACTCCGCGCCACCGGAACGAAGTTGGGTACCACGGCGAGCCGCTCGGCCGGCAGACCGGCCCGCGCGTACGTGTCCCGGCTCAGCTCCGAGAGGACGACCACGCGATCGGCGCGCCGCAGCAGCGGGTCCTCCCTGACCCCGCCGCGGGAGGCCCACGCGAGCGGCAGCGTGGCGAGCCGCGAGCCGCGGTAGCACCCGTGCCGCACCCCCGCCCACCGGTCGCCGTCCACGCAGCGGGTGCACGGCGCGCCGTCCCGGTACAGGTCGGCCGCCGCGCACAGCGGGCGGTAGTTGTGCAGGGTCGCCACCAGGGGGCGGGTCCACTCGGCGGCCCAGGAGCGGCCGAAGTCGGGGAACAGGTTGTGCACGTGGACCACGTCCGGCGCGAAGGCGCACAGCGCGGGCAGCGGGCTGCGGCCGTGCCCGGTGGCGACGGTGAACGCGCAACGGGCCGCGTACCAGGGCGGGTTCCGCAGGCCGTCGGTGCGGGTGGCGACGAGGCGCACCTCGTGGCCGGCGCGGCCGAGGGCGGCGGCCTGGTCGAGGACGGCCTCGTTCTCGCCGCCGAGCACGGCCGGGCCGTGGAAAGCGTGCACGAGCGCGATCCTCACGCGAGCACCGCCCCGTGCGACACACCGGACCGTACGAGGGCCAGGTCGCGGCCGAACTCCCCGGCCCCGGCGAGCACCTGAGGCAGTTCAGGCGCCGAGTCGACCTGTAGCAGCACCCGTTCCCCGGGCGCCACCACGTCCTCCCACACCCCGTCCAGGCGCCGCACCCACGCGCGGTCCCGGTCGCCGAGCGCGTACGGCAGCACGTGCCAGTCCACGTCGCGGGCGGCGACCCTGCGCACGGGGGCGCGGGCTCCGCCGAACGGCTCGAAGGAGACGATCCGCCCCCGGTAGCCGCGGCGCCGCAGCGCCCGCCCGAAGGCGCCGTCCTGCCCGCCGGCGTCCAGCACCAGGTCGATCTCACGGTGGGCGAGTTGCCGCACCAGCTCCCGCATCCGGCCGAGGCTCGTCATGCGTCTGCTCCCTTGCGTGTACGTGGACCTGTACGTGGCGTTCACGTGGACGGGGCCGGCCCGGGCTCCGTCCACGTCAGGCGTCGGCCCGCACCAGGTCGACCGTTTCGACCCGCGCCGCCCGCGCCCGTCTGCGTCCCCCGTAGACCGGCACCCGCAGCAGCAGCACCACCGCCACCAGCGCCGCCCCGCCCAGCCACCACACGACCGACGCCCCTACGGCCCCGCGGTGCAGCAGCACCCCGGTGGCCGCGCCGAGCCCGGCGGCGGCACCGAGCACCACCGCCACCCCGGGCACGGTGATCCCGAGCCGGCGCAGGCGGTGCGCGATGTGGTCCGGGCCGCCGCGCAGCACCCCGCGCCCGGCCCGGCGCCGCGACACCACGATCAGCACCGTGTCGGCGCTCGCCACGACGGTGACCGCGAACAGCGCGGCCGGGGACGCGGGGGCCTGGTGCCCGGCGTGCGCGAGCAGGGCCGCGCACGCCACGAGGAAGCCGGTGAACAACGAGCCGCAGCCGCCCAGGACGACCCGGGCCGGATGCCAGTTGTGCACCAGGAATCCTGCGAGCGAGGCGGCGAGCAGGCCGAGGAGGACGGCGAGGGAGCCGAGCCCCTCCGCTCCCGCGCTCACGCACAGGCCGAGCGCGGTGACGACGGCCACCACGCCCATCGCCCCGTCGGAGTGGTCGAGGAGCTTGAAGGCGTTCGTCACGAACACGATCCACAGCACCGCCAACGCACCGGTGCTGAAGCCGAGTTGGGTGCCGTGCACCACCACACTGGCCGCCCCCGCCTCCACGATGACCTGCGCCCGCGCCCCCATCGGCCGCAGGTCGTGGAGGAACCCGAGCAGGGCGACGGCGCCCGCCGCGAGCAGCAGGGTGCCCGTGGTGGAGCCCAGCGGGACGAATCCGGTGACGGCCCCCGTCCCCGCGACGAGGCCGGTGGCGCCGGCCACGGCGACCCCGCCGAGGTGCGGCACGGTCCGGCCGCGCGCCGTGCGCCCGGCGGGTCCGATGCCGAACGAGGTGCGCAGCGCCAGGGCCCGCAGCGCCGCGGTCAGTGCGGCGGCGAGCAGCAGCGCGGTCGCCGCGGCGGCGATCCCGTACAGCACGCTCAGACCCGCGCCGCGGCGACGGGCGCGCACAGCGCCGGGCCCGCTTCGCAGAGGGCCGCGTCGGAGAGGGCCGCGTCGACGATGTCCGTGATCCCGAGCGCGGGTTCCCAGCCGGTGGCTTCGCGGAGCCTGCACGGATCGGGGAAGCCGTGGTCGCCGGCGCCCTCATCCTCGTAATCCTCGTAATCCTCGTACGGGAGGAAGCGCACCGGTGCACCGGAGCCGGAGCGCTCCGCGACGAGGGCCGCCAGAGCTCCGACGGTGATCTCCTCGGCGCCGCCGATGTCGAAGGCCGCGCCGCTCGCGCCCGGGTGGTCGAGCAGCCGGACCAGCGCGTCGACGACATCCGTGACGTGCGTGAGGGCCCGGCGCTCGGCGCCGTCCCCGTGGACGGTGAGCGGCTGCCCGGCGACGGCCTGTGCGGCGAGGCGCGGCAGGAGGGTGCCGGAGGCGGGCGACTGGCGCGGCCCGACGGTGTCGGAGAAGCGGACGGCGGTGGTCCGGCCGGTTCCCACGGCGAGGCGGGTGTCGCTGCCCGCGGCCAGGTGGACCACCGCGTCGCAGCGGCCGGTCAGCTCGTCGAGCAGGCGCGTGTCGCGGGCCGAGCCGCGCACGAAGCGCAGTCCCGGGTCGGGCCAGGCGGCGGCGAGGTGGTCGCGGCGGCCGGTGGACAGGTCGTCGAGGACGACGACGGTGTGGCCCCGGGCGAGCAGCGCGTCGGTCAGGTGCGAGCCGATGAAGCCCGCGCCTCCGGTGACCAGGTACGTCAGGGGTGCGGTCATCGTGTGGGCCCCTCGGTGAGTTGCGGTATCGGGGTGACACCGGCGGGTATCGGGGTGACACCGGTGGGGCACGCCCGTCCGGAGCCCTACATAAGCTATTCCGTTATGTCCAAATATGGCGTGAATAACACGATCTGCTTTGGCGAGGGCACCCTCAGCGACGCAGATCACGACCCGGGCGACTACATTGCGATCGCGTAAGTGGGTAGTCTCAAACGGACTGCATAAGTTACCGCTTAGTAATCACTAGTACGTCAACGAAGAGACCACCTCGCAGGCCCGAGGAGCCCCCAAATGCAACTCGCCGCGATCATCGTGTCGCTGGTTCTGATCGTGGTCGGCGTGGCCCTGTTCGCCCGCGCCCTCCTGCAGATCTACAACTTCATGCGGCTCGGCCAGAACGTGCCCGCGGGCACCCGCACCGACGAGCCCGGCCGGCGCACCGTCACTGTGGCCAAGGAGTTCCTCGGCCACACCCGGATGAACCGCTGGGGCATCGTCGGTGTCGCGCACTGGTTCGTGGCGGTGGGCTTCTTCTCGCTGCTGCTGACGATCGTCAACGCCATCGGCCAGCTGTTCCAGGCCGACTGGCTGCTGCCGGTCATCGGCGAATGGGCGCCGTACAACATCTTCGTCGAGTTCATCGGCACGATGACGATCCTCGGCATCGCCGTCCTGATCGTGATCCGCCAGCTGAGCCGGCCGGACAAGCCGGGCCGCAAGTCCCGCTTCGCCGGCTCCAACTTCGGCCAGGCGTACTTCGTCGAGGCCGTCATCCTCATCGTCGGCGTCTGCATCTTCATGCTGCACGCCCTCGAAGGCGCCCAGCACCACGTGGACAGCTACGAGGCCTCGTTCTTCATCTCGTACCCGGTGATCAACTGGCTCGAGGGCATGGACGTCTCCACGCTCCAGAACCTCACCTACTTCTTCGCCGGCCTGAAGATCGCGACCTCGTTCATCTGGATGATCACGGTCGCCCTGAAGACCGACATGGGCGTCGCCTGGCACCGCTTCCTCGCGTTCCCCAACATCTGGTTCAAGCGCAACGCCGACGGCGACACGTCGCTGGGCGCGCTGCTCCCGATGACCTCGAAGGGCGAGGCGATCGACTGGGAGGACCCGGCCGAGGACGCCGTCTTCGGTGTCTCCCAGGTCGAGCAGTTCTCCTGGAAGGGCCTGCTCGACTTCTCCACCTGCACCGAGTGCGGCCGCTGCCAGTCGCAGTGCCCCGCCTGGAACACCGGCAAGCCGCTCTCCCCCAAGCTCCTCATCATGTCGCTGCGCGACCACGCGCACGCCAAGGCGCCGTACCTGCTCGCCGGTGGCGGCAAGGACATGGAGGGCAACGAGAAGGCCACCGAGGAGCAGCTCAAGGACGTCCCGGCGGCGGCCGTCGCCGAGGCCGAGCGCCCGCTGATCGGCACCCTCGAAGAGAACGGCGTCATCGACCCGGACGTCCTGTGGTCCTGCACCACCTGCGGCGCCTGCGTCGAGCAGTGCCCGGTCGACATCGAGCACATCGACCACATCGTCGACATGCGCCGCTACCAGGTGATGATCGAGAGCGCGTTCCCGTCCGAGGCGGGCACGATGCTCAAGAACCTGGAGAAGAAGGGCAACCCCTGGGGCCTGGCGAAGAAGCAGCGCCTGGCCTGGCTGGGCGAGCTCGACTTCGAGGTGCCGGTCGTCGGCAAGGACATCGAGGACCTCACCGAGGTCGAGTACCTCTACTGGGTCGGCTGCGCCGGTTCGCTGGAGGACCGGGCCAAGAAGACCACCAAGGCCTTCGCCGAGCTGCTGCACATCGCGGGCGTCAAGTTCGCGATCATGGGCGGCGACGAGAAGTGCACCGGTGACTCCGCCCGCCGCCTCGGCAACGAGCCGCTGTTCCAGCAGCTCGGCCAGGAGAACGTCATGGCGCTGAACATGGCGTTCGGCGAGGAGCTCGACGACGACGGCAAGGTCACGCCCGAGTCGGCCAAGCCGAAGACGGCGAAGAAGATCGTCGCGACCTGCCCGCACTGCCTGAACACGATCGGCAACGAGTACCCGCAGCTCGGCGGCGACTACGAGGTCATCCACCACACGCAGCTGCTGCAGCACCTCGTCGACGACGGCAAGCTCGTCCCGGTCACCCCGGTCGAGGGCCTCATCACGTACCACGACCCGTGCTACCTGGGCCGCCACAACAAGATCTACTCCCCGCCGCGCGAGATCATCGGCAAGGTCCCCGGTCTGCGCAACGAGGAAATGCACCGCCACAAGGAGCGCGGCTTCTGCTGCGGCGCCGGCGGCGCGCGGATGTGGATGGAGGAGCGGATCGGCAAGCGCATCAACAACGAACGTGTTGATGAGGCGCTGTCGTTGAACCCCGACATCGTCTCCACCGCCTGCCCGTTCTGCCTCGTCATGCTGACCGACTCGGTCAACGGCAAGAAGAACGACGGCAAGGCCAAGGAGTCCGTCCAGGTCGTGGACGTGGCCCAGCTGCTGCTCGACTCCGTCAAGACCCCGGCCGACCCGGCGGGCGAGGCGGAACCGACGGACGCGCCGGAGCCTGAACCCGTGAAGTAGCCCGCCCAGTACGCCACTTGGGGCGCCCCGTGCTTACCGGCAGGGGCGCCCTTCGTGCGTTTCGGCCGGGGCCGCGCCCGAGTGGGCCTGGTCCCGGCGACGCACCGAGCGCGCTTCAGCCCGGCGACGCGTCGGGTGCGCCTGGGCCCGGCGACGCACCGAGCACGCCTGAGCCCGGTGTCGCACCCAGCGCGCTTCAGCCCGGCGACGCACCGAGCACGCCTGAGCCCGGCGTCGTACCCAGCGCGCGCTTCAGCCCTACGACGTACCAAGTGCGCCTGCCCCGGCGACGCACCGAGCACGCCTGAGCCCGGCGACGCACCGAGTGGTGCTTCGGTCCGGCGACGCACCGAGCACGCCTGGGCCCGGTGTCGTACCCAGCGCGCGCTTCAGCCCTATGACGTACCAAGTGCGCCTGAGCCCGGCGACGCACCGAGCGCGCCTGAGCCCGGTCGCGCACCGAGTGCGCTTGGGCCCGGTGAGGCATCGGGCGCGCTTCAGCCCGGTGACACCGAACGTGACCAACCCGGCACTCCCCGCCCCTTAACGAGCCCTCGTCCCGTCGGCATCATGAAGCGGACGGACTCTCACGACACACACGGCCGGTACACGGCGGGGCGGGGCATCGCGGATGACGGGCACACGCAGACACGGCTGCCGCGGCGGAGCGACGGGCGCACTGTTGCTCGCCGGAACGCTGTCCGCCGCGCTCACCGCCTGCGGCGGCACGGGCGGCAGCGACGCCACCGCCTCCCATCACCCGGTGGCCATGGCGGGCAAGGAGAAGAGCGCGGCCCGGCCCGTCCCCCGCGGCGCCGGCAGCAAGGTGCCGTCCGATTTCAACGGTGACGGCGCCCCCGACCTCGTACTCGACGAGCTGGCGCACGAGGGGCTCGGCGACGACGCCGGGATCGGCATCGTGTACGGGCGCAAGGGGCATGGACTCGACGCGGGGACACGGCAGTTGCTGTCGCCCGCGAAGTACGCGGCGCCGACGAAGGGGCAGGTCCCGGCGGCGTTCGGCTCCGAGGCGACGTGCGATCTCGACCGGGACGGGTTCGCGGACCTCGTCGTGTCGACGGACCCGCCCTACGACGGGCAGGGGCAGCCGCCCGTCCCGCTGCAGATCCTCTTCGGCTCGCCCACCGGCATCTCCGGCAAGGGCGTCAAGCTGCGCATCCCCGCGCAGGCACGTTTCGGCAATGATTGGCCTGACCAGCCGGTGTGCGGCGACTTCGACGGCGACGGCACGAACGACCTCGTGGTGCACGCGAGCGACGGCCGACTGACCTTCCTGCCGGGCCCGTTCACCCGCACCGGCGCCGCGCGCGGCACACCCCGCGTCGCGCAGGCCGCGGGCAACGTCCCGGCGGGCCCGGCCGCCGACCTCGACGGCGACGGGACCGACGACGTCCTGGTCCGCGCCCACAACGGCACCGCCCGTTCGGCCCTCGTCCTCGGCGGTCCGCAGGGCCCGGACCGGCCCGGCGCGGCCTACCCGGCGGGCTCGGACGTGGCGTTCGGCCGGTTCGGCGCCGCGAAGACGCGGGGCGCCGCCGTGCTGACCACGTCGGGGCTGCGCACGGCAACGGGCGCCGCCCTGAAGGTCGCCGGCACCGCGCTCGACGCCGGCGACCTCGACGGCGACGGCCGCACCGACCTGGTCGTCTCGGGCGGCGCGACCGTACGTCTGGTGCGCGACGGCTCCCGGATCGTGCCCGGGACGCTCGGCGCGGGCCGGGTCGTGGCGGTCGCGGACTTCGACGGCGACGGCCGCGACGACGTGGTGCTCCAGCGCACCTCCGGGGCGGGGGCGGGGGACGGCAAGGACACGGTCGTGGTGCTACGGGGCGCGCGCGCCGCGGGCCTGGTGACGAAGCGGCCCGCGCTCAGCTTCTCGACGACCGAGTTCAGCTGACGCCTCGCACCCCGCACACCCCACACGCCCCAAGAGTCCAAATCCCCCTCTCCCGCTGCTGATTACTCTCCGATCCCGTACAACCCTTGCACCCCCCAACGAGTCTCCTGTTCGCCAACCGACGGGTCATGTCCGGGACAACTCCCGGCAAACGCCCGCGGAACGGCACCTCATCGACGCGGATGTCCGCCAGACATCCCCTTCCCGCCGCAGGAGCCCACCGCATGCCCCAGCACAGACGCACCCCCGCCCCGTCCCCGGCCCGCATCCGCCTCGCCACGGCGACGGCGGCCGCGGCCGCGCTGACCGGGGGCCTGCTCGTCGCGTCCGTCGCTCCGGTCTCCGCGGCCACCGCCACCGAACGCCCCGCCACGGACTTCAACGGCGACGGGTACGCCGACCTGGTCTCCACGGCCCCGGCCGCCACCGTCGGCTCCGCGAGCCGCGCGGGCGCCGTGGTCGTCCTGTACGGCTCCGCCTCCGGCGTCGGCACGAGCCACCGCAAGGTGATCAGCCAGAACACCTCCGGTGTGCCCGGCGCGGCGGAGAAGAACGATGTCTTCGGCGATGCCGTCGCCACCGGCGACTTCAACCGCGACGGGTACACCGACCTCGCCGTGGGCGCCCGGGGAGAGGACGTCGGCTCCGACGCCGACGGCGGCACGGTCGCCCTCGTGTGGGGCTCGGCGAGCGGCCTCGGCAGCGCCACCACCGTCTCCGATCCGTCCCCCTCCTCGCACGACGGTTACGGCCAGGCCCTGGCCGCCGGTGACTTCGACGGCGACGGCGACACCGACCTGGCCGTGGGCAGCAGCGCCACCTCCGTGACGATCCGCAAGGGCCCCTTCACCAAGTCGGGCTCCACAGGCGGAACTTCGACCCGGAGCACCGCGGTTCAGGGCAACGGCCACGGGGTCTACGACCTGGCGGCCGGCGACGTGAACGGCGACGGCACCGCGGATCTCGCCGTCGGCGGCATGTTCACCGGCTTCGTGTACCAGAGCGGCCCGGACGGACTCGCCCTCGCGGCCACGCTGAACGACGGGGACCAGTCGGACCGCCGCGGCTTCGCCTTCGGCGACGTCACCGGCGACGGCTACGACGACTTCGTCTTCGGCGACCCGTACGACCTCAACGACTCACCCGAGGGCGGCGGCAGCGTGAGCCTCTACCGCGGTGGCGCCGACGGCATCTCCGCCGACCCCGACCAGCACGTGGACCAGGGCACGGCCGGGGTCCCGGGCGCCGACGAGTACGAGGACGCGTTCGGCGGTGCCGTCTCGGTCGGGGACATCGACGGCGACGGGTACGCCGACGTGGCGGTCGGCTCCTCCGACGAGTCCATCGGCGCCGCCGCGACCACGGGCCAGGTCCTCGTCCTCAAGGGCGCCCCGGCCGGCCTCGCCACATCCGGCATCCAGGTCGTCCACCAGAACACGTCGGGTGTCCCTGACACCAACGACGACCTCGACCGCTTCGGCTGGGCCGTCTCCCTCACCGACGTGAACGCCGACGGCCACGCCGACCTGTTCGTCGGCGCCCAGCACGAGAACGCGGGCAACGGCGCCCTCTGGTACCTCAAGGGCCGCTCCTCCGGCATCACGACGAGCGGCGCCGTCAGCTACGGCCCGTCCACCGTCGGCGTCTCCACGGCGGGCACCCCCGCCTTCGGATCGGGCCTCACGGACTGACCCGGGGACGCCCCCGTCACACATCGCAGAGCCACCTCTCGCACCTCCCTCACACTTCACACTCACGACCGCAGGAGCCCACCGCATGCTCAAGCACAGACGCTTCTCCGCCTCCTCCGGCGCCCGCCTCCGCCTCGCCACGGCGACGGCGGTGGCCGCGGCGCTGACCGGCGGTCTTCTCGCCGTGTCCGCCGGTACGGCAGGGGCGGCCGACTCCGTCACGCACCACGAGGCGGACTTCAACGGGGACGGCTACGGGGACGTCGCGTTCGCCGCCGGCTTCGCCACCGTCGCCGGGCAGAAGCAGGCCGGTGAGATCGTCGCCCTGTACGGCTCGGCGACCGGCATCACCTCCACCAAGCGGGCCACCATCAGCCAGAACACCTCCGGCGTTCCGGGCAGCGCCGAAGCGGGCGACTACTTCGGCTGGGTCAGCGCCTACGGCGACTTCAACCACGACGGCTACGACGACCTGGCCGTCGCCGCCGAGCACGAGAAGGTCGGCACCGACGTCAACGGCGGCACCGTCGCCATCCTGTGGGGCTCGGCGTCCGGCCTGTCCGGCGGCACCACCATCGCCGACCCGGCCGTCTCCTCCCACGACCGCTGGGGCCGGACCCTCGCCGCGGGCGACTTCGACGCCGACGGCGTCGAGGACCTGGCCATCGGCTCGTCCACCAGCACCCTCTACGTCTACAAGGGCGGGATCTCCAAGTCCGGTACGGCGGGCGGCCGTTACACCGTGAAGCCGAACATCATGAGCGGCGGCGACGCGGGCCCGATCAACCTCGTCGCCGGTGACGTCAACGGCGACGACAAGACCGACCTCGTCGTCAACGGCTACGAGAACGACGGCGAGTACGGCTGGAACACCAACTACTACGTCCCCGGCTCCGCCTCCGGCCTGACCACGAGCGGCGCCAAGCAGCTCAAGCGCGGCGTCATCACCGGCATCGGCGACATCAACGGCGACGGCTACGGCGACATCGTCACCGGCCAGGACTGGGACCCGGCCAAGTCCGGCGCCTCGGAGCCGTCCGTGCCCGAGTCCGTCACCGGTGGCCAGGTCCACATCCTCTACGGCTCGCCCTCCGGCCCCGCCGCGGGCGTCAACGTCACCCAGAACACCGGCAACGTCCCCGGCTCCTCCGAGCGCGGCGACTTCTTCGGCGGCGAGGTCTCCCTCGGCGACATCAACGGCGACGGCTTCCAGGACCTGGTCGCGGGCGCGTCCGGCGAGAACCTGGGCAGCCCCTCCGTCGTCAACGCCGGTTCCGTCACGGTCCTCTACGGCTCGGCGAACGGCATCGACACCGCGTCCGGCGCCCAGTTCCTCGCCCAGTCCACGCCCGGCGTCCCCGGCGACGACGAGGCGTACGACTACTTCGGCGGCGAGGTCAAGCTCACCGACGTCAACAAGGACGGCAAGTCCGACCTCACCGTCGGCGCCTTCGGCGAGAACGACGGCAACGGCGCGCTGACCTACCTGCCGTCCGACGGCACGAAGATCACCACGACCGGCTCGCGCGGCATCTCCGCGACGGCGGCCGGCGTACCGACGGCCGACTACCCGGAGTTCGGCGCCAACGCGGCCAACTGACGTACGCGGGTACGCGACAGCACCCGCGCGTCCTGCGGTCCCCCTAAGGGTCCGCCCCGTAAGGGATGTCACAGGTCAGCCGCAATGCCGGGCCCGACCCCCCGGGCCCGGCCACCCGCCCGGCGAAACCAGGTACGTTCGACGCGTGGCTGGATTCAGGAACGGACGCGGCCGGGACAACCGCGAAGCGCCGCAGGGGCGACCTCAGGGTCAGCCCCAAGGGCAACCGCAGTACTACGGGGGACAGCAGCAGTGGCCCCAGAACGGCAGCGGGCACGGGAACGGGCACGGTGAGCCGGAGTACTTCGGTGACCCCGGCACGCCCCCGCCCCCGCAGGGCGGCTACGACCCCTACGCGGCGAACAACCCGGGCCACACCCAGGCGTTCTCGGTGAACGAGGACGCGTACACCCAGGGCGCCGTCTACCAGGCGGGCGCGGCCCCGGGCCCCGTCGGCCCCCGCCTGCACTGGAAGCAGCTGCTCAGCGGGGTCATCCTGCGCCCCGCCCCCACCTACCTCCAGATGCGCGACTACGCGATGTGGGGCCCGGCCCTCGTCGTCACGTTCCTCTACGGCCTGCTGGCGATCTTCGGTTTCGACGGCGCGCGCGAGGACGTGATCAACGCCACGCTCTCCTCGGCGATCCCCTACGTCCTGACCACGGGCATCGCGATCACGCTCAGCTTCTTCGTGCTCGGCGTGGTCACCCACACCCTGGCCCGCCAGCTCGGCGGCAACGGCGCCTGGCAGCCCACGGTCGGCCTGTCCATGCTGATCGCGTCCCTCACGGACACCCCGCGCCTGATCGTCGGCATGTTCCTCGGCGGCGACGAGGGCTTCGTACAACTCCTCGGCTGGGCGACCTGGCTGGCCGCGGGCGCCCTGCTCACCACCATGGTCGCCAAGTCGCACGACCTGCCGTGGCCGAAGGCCCTCGCGGCCTCGGCGATCCAGCTGGCCGCCCTGCTGTCGATCATCAAGCTGGGCACGTTCTGACCCTGCGGTCCCGATACGTGAAGGAGGGGCCCCGAGGGGCCCCTCCTTCACGTACATACGGCAGCTACTGCCCGCCGCTCAGGCGTCGAGCACCTGCCCGGCCCGCTTCACGACAGGCTCCTCGACACTCCACGGGAAGTTGATCCAGTCATCGGTCCGCTTCCACACGTACTCGCACTTCACGAGCGAGTGGGACTTCTCATAGACGACGGCGGACCGCACCTCGGCCACCGTGTCGAGGCAGAAGTCGTGCACGAGCTTCAGCGTCTTGCCGGTGTCGGCGACGTCGTCGGTGATGAGCACCTTCTTGTCGCTGAAGTCGATGGCGTTGGGGACGGGAGCGAGCATGACGGGCATCTCCAGCGTCGTCCCCACCCCCGTGTAGAACTCGACGTTCACCAGGTGGATGTTCTTGCAGTCGAGGGCGTACGCGAGCCCGCCGGCCACGAACACCCCGCCCCGCGCGATGCTCAGCACGACGTCGGGCTCGTAGCCGTCGTCGGCGATGGTCTGGGCGAGTTCGCGCACGGCGACGCCGAACTTCTCGTACGTAAGGTTCTCGCGCACGTCACTCATGTCGCTGCTGCTCACACCTGTGTCCGATGGAAATTGAGGAAGGAACGGGAGGCGGTGGGACCGCGCTGCCCTTGGTAACGCGACCCGTACCGCTCGCTCCCGTACGGGAACTCGGCGGGCGAGGACAGCCGGAACATGCACAGCTGCCCGATCTTCATGCCGGGCCACAGCTTGATGGGGAGCGTGGCGAGATTCGACAGCTCCAGCGTCACGTGGCCGTTGAACCCCGGGTCGATGAACCCGGCGGTGGAGTGCGTGACAAGCCCCAGCCGCCCCAGCGAACTCTTTCCCTCGAGCCGCGACGCGAGATCGTCCGGCAGCCCGATGACCTCGTACGTCGACGCGAGCACGAACTCACCCGGGTGCAGGATGAACGGCTCGTCGCCCTCCGGCTCCACGAGCCGCGTGAGGTCGGCCTGCTCCACACTCGGGTCGATGTGCGGGTACTTGTGATTCTCGAACACCCGGAAGTAGCGGTCGAGTCGTACGTCGATGCTCGACGGCTGCACCATGGATTCGTCGTAGGGATCGATCCGGACCCGCCCGGCGTCGATCTCGGCCCGGATGTCCTTGTCTGAGAGAAGCACGTAGCGAGGATACGCAGAGCGCGCGGGCCCACCACAATCGGCGGCCCCGCGCGCTTCACGTGCTCTTACTTCTTTTACCGCTCCCCAGGTCCCACAGGAACGGCATGTCGCAGTCGAGCACAGCGCGGACACCGAATGAGCCGACTGGGACCGAGACGGTCCGCCTGCTGCATCGGGAACGAAGCGGTGCTGAACACGTGCCCTTCGGCACAGCGGACGACGGTGCGTTCCATCGAGTCCATCAAAGTCCCGGGATCCCTTCCCCACGAGCCATTGGGCCAGTTTCCTGGCCGACGACGAAAGCCACATTACGGGATGAAAGGGACGGCATTCCAGGCGGCACTCCGACCCTGGACAACCCTCTGGCGGTGTCTCCACCGTACGCCTCAACTCCCTTTACCCGCAGTCACATCCACGCCCCACAACG
This sequence comes from Streptomyces sp. NPDC050264, assembly GCF_040655895.1. Lineage (NCBI taxonomy): Bacteria > Bacillati > Actinomycetota > Actinomycetes > Kitasatosporales > Streptomycetaceae > Streptomyces > Streptomyces sp. NPDC050264. The sequence goes on from NZ_JBFAKV010000003.1 coordinate 232,174, forward strand.
CAGCCGGGCCCCACGGCGCAAGCGCCCGGGACCCGGTATGAGGTAGAGTGACCGCCAGTACAGAGCCACTTCAGCGGCCGTACTGTGCGGGTGTAGTTTAGTGGTAGAACATCAGCTTCCCAAGCTGAGAGTGCGAGTTCGATTCTCGTCACCCGCTCCATGGCCAAGGCCCAGGTCCTCGTCGACCGGGGCCTTTTTGCTGCCGGGAACAGGGGTCAGTAGGCCGCGAGCAACTGCTCGAGCAGAGCCGCGGTGGCTTCGCCGGTCGAGGTGCGCGTGACGACGTTGAACTCCCAGGTGATGTGCTCGTTCAGTGGGACGACTGCGATGCCTTCGCTTGGCGGGATCAGCAGTTCGGGAAGCAGCGCGATGCCGAGGCCGTTGGCGACGAAGACCGGGATGGAGCTGGTCTCGGTCACCTCGGCTCTGACGTGGCGCACGACCCCGCGTGCGCTGAGCGCGGCGTCGAGGACGTCCCGGTTGCCGAAACCGGCAGGCGCGTCCACGAAGCGCTCACCCGCGAGGTCCTTCAGCGACAGTCCCTCGCGCGATGCGAGTTCATGGTCGGTCGCGAGGACGACCGCGTAGGGCGTTGTGGCGAGCCGGTGCACGGCAAGGCCGGGGGCGCTGGCCGCCGGGAGCCCGTACAGGCTGAGATCGAGCCGCCCCCGCCGCACGGCGTCGGCGAGCTCCGCCGAGCCGGACGGAGACGCGCGCAGTTGGAGGTCGACGAGCGGGTGTTCGCGGTGGAAGGCGCCGATGACGCGCGGGATCGCGAGGTAACTCACGCTGGAGAACACCCCGATGCGCAGCTCGCCCCGCAGTTCACCCCGCGGGTCGGCCGCGGTGCGGGCGCGTGCCTCGGCGTCGGCGAGCGCGCGAAGCGCAGGCAGCACCGCCTGTCCGGCGGCGGTGATCCGCACCCCTCGCTGGTCTCGCTCGAAGAGCGCAGTGCCGAGCTCTCGTTCCAGCGCCCGAACACCGGCGGAGACGGTCGACTGTGCTGCGTAGACCCGTTGCGCGGCACGGGTGAAGCTCAGCTCGTCGGCGACCGCGATCGCGTACTCGATCAGTCGGGTTTCCATCTCTCCGCCTCTTGCTCCATCGCTCACGTCGATAACTGTGACCAAGAGTATGCGTTGGACACGATGACAGGAGGCGCCGAGCATTCAGGAATGACGACAACCACGGCTCCCGCCCGCCCTCCAGCCACCGAACGAATGCCGCACGGGGCGGGGTTCTGGATCATCGCGCTCGCCTTCGCCACCGAGCTCGCGTTCTGCGCCGTCCCGACGCCCCTCTACGCGATCTACCAGCAGCGCGACGGCTTCCCGACGATCGTCCTCACCGTCATCTTCGCCTCGTACGCGGTCGGGGTCATGCTGAGCCTGTATCTCGCGGGCCATGTCTCCGACTGGCTCGGACGCCGACGCGTGATCCTCGGCTCGCTCCTCATCAATCTGCTGGCCGCGATCCTCTTCCTCTTCTGGAACGACGTCGCCGGCCTCATCGTCGCCCGCTTCATCAGCGGACTCGGCATCGGCATCCTCACCGCCACGGCGACCGCACACCTCTCCGAGCTCGGCGCGGCGGCCGACCACGCCAAAGGCCGCGTCGCCCTCGTGTCGACCTTCGCCAACCTCGGCGGCATCGGCCTCGGCCCTCTGATCGGCGGCTTCATCGCGACATGGTCCACGCGACCGCTCATCACGCCCTACGTGGCCTTCGCCATCCTCCTGGTCGTCGAGGGGATCCTGGTCGCCTTCGTTCCCGAGACGGTCGAGCGCCGTGAGGAGCGCCCTGCCTACCGGCCGCAGCGCGTCGCGGTGCCGGCGGCGGGGAGGAGCGCGTTCTGGGCGGCCGGAGCGGCGGCGTTCGGGGCGTTCGCAGTGTTCGGCACATTCATGGGACTGTCCTCGACCTTCCTCGTCGGTCTCCTCGGGCTGCATTCGCACCTGCTCGCCGGCCTGGCGCCATTCGTCGTCTTCATGGCGGCGGCCCTCGCGCAGATCGTCACGGTGCGGCTGGCGACGCGCCCTCAGATCGGGTACGCCATCGCGCTCGCCGCGCTCGGGCTCGGGAGCATCGGTGTTGCCGCCGTCGTCGCCTCGCTGCCGCTCTTCCTCATCGGCGGCGGGGTCGCGGGCGCGGGGATCGGCATCCTGTTCCGAGCCGCCCTCGGCACCGTCGCCGCGGTCGCGGACGCGGAGCGTCGAGGCGAGGCGCTCTCCGGCATCTTCCTCATCGCCTACGCCGGCATGACCATCCCGCCGCTGCTCACCGCCGCCGCGCTCAGGGTCTGGCCCACCGTCGCCGTGCTTGTCGGCCTTGTCACCCTCGCCGCGATCCTCGTCGCGACCTCCGGCTCCCGGATGCTTCGCCGCTGAACAGAGAGTGCGGGGTCCGGCCTGTGAAACGGATTGACTGTGTTGACCCTCCAACGGTGCTTCCACCGTCACGGTTCCTGCCGGCGTGCCGGTCGGGCATCCGCGAGGTTCACGCCCTTGGGCCGACAATCGCCTTCGTGGTCGCGCCGTCAGGCGAGGGACGACCGGATCCGGTCGATGGCGCGCAGCACCTCATCCCTGTTCTTCGCGCTCTTGATCCAGGTCGGTAGCCGCGCGACGAGCGTCATCTTTTTCACCTGCGCGTCCCATGGGGCTCTCTCGCGCAACGGTGCCTGTACGAACTTCCCGATCAGTTCCAGGTGTTCTGGGTTGTAGGCCCACAGCCAGCCGAGTCGCATCTCTGTCTGCAACCACAACGGCAGACCAAAGTAGGGATCTGCCGCTTCGCCTCGCCCTCGGAAGAGGCCGAACCCTTTCCCCGCAGCATCTCGCGACAGACCGCACGCCCTACAGACGAGACGGCGGCGCGCGAACATTGAGGGAGCGGCGCCCTCAACCGCAGGCGCCACCGGGGCAACGTGTGCAATCCGCGCGCACCTCGGGCAGCTCACCAGCACGTGATCGATGAAGTGGTACTTCGTGTGCTGGGCGTCTCGGAACCGCTGGGGCGGGAGCATGACGCCAGTATGCGATCCCTCTGCTCGACCGTGCTCGTGCACGGAAGGGCCGCGCCCCTTCCGTGCACGATCAGGCGGGGTCCTCAACCTGGCCAATGGGTGCGGAAGGTGAACCCGCGGTGGCTCTCGCCACACGCTTCGCCTTCAGTCCGCCGGGCACAGAGCTGGGTCGGCCCCGGGAAGCGCGGGTGCCGAGGCAGTTGTTCCGATGTGCGCCGATGTTCCCGGACAGCGTCTGTGGTGGCCCCTTTCCGGGTGCGTTCGGTGAGTGTCCGCGATCTTCGCCGGGAACGTCCGCGATCAGTAACAGACGCATCCAACAGGCACCGTTCCTCGTCCTGTCAGGTGGTCGCACGGTGACCGGGGATCTGTGGAGCACGGCGGGAGAGCGGGGCGGACATGACGCGGCACGGTGGCGGTCGGGGCTGGTACGGCAAGGTGATCGGGGCGGCTCTCGGGGTGACGGTGCTCGCCGCCGGCGTCGGGGCGTGGAGTGCGCAGGCCGGTGGTGTGGGTGCTTCGGCGCCCAAGGCGAGCGCGTCGGCCGGGGCGGGCGGTGACATCAGGCCGGTCGCGGTGAGCATCGCGCACGCCTCGGACAAGGGGGCGAAGGGCGTCAACATCACCATCGACGACGGCCCCGACCCCGTGTGGACCCCCCAAGTGCTGGATGTGCTGCGGGAGTACGGGGTGAAGGCGACGTTCTGCATGGTGGGGACGGCGGCGAAGGCCCACCCCGACCTCGTGAAGAAGGTCGTCGCGGACGGGCACCGGCTGTGCGACCACACGGTGTCGCACGACACCGCCATGGACAAGAAGTCCCCGGCCTACCAGTCGCGGCAGATACTCGACGCCGAGCGCATGATCACCGAGGCGTCCGGCGGCGTACGGCCGATGTACTACCGGGCCCCCGGTGGCGCCTTCACCCCCTCCAGCCGCAAGCTCGCCGCCTCCCGCGGGATGCGTCCGCTGGGCTGGAACGTGGACACGAAGGACTTCGAACGGCCGGGCGCGGACGCCATCGTCGCCACCGTCGAGCAGGAGCTGTCCAACGGGCCGACCGTCCTCTTCCACGACGCGGGCGGCGACCGCTCCCAGACCCTCGAAGCCCTGCGCCGGATCCTTCCCCGGCTCGAAGAGCAGGGCCGCACCTTCGGCTTCCCGGTGCGCTGACCCCGACCGGCGGCACATCGCCCTGAAGAAGAGCGCGGGCCAGATCATCGGCGGCGCCATCAAGGCGACGCTCGGCTTCCTGCTGATCGGCGCCGGCGCGACGCTGGTCACCAACTCACTCGCCCCGCTGGGCACGATGATCACCGGCGCGACCGGTTCGCACGGGGTGATCCCCACCAACGAGGCCATCGTCGGCATCGCGCAGGCCGAGTACGGCTCGCGCGTGGCCTGGCTGATGATCCTCGGATTTCTGATCAGTCTGCTGCTCGCGCGCTTCACACCGTTGTCGTACGTGTTCCTGACCGGGCATCACATGCTGTTCATGGCAACGCTGTTGACCATGGTGCTGGCCACCGCGGGCCAGGACTCGTGGGTGGTCGTGGTGGTCGGCGCCGTGCTGCTCGGCACCATGCTCGTCGCCATGCCCGCCTTCGCGCATCCCTGGACCAAACGCGTGACCGGCAACAACACCGTCGCCGTCGGGCACTTCGGGACCGCCGGGTACATCGTGTCCGGCGCGACCGGGCAGGCCGTCGCCAAGAAGAGCCGCTCGACCGAGGAGATGAACCTGCCCGAAGGGCTGCGGTTCCTGCGGGACTCGATGGTCGCCACCGCCCTCTCGATGGTCCTCATCTACATGATCATGGCGATCGTGTTCCTCGCGAAGGCGGGGAAGGCGGAGGCGTTCAAGGCGTTCGACACGGGTGGCGGCGGCGCCTCCACAGGCGTGGGCAACTACCTGATGGCGTCCCTCGGGCAGGGCCTGCAGTTCGGTATCGCCGTCGCCGTGATCCTGTTCGGCGTGCGGACCATCCTGGGTGAGCTGGTGCCCGCCTTCCAGGGCATCGCGCAGAAGGTCGTGCCCGGCGCGATCCCCGCTCTGGACGCGCCGATCGTCTTCCCGTACGCGCAGAACGCCGTGCTCGTCGGCTTCATCTGCTCCTTCATCGGCGGCCTCGTTGGCCTGGGCGTGATCGCGGGGGTCTTCAACCCGGCGTTCGGCACCGCGCTCGTCCTGCCCGGCCTGGTCCCGCACTTCTTCACCGGCGGCGCGGCGGGCGTCTTCGGCAACGCCACCGGCGGCCGGCGCGGGGCCGCGATCGGCGCCTTCCTCAACGGCGTACTGATCACCTTCCTGCCCGCGTTCCTGCTGGGCGTGCTCGGCTCGTTCGGGACGGCCGACACCACTTTCGGCGACGTCGACTTCGGCTGGTTCGGACTGCTCATCGGCAACGCCGCGAAGGCCGGGAAGGCGGGCGGGATCGTCCTCATGCTGCTCATCGGGCTCGCCGTGCTCGCCGCGGCCATCGTGTGGCAGAAGCGGGTCGTCGAGACGGGCTGGGACCCGGGCGCCAAGAGGGCCGCGCTGTTGCCCCCGGAGGACCGGCCCGAGCAGCACGACGAGGCCGCGGCCGGGGAGACGCCGGTCTCCCGTACGTACGCGAGGATCGCGCCGCCCGCGGGCGCGCCGGTGCCGCCGCCTCCGCCGGAGAGCTGAGAAGCCTGCGCCGGAGAGCCTAAACGCCTCGTCACCTCGACGGGCCCCGGGTCCCCCTGCGGGACGCGGGGCCCGTTTCGTCGCGTTCGTCACGCCCACAGCACAGGGAAAGGTTCATGTATTTGATTAACAGATACATACATGAACCTTGACGCGTACACGCCACAGCTCTACCTTCCAGCGGAGAGAGCGCTTTCTACCGTAGGCCCATCGGTGCCATCGAGCACCCCACCCGCGCCCCACACATGGAGACCGAACCATGGAACTGAGACCTCTCGTCGCCTCCCTCGGCCTGCTGGCCGGCACCCTCGCCACCGTCGCGTCCGGCACCACGGCCCAGGCCTCCGCACAGGCACTGACGACGGTGTACGTGGCACCGTCCGGGACCGACTCCGCCGCCGGCACCCAGTCCGCCCCCACGACGCTGGCCTCGGCGATCAGCCGCGTCGCCGCCGGCGGCACCATCTATCTGCGCGGCGGGACGTACGCGTACGCGCAGACCGTCACCGTGCCCGACGCCGCCGACGGCACCTCCGCCGCGCGCACCAACCTCATCGCCTACCCGGGCGAGAAGCCCGTCCTCAACTTCTCGGCGCAGAGCGAGAGTTCGACCAACCGGGGGCTCCAGCTCTTCGCCTCGTACTGGCGCGTCGCGGGCATCGTCGTGGAGCACGCCGGGGACAACGGCATCTACGTCGGCGGCAGCGACAACGTCATCGAGAAGACCGTCACCCGCTTCAACCACGACACCGGGCTTCAGCTGGGCCGGATAGCCTCCAGCACGCCCAAGAGCGCGTGGCCGGCGAACAACCTGATCGTGAGCGCCGAGTCGCACGACAACGCCGATTCCGACGGTGAGGACGCCGACGGGTTCGCCGCGAAGCTCACCACCGGGACCGGCAACGTCTTCCGGTACGCCGTCTCGCACAACAACATCGACGACGGCTGGGACCTCTACACCAAGACCGACACCGGGGCCATCGGTCCGGTCACCGTCGAGGACTCGCTGTCGTACACCAACGGGACCCTCTCCGACGGGACCGTGAACACCAACGGCGACCGCAACGGCTACAAGCTCGGCGGCGACGACATCGCCGTCAACCACGTCGTGCGGCGCTCCATCGCCTACGGCAACGGCCACCACGGGTTCACGTACAACTCCAACCCGGGCACGATGGCCATCTCCAACAACCTCAGCATCGACAACGCGGAGCGCAACTACTCGTTCGACAAGGGCACTTCGGTGTTCAAGAGCAACACCTCGTGCCGCTTCTCCGTCGACGGGTCGAACGACAAGACCGTGGGCACCGCCGACAGCACGAACCAGTTCTGGACGGGCACGAACGGCTCCCGCTGCTCCTCCTACAGCGGCGCCCTCAAGTGGTCGTACGCCGCGGACGGCAAGCTCGTCGTGACGCTCGGCGGCAAGACCGTGACCCTCTAGTCCCGGCGCTTCCACACGGAGGCGGTGGAGGCGGCGGGGGCGACCGCCTCCGCCGCCTCTTGTCGGCGATCAGCCCGTCTGCTTGACTCCGGCGGCGCGCCCGTCAGTCGTCCACCCAGGCGGAGGTAGCCCGATGGAGATCACTCGCAGACGTCTGCTCGGCGCGCTGGGCGCCGCCGGAATCCTGGCCGCCGTGCCCGTCGAGTGGGCGAGCGCCGCCGACGCGGCGGACGGGGCGGCCCGGCTGATCGCCAACACCGTCGACATATTCGCGGGGACGGCGGACTCCAACTCCCGTACGGAGACGGCCGCGAAGCTCGCCGCCGTCGAGAGGACGGCCCGCGCGAACCTGGCGTCGATGGACGCGGCGGCCGGTGACGGCGAACTGTTCGCCGGGGTGCCGCTCGGGACCAGCGACCCCAACCTCAACACCAGCTACCAGCGACTGTACGAGATCGCCCTCGCCACCCGTACGGAAGGCATCTCCCTTGATCTGTATGGGAGTTCAGCGGTCCAGGACCGCGTACTCGACGGCCTTTCGTGGCTGCACGCGCACTACTACGGCGACCAGTCCACCGGCTACTACGGCAACTGGTTCCACTGGGAGATCGGCCTCTCGCAGCACATCAGCAAGACGCTGGTGCTGCTCGCCGACCGCGCGCCGGCCGCACTGGTCACCACGTACATCGCCTCCATGGACGCCTACCTGCGCAACGGCAAGGACAGCGACGTCGACCTCGACTCCCGCTTCCACACCGGCGCCAACCTCGCCGACATCACCACCAACCGCATCCTCCAGGGCGCCCTCACCGCCGACGAGGCACGCATCCGCAAGGCGCTGACCGACCAGCTGACCGTCTTCGCGACCATCGACCCGTACGCGCTGGAGCACGGGGTGACGGACGGGTACTACGCCGACGGGTCCTTCATCCAGCACGCCTCCGTCGCGTACACGGGCTCGTACGGGAAGGGGCTGCTGAGCCGGGTCGTGCAGACCCTGAAGCTGCTCGACGGGACCGGGTTCGCGCACGGCGAGGAGCTGGTGCCGACCGTGCACGGGTGGGTGCGGGACGGGTTCGCGCCGCTGATCTTCGAGGGCTGGATGATGGAGGCGGTGAAGGGGCGGGCGGTCTCGCGCACCGGCACCGGGTACGCGGACGTCGCCACGATCGTCGAGGCCGTCGTCGACCTCGCGTCGCTGGCCGACGGGGACACGGCGGCCGCCCTCGCCTCGTACGTGAAGCACATACGTGCCACGTCGCGGGCCGCGCTCGACCCGGCCGGCTTCGTCTCCCCGCTCAGCATCGTGCGCTACGCCGATCTCCTCGCCGACGCGTCCGTGCCCGCCGCCGATCTCAACCCGGCGGCCCGTTCGGTCGCGTTCCACGCCATGGACCGCACGGTGCACCGGCGCCCCGGCTACGCGTTCGCGCTGGCCCGCAGCTCGCGGCGGATCAGCAAGTACGAGTACATGAGCGGCGAGAACCTGATGCCCTGGTTCCAGGGCGACGGCGCGCACCACCTGTATCTCTCCGGGCAGGACCAGACGCAGGCGTACGGCGTCGATTACTTCACGACCGTGTCGCCGTACGGCCTCGCGGGCGTGACCGCGCCGGCCGAAGTACACGGCACCGTACCGGAGTTGTACGACGGCAAGCTGTTCTACGACAATCCGGGCCATCCGCTGGGCTTCACGGCGTCGAGCGAGTCCCAGAACACCTACGTCTACTTCCCGACGGCGACCCAGGACCACTCGGGCGGCGCCGTGCTCGGCGCGTACGGGGCGGTGGGCTGGGTGCTCTCCGACGACGTGCCGTGGCGGGACAAGCGGGCGGGGATCCTGCCGGACGACTTCGTGGTGTACCGGAGTGCGCGGGCCACGAAGTCCTGGTTCCTGTTCGACGACGAGATCGTGGTGGTCTCGGCGGGCGTCGGGGACGCGCCGGGCGGCGGCCGCGCCGTGACGACGACGGTCGACGCGCGGATCGCCGCCGCGGGCGACCGGGTGGAGGTCTCCGAGGGCGACGGCTGGACCCACTGGGCGAACACCACCCGGAACGTGTCCGTCGGCTACCGGCGCCTGGCGGGCCCGGCGCCGCAGGTCCGCCTCGACACGGTGACCCGGAGCCGTCGCGTCGTACGCACCACCAACCCGGACACGGCGGTCACCAAGCAGGTCTTCTCGGTGACGGTGAAGCAGCCGGCCGGGGACCGGCCGGCCGCGTTCGCCTACGCGTTGCTCCCGAACGCCTCGACGGCGAGGGCCCGTGGCGCCGCCCCCGTGCGCGTCCTCGCCAACACCCCGCGCCTGCAGGCCGTACGCCATCGCGCGCTCGGCATCACCGCCGCCAACACCTTCACGTCCGGCGCCCACCGCACGGCGGGTCTCACCGTCGACGGTCCGGCGTCGGTCCTGGTGCGGCAGGGGGCGAAGGAGGTGACGGTCGCCGTCTGCGACCCGACGACCGCCCGCTCAACGATCACCGTGCTCCTGCACGGCCGCACCCTGCGCAAGACGTCCGGTGACGACGCGGTCCAGGCGCGGCGGGTGCCGGGCGGCACCCTCCTGACCGTGCGCACGCGCCACGCCTACGGTCGGAGCCTCACCGCTCAGTTCGTCGAGTAGAAGTACTTCCAGCCGCTGTACTTCGTCGAGTTGACGTTGTCGCCGGACGACCCGTTGACGTACACGGAGCGGACGCGGAACTTGTAGCCCGCGCTGCCGACCGCTCCCATGTTCACCTTGGTCGCGCCGCCGCTGCCGAGCTTGATGTACTCGCTGTCGCCGGAGCGCCAGGCGCCACCGCTGTACACCTGGAGGTCGAGGCGGAACTTGCGGCCCGTGTAGTAGTTCATCGAGGCCGTCGCGTAGACCTTCGCGCTCTTGTGGAAGTAGGAGTACTTGTGCGAGCCGATGGTGCCGGTCTTGTAGTGGTTGGAGAGGGCGACCGAGGTGCGGGCCCGGGTGTAGACGGTGTTGGTGACCGTCTTGGGCTTGTAGCGGGCGTCGCCGGCGAAGACCGCGGAGAGCGTGACGTCACGGGTCAGGCCGAGCTTGACGGAGAGGTTGCCGCCGGAGTTGACCGTGCCGGACTTCACCAGCTTGTTCGGCTTGTCGCTGCCGTAGGGGTTGGCGTAGATCTCCACCTTGCGGTTCTTGTACGTGGTGCCCAGGTGGGCGGTGAACGTGACGTCGGAACCGTAGTCGTAGACGCTCTTGTTCTTGTTGAGGGTCAGCGTGCTGTTGCTGCGGGAGACCTCGACCGCGTCGGACGTGCTGACGGCGGCGTGGTCCGTGTCGCCCGCGTAGGAGACCTTGTAGGTGACCTTGCCGCCGACGGCGGGGGTGTCGGTGAAGGAGTACGTGCCGTCGGCCGCGGTCGTGACGGTCTTGAGGGCCTTGCCCGCCGGGTTGTCGAGGTCCGTCTTGGTGACCGCCAGCTTGACCGGCCCGGTGAACGCGACCGCGGAGCCGATCCGCCCCTTGACGGTCAGGGACTTGGCGCGGGTCGCGGTGGCCGGGGCGTTCACCGTCAGGGTGGGAACGGTCCGGTTCGGGTCGGTGTAGGCGTGGAACCGGATCTTGCCGTCGTAGTTGTCGGAGACCGCGAACAGGGTGGAACCGTCCGGGGACCAGGACAGCACCCCGTCGATCAGGGTGTCGCCGCCGGTGGTGGTGGAGGTGTTGCCGAACTCGTAGGTGCGGATCGCCTCGGTGCCGCCCTGCCGGTAGAGGTGCAGGTCGTCGCCGTACCAGGAGGAGGTACCCGCGGCCACCGTGCCGGAGTTGGAGATGGCCACGCCCGCGCCGTAGTCGCCGGACGGGTAGGTGTGCACCCGGGAGAGGTCGGTGGTCGAGTACGCCGGGTGCTCGTACGGGTAGCCGCTGGCCGTGACCAGCTGGGTGCCGTCGGGGGAGAAGGCGAGCTGGTCGTAGAAGGAGCCGTCCAGGCCCTTGAGCGCCCGCTGGGTGGCGGTGGTGCCGGACAGGTCGTAGACCGCGACGACACCGCCGCTGCTGTTCTTCTCGCCCGCGGCGAGCTCGGTGCCGTCCGGGGACACGGCGAGGACCGGCGCCCCGTAGAAGGAGAAGGCGGACTGGCCGAGGGAGGCCTTCGGCGTCTCCTGCGTGGGGTCGATGGAGCCGATGGAGCCCTCGGCGGCCGCGCCGTAGCTGAACCACAGGGTGGAGCCGGCCACCGCGAGGTCCAGCGGGGCGTCCGCCCCTGCCAGGTCGTAGGAGGCGACCTTCGTGTTGCCGGCGGTGTCGATCGCGGCGATGGTGTCCGTGTTCTGCACGGCCGCGTACAGCCGGCCGGAGTCGGCGGACAGGGCGAGGCCGTTCACCCCGTCCAGGCCGGTGATGCGCTGGACCTCGGTGCCGGAGTAGTCGGTGACGACGATGGCGTCGTCCTGCGGGGCGGAGAGATAGACCCGCTGGTGGACCCCGTCGACGGCGATGTCGGCGATGGTCCTGACGTTGAGGGCCTTCGCGGAGTCGGCCGTCGCGGTACCGGACACGGCCACGCTGAGCGCGGCCGATCCCGCGAGGACCGCGAGGGCGGTCGCGGTGGAGAGAGCGCGTCTGCGCATGGGTGGTGAACCCCCCTGGGCGGACCGGCCGCCTGGCAGCCGGTACGGGTGTGGCAGCACGCGGACGCCCTGGCGCCGGAGGAACCCCCCACCGGAAAAGCCACTGGTCAACGCGGGCTGGAAGAGGGCTCATCGTAAGTCACCCGGTCGGCCCGCGGGTAGGGAGATCACCGCGGTACAGCTGTGACATCTTTCCCGCGGGCCGCGTACAACCTTTTCCCGTCTACTCGTCCGACTCCAGGTCGCCCTCGGTCTCCAGGTAGACCTGGCGCAGCGCCTCCAGGACCTGCGGGTCCGGCTTCTCCCACATGCCGCGGGACTCGGCTTCCAGGAGCCGTTCGGCGATGCCGTGCAGGGCCCAGGGGTTGGCCTCGGAGAGGAACTGACGGTTCGTCTCGTCGAGGACGTACGTCTCCGTGAGCTTGTCGTACATCCAGTCGGCGATGACCCCCGTCGTGGCGTCGTAGCCGAACAAGTAGTCCACGGTGGCGGCGAGTTCGAAGGCGCCCTTGTAACCGTGGCGGCGCATCGCCTCGATCCACTTCGGGTTCACGACCCGGGCGCGGAAGACACGGGAGGTCTCCTCGACCAGGGTGCGCGTGCGGACCGTCTCCGGGCGGGTCGAGTCGCCGATGTACGCCTCGGGGGCCGTGCCGCGCAGCGCGCGGACCGTCGCCACCATGCCGCCGTGGTACTGGAAGTAGTCGTCCGAGTCGGCGATGTCGTGCTCGCGGGTGTCCGTGTTCTTCGCCGCGACGGCGATGCGCTTGTACGCCGTCTCCATCTCCGTGCGGGCCGACTTCCCGTCCAGGCCGCGGCCGTACGCGTAGCCGCCCCAGACCGTGTAGACCTCGGCGAGGTCCGCGTCCGTGCGCCAGTCCTTGGAGTCGATCAGCTGGAGGATGCCCGCGCCGTACGTGCCGGGGCGCGAGCCGAAGATGCGGGTGGTGGCCCGGCGTTCGTCGCCGTGCTCCGCGAGATCGGCCTGCGTGTGCGCCCGTACGTGGTTCTGCTCGGCCGGCTCGTCGAGGGAGGCCGCGAGGCGCACCGCGTCGTCGAGGAGGCCGATGGTGTGCGGGAACGCGTCGCGGAAGAAGCCGGAGATGCGCAGGGTGACGTCGATGCGGGGGCGGTTCAGTTCCCCGTACGGGATGGGTTCGAGGCCCGTCACGCGGCGCGAGGCGTCGTCCCAGACCGGGCGGACACCGAGGAGGGCGAGCGCCTCCGCGATGTCGTCTCCCGCTGTGCGCATGGCACTCGTGCCCCAGAGGGAGAGGCCGACCGAGGTGGGGTACTCCCCGTCGTTGTCGGTCTTGTAGCGCTCGACGAGGGAGTCGGCGAGGGCCTGGCCCGTCTCCCAGGCGAGGCGGGAGGGGACGGCCTTGGGGTCGACGGAGTAGAAGTTGCGGCCGGTCGGCAGGACGTTGACGAGGCCGCGCAGGGGGGAGCCGGACGGGCCCGCCGGGACGAAGCGGCCTTCCAACGCCCTTACGGAGTTGTCGAGTTCGGCCGTGGTCGCGTCGAGTCGGGGGACGACCTCGCGGGCGGCGAAGTCGAGGATCGCGCGGACCTGGTCCGAGACGTCGGAGGGGAGGGACGCCGGGTCCCAGTCCGCCGCCTCCATCGCCTCGACCAGCGCGCGGGCCGTCTCCTCCGCGGCGTCGGCATTCGTGCGGGTCGCGTTCGCCTCGTCCAGGCCGAGGGCCTCGCGCAGGCCGGGCAGGGCCTGCGTGCCGCCCCAGATCTGGCGGGCGCGCAGGATCGCGAGGACGAGGTTGACGCGGTCGGCGCCGGCCGGGGCCTGGCCGAGGACGTGCAGGCCGTCGCGGATCTGGGCGTCCTTGACCTCGCACAGCCAGCCGTCGACGTGCAGCAGGAAGTCGTCGAAGCCGTCGTCGTCCGGCCGGGCTTCGAGACCCAGGTCGTGGTCGAGCTTCGCGGCCTGGATCAGGGTCCAGATCTGGGCGCGGATGGCGGGCAGCTTCGCCGGGTCCATCGAGCTGATCTGGGCGTACTCGTCCAGGAGCTGTTCGAGGCGGGCGATGTCGCCGTAGCTGTCGGCACGCGCCATCGGCGGCACCAGGTGGTCGACGAGCGTGGCGTGCACGCGGCGCTTGGCCTGCGTGCCCTCGCCCGGGTCGTTGACGAGGAAGGGATAGACGAGCGGCAGGTCACCGAGGGCGGCGTCCGGCGCGCAGGCGGCGGACAGGCCCGCGTTCTTGCCGGGCAGCCACTCCAGGTTGCCGTGCTTGCCGAGGTGGATCATCGCGTCGGCGCCGAAACCCCCGTCGTCGGCCGACGCGGCGATCCAGCGGTACGCCGCCAAGTAGTGGTGCGAGGGCGGCAGATCGGGGTCGTGGTAGATCGCGATGGGGTTCTCGCCGAAGCCGCGCGGCGGCTGGATGAGGATGAGGAGATTGCCGCGGCGCAGGGCGGCGAGCACGATGTCGCCCTCGGGGTTGCGGGAGCGGTCCAGGAACATCTCGCCGGGCGGCGGACCCCAGTGCCGCTCGACGCCGTCACGCAGTTCCTGCGGCAGGGTCACGTACCAGCGCTTGTAGTCGGCGGCCGGGATGCGCACCGGGTTCTTGGCGAGCTGCTCCTCGGTGAGCCACTCCTGGTCGTGACCGCCCGCATCGATGAGCGCGCGGATCAGCTCGTCGCCGTCACCGGAGGCGAGACCGGGGATCTCGGCCGTGTCCCCGAAGTCGTAGCCCTCCTCGATGAACCGCTTGAGCAGGACGATCGCGGACGCGGGGGTGTCCAGGCCGACCGCGTTGCCGATACGGGAGTGCTTGGTGGGGTACGCCGACAGGACGAGCGCCAGCTTCTTGTCCCGCGCCGGGATGTGCCGGAGGCGGGCGTGGCGGACGGCGATCCCGGCGACGCGGGCGGCGCGCTCGGGGTCGGCCACGTAGGCCGGGAGCCCGTCCTCGTCGATCTCCTTGAAGGAGAACGGGACGGTGATGAGGCGCCCGTCGAACTCCGGCACCGCGATCTGGCTCGCGGCGTCCAGCGGCGAGACACCCTCGTCGTTCTCCGCCCAGTCCGCACGGGACGAGGTCAGGCACAGGGCCTGGAGGATCGGCACGTCGAGGTGGGTGAGGGCGCCCGCGTCCCACGACTCGTCGTCACCGCCGGCGCTCGCCTCCGCGGGGCGCGTGCCGCCCGCCGCGAGGACCGTCGTCACGATCGCGCCGACGGGGCGCAGCGCCTCGATGAGCTCCGGTTCGGGGGCGCGCAGCGAGGCCACGTACAGCGGCAGTGGCCGGGCCCCGGCGCGCTCGATCTCCTCGCACAGGGCGTGCACGAAGGCCGTGTTGCCGCTCATGTGGTGGGCGCGGTAGTAGAGCACGGCGATCGTCGGACCGTCGCTCCGCGAAGGGGTCCGCTCCAACGGGCCCCAGGTCGGCGCGGGCGCCGGGGCCTCGAAACCGTGGCCGGTCAGCAGCACCGTGTCGGAGAGGAAGCGCGCCAGCTGGCCGAGGTTGGCCGGGCCGCCGTGCGCCAGGTACTTGTGGGCCTCGGCGGCGATGCCGACCGGGACGGTCGAGGCCGCCATCAGCTGGGCGTCCGGCGCCTGTTCACCACTGAGCAGCACCAGCGGGATTCCGGCCGCGGTCAGCCGGTCGATGCCGTCCTGCCAGGCACGGACCCCGCCGAGGAGCCGTACGACGACGAGGCCGACACCGTCGAGGAGCGCGGGAAGCTCCGTCTCGACGTCGAGCCGGGAGGGGTTCGCGAAGCGGTACGTGACCGGGCCGTCGGCGGCGTCCGCGACGGCGGCGTTCGCCGCGCGGGCGCTGAGCAGGTCGGTGTCGGACGTCGAGAGGAGCAGGAGCTGCGCGGGCTCCGGGGACTGCGAGGGCTCCGAGGGCTGCTGGGGCATGCGTCGTCTGGCCTTCCTCGGGGTGTCCGCGCCCCGGGTGGTCGTTGGACGGCGGGAGTTCCTGGCTCACCCTCATGTATGAGAGGGCTCACAGTGGCGGGACCGCGCCGGAATCGCACCGGGCTTCCTCCCCTGTCGCCGTCGCTGGCGATGGCGGCGGGCCGGACGGGACCGCCGCGGTTCATCGTACGGGGCGGGGGCGTGACCTGGTACGGGATGCCCGTCACAGGCGGTGGGTATGCTCCGTCGCATGCCCGCCTCCCCCATACCCGACGATCCCGGTGCGCCCGGAACATCCGGAACGTCCCGGGATGACGCCTGCCCCGGCGCGCTGCGGCTGCACGCGGCGGACGACGGGTTCCTGGCGCGGATCCGGATCCCCGGCGGGGTCCTCGACGTGGCACAGGCGCGGGCCCTGGCCGACGCGGCCGGGCGGCTCGGGGACGGGACGCTGCATCTCACCTCGCGGGGCAACGTGCAGTTGCGCGGCTTGCGGGGCGGGTGCGGTGGTGAGCTGGCGGAGGTTCTCGTCGGGGCCGGGCTGCTGCCCTCCGCCGCGCATGAACGGGTCCGCAATGTGGTGGCCTCGCCGATGTCGGGGCTCGACGGGGGCGGGTTCGTCGACGTACGCGGATGGTTGACCGGGCTCGACGCGGAGCTCTGTGCGAGTTCCCTCACCCCCGAGCTGTCCGGGCGGTTCCTCTTCGCGCTGGACGACGGGCGGGGGGATGTGGCCGGGCTCGGGCCCGACGTTCTGCTGCGCGGGCTTGCGGGGGGTGGGGGCCTGCTCTCCGTCGGCGGGGCGGGGTTCTTTGTGCGGTACGCGGAGGGGGCGCGGGCGGCGGTTGTCGCCGCCGAGGTCTTTGTGCGGGCGGCCCGTACGGTTTCCGGGCGGCGGGTGTGGCGGGTCCGTGAACTGGGCTTGGCCGAGGCGGAGTTGGCGACTCTGGTCGCCGAGGAGCTGGCTGCGGCGGGGATCGCGGCGAGCCCCCTCAGGGGCGCGAGCAGCCACGACGGCGCCGCACCCGCGAACGCTCCGCAAGCCCCTACGGCGCCGAGGCCACGGGGCTCCGCCCCGGACCCCGCTCCTCAATCGCCGGAGGGGCTGGATTTCGCGGACCCCGCACTCCACCCGCCGAAGCAGGTGAACTTGGCCGGCTCCGCGCCCCAACCGCCGAAGAAGATGAACTTGGCGGACTCCGCACCCCAACCGCCGGAGAAAGTGAACTTGGCCGGCTCCGCGCCCCAACCGCCGAAGAAAGTGAACTTGACGGACTCCGCGCCCCAACCGCCGAAGAAAGTGAACTTGGCGGACTCCGCGTTTCAACCGCCGGGGAGGGTGGACTTGGGCGGCTCTGGAGCCCAAGCGGCCGGAGAGACGGAATTTTCGGACTCCGCGCCCCGCGCCCCGGAGGGGCTGGACACGGGGCTGGTGGGGTCGGTCACTGTCACCGCCCCGTTCGGGGCCGTCACCGGTGATCAATGGGGCGCCCTCACCGACCTCGTCGCCCAACTTCCCCCCGGGGAAATCCGGCTCACCCCGTGGCGGGACATCGTGATACCCGGCGCCACCCCGGCCCAGGCCGAACAGCTCACCCGTACCGGACTCGTCACCGACCCCGCGTCCCCCTGGACCCGCACAGGCGCATGCGTCGGCCGCCCCGGATGCGCCAAGGCCAACGCCGATGTGCGGGCCGACGCGACCTCGCGGCACCCGCGCCTGCCCACCTACTGGTCCGGCTGCGAGCGTCGCTGCGGGCATCCCGTCGGGCCGTACGTGGACGTCGTGGCGCGCCCCGACGGTACGTATAACGTCACCAACCCCCCTACCTCGCAACCCACTTGAGAGAGCCGAACCCGTGTATGACTACGAGAAGGACGGCGCGGCCATCTACCGCGAGTCCTTTGCCACCATCCGAGCGGAGGCCGCGGAGGGACTCGCGGCGCTGCCCGCCGACGTCGCCCAGGCGGCGGTCCGCATGATCCACGCCTGCGGTCAGGTGGATCTCGTACAGGACATCGGCCACTCGGCCGGGGTCGTGGCGAAGGCCCGCGCCGCGCTGCGGGCCGGTGCGCCGATCCTCTGTGACGCGCGGATGGTCGCCAGCGGCGTCACCCGCAAGCGGCTGCCCGCCGACAACGAGGTGATCTGCACGCTCAACGAGCCCGAAGTGCCCGCTTTGGCGGCCGAGTTGGGGACCACGCGCAGTGCCGCCGCGCTGGAGCTGTGGCGGGAGCGGCTCGACGGTGCCGTCGTCGCCATCGGCAACGCGCCGACCGCCCTCTTCCATCTCCTGGAGATGATCCGCAAGGGCGCGCCCCGGCCGGCGGCGGTTCTCGGCATCCCGGTCGGGTTCGTCGGGGCCGCCGAGTCCAAGGACGCGCTGGCCGCGAACGAACTCGGCCTGGAGTACCTGATCGTCCGCGGGCGCCGTGGCGGCAGCGCCATCACCGCCGCCGCGATCAACGCCATAGCGACCGAGGTGGAGATCCAGGCATGAGCAACCCTCCCGTGAAGACAGGCAAGTTGTACGGGGTCGGGCTCGGGCCCGGCGACCCGGAGCTGATGACCGTCGCCGCCGTGCGCGCCATCGCCGGGGCGGACGTCATCGCGTACCACTGTGCCCGCCACGGCCGTTCCATCGCGCGCTCCATCGCCGCGGAGCACATCCACGAAGGGCAGATCGAGGAGCGGCTGATGTATCCGCTCACGGTCGAGACGACGGACCACCCCGGCGGCTACCGCGGGGCACTCGACGACTTCTACGCCGAGGCCGCCGCCACGCTCGCCGCCCACCTCGACGCGGGCCGCACGGTCGCCGTGCTCGCGGAGGGCGACCCGCTCTTCTACGGCTCCTACCAGCACATGCACAAGCGCCTCGCCGACCGGTACGACACCACGGTCATCCCCGGTGTCACGTCCGTCAGCGCGGCGGCGGCCCGGCTCGGCGAGCCGTTGTGCGAGGACACGGAGACGCTGACGATCATCCCGGGGACGCTGCCCGAGGACGAGCTGACCGCGCGGATCGCCGCCGCGGACTCGGCGGTGGTGATGAAGCTGGGCCGTACGTTCACCAAGGTCCGTACGGCGTTGGAGAGTTCGGGCCGCCTCGACGACGCCCGCTATGTCGAACGCGCCTTCATGGACGGCGAGCGCACCGGCCGCCTCGCCGACATCGACCCGGAGTCGGTGCCGTACTTCTCCGTCGCGGTCCTGCCCTCCCGGATCGACTCCGAGCCCGCCGAGACGCCGGGCCGCGGCGAGGTCGTGGTCGTCGGCACCGGTCCTGCCGGGGCGCCCTGGCTGACCCCGGAGTCGCGCGGCGCCCTCGCGAACGCGGACGACCTCGTCGGCTACACCACTTATATCGACCGGGTGCCGGTCCGGCCGGGGCAGCTGCGGCACGGCTCGGACAACAAGGTGGAGTCCGAGCGCGCCGAGTTCGCCCTCGACCTGGCGCGGCGCGGGCGGCGGGTGGCCGTCGTGTCGGGCGGCGACCCGGGCGTCTTCGCGATGGCCACGGCCGTGCTGGAGGTCGCCTCGCAGGACACCTACTCGGACGTGCCCGTACGCGTACTGCCGGGCGTGACCGCCGCCAACGCGGCCGCGGCGAAAGCAGGGGCCCCGCTCGGCCACGACTACGCCACGATCTCCCTGTCCGACCGGCTCAAGCCGTGGGAGGTCATCGCGGAGCGGCTGCGCACGGCGGCGGCGGCCGATCTGGTCCTGGCGCTCTACAACCCCGGTTCGCGCAGCCGTACCTGGCAGGTCGGCAAGGCGCGTGAACTCCTTCTGGAACTCCGCCTGCCCGACACCCCGGTCGTCCTCGCCCGCGACGTCGGCGGGCCCGAGGAGAGCGTCCGCACGATCCGCCTCGGCGACCTCGACCCGGCCGTCGTCGACATGCGCACGCTGCTGATCGTGGGCTCGTCGCAGACCCAGGCGGTGGTCCGGGCGGACGGGTCCACGGTGACGTGGACGCCGCGCCGCTATCCGGAGGCGGCGCCGGACAGCGCCTGAACCCAGTCGGCGGCCTCCGCGACGGTGGCCGCCACCGGGACGCCGCCGGGGGCGGGCGGGCGGCGGACCACGATCACCGGAACGGCCGCCTCGCGGGCCGCCGTCAGTTTGGGGGCGGTCGCGGCGCCGCCGCTGTCCTTCGTCACCAGCACGTCGATGCGGTGGCGGGCCAGGATCTCCCGTTCGCCGTCGAGCGTGAACGGGCCCCGGTCGAGCAGCAGCTCCATGTGCGGCGGACCCGGCGGTTCGGGTGCGTCGACGGAGCGTACGAGGAAGAACGCGTCGTCGATGTGGGCGAACGTGGCCAGACCCATTCGGCCCGTGGTCAGGAACACCCGCCGGCCCGTGTCCGGTACGGCCCGCGCCGCCTCGGCCAGCGAGGCGACCTCCCGCCAGTCGTCGCCCTCACCCGGGACCCAGCCGGGCCGGCGCAGCGCCAGCAGGGGAACATGGGCGGTGGCGGCCGCCCCGGCCGCGTTGAAACTGATCGTCTCGGCGAAGGGATGCGTGGCGTCGATGACCGCGCTCACGGCGTGCTCGCCCAGCCAGCGCGCCATGCCGTCGGCCCCGCCGAACCCGCCGATCCGCACCTCGCCGGGCGGCAGCCGCGGCGCGGCGACCCGGCCCGCGAGCGAACTGGTGACCCGCAGCCCGGGGCGTGCGTGCAGGGCCTCGGCGAGGCTCCGGGCCTCGGTGGTCCCGCCGAGGACGAGTACATGCATCGGGGAACTCCATGAGCGAATCGGCTGAGCCCGAGCCGAAGGGCGGGCGCGGGGCCCAACTCAAGCACACCGGTCTGCGGCCCGGCTGGACGACCGGGGCCTGTGCGACGGCCGCGACGACCGCCGCGTACACGGCGCTGCTCGGCGGCGACTTCCCCGACCCGGTGACGATCACCCTGCCCAAGGGCCAGACCCCGTCCTTCGCGCTCGCGGTCGAGTCGTACGACGGGGACACGGCGACGGCCGGGGTGGTGAAGGACGCGGGCGACGACCCGGACGTCACGCACGGAGCACTGGTACGGGCCACGGTGCGGGCGCTGCCCGCCGGGTCCGGCGTCCTCTTCCGGGCCGGTTCCGGCGTCGGCACGGTCACCCGGCCCGGGCTGCCGCTGGACGTCGGGGAGCCCGCGATCAATCCGGTGCCGCGTCAGATGATCCGCGACCACGTGGCGCGGGTCGCGGCCGCGCACGGCGGCAGCGGCGACGTCGAGGTCACCGTCTCCATCGACCACGGCGAGGAGATCGCCCGCTCCACCTGGAACCCGCGCCTGGGCATCCTCGGCGGCCTCTCGGTCCTCGGCACGACGGGCATCGTCGTGCCGTACTCCTGCTCGGCGTGGATCGACTCGATCCGCCGGGGGGTGGACGTGGCGCGGGCCGCGGGCCGCACGCACGTCGCCGGGTGCACCGGCTCCACGTCCGAGAAGACGGTCGTACGCGAACACGGCCTGCCCGAGGACGCGCTGCTGGACATGGGCGACTTCGCGGGCGCCGTCCTGAAGTACATCCGGCGCCACCCGGTGGACCGGCTCACGATCTGCGGCGGCTTCGCGAAACTGTCGAAGCTCGCGGCGGGCCATCTGGACCTCCACTCGGGCCGCTCGCAGGTCGACAAGGGATTCCTCGCGGAACTGGCCGTACGGGGTGGTGCGTCCCCGGGCCTCGCGGCATCGATCGCCGACGCCAACACCGGCCTCGCCGCACTCCAGCTGTGCGCGGCGGCCGGTGTCCCGCTGGGTGACCTGGTGGCTCAGGAGGCCCGCGACCAGGCCCTGCTCGTGCTGCGCGGGGCGCCGGTGGCGGTCGACGTGATCTGCATCGACCGGGCGGGCAATGTGGTGGGCCGGAGCGAAGCGCGGGGCTGACCTCCGCCCTCACACACCGGGAAAGGCCGTCCGCGAAGCGATGCGCAGTGTGTCGGCCAGTGCCTGTGTGAGCTCAGCGGCCAAGTGGCGCAGCTCGGTCGGGCCCGCCTCGTCGACGAGCTGACGGGCGTGCCCCAGCAGCACGCTCGCCCTCTCCAGCTGGACAGCCTCGACCGCGTCCGCACGGCGTGAGAGCGGGCCCGGACGGTCCGGGTCCCCGACGACGTACACGGCCTTGCCGTCCGCACCGGTCCACGGCAGGCGGCGCGGCTCTTGCGGGTCCTCATCCGCACTCATGCGACCTCCAGTCCGTGGATGACGTACGGGCCCGGGCCGTCGTAGCCGAGGTCGGCGAGCAGCAACTCCGCTCTACGGTCTGCCTGTTCGGCGGCGACGACGTAAGGACGGACCAGGCGGGACTCACCCGCGTCGAGCACGTGTTCCGGGCGGCGGGGCGAAGTCGGCCAGGGCCGGGGGACGGTTTCCGTGAGGCGCCGATGGCGTCCGTTCGGCACGGGAAACGCGGCCCGCGTCAGGGATACGAGGACCGCGACCGAGGCAAGCAGAAGGCTCATCCAAGGAAGCGCGGGAGGGATATGGTCGGCCATGCGTCAGCTCCTTCGAAGCTGGTGCCATGCCCCGGGACGTTGCGAGCGTCGCCGGGGTTTTTACTGCCGCTGACCGTACACCTGGATGCAGACCTCTGTATACAAGTACAGAGGGATCTATCCAAATATGCAGGTCAGAGGCGGTCTACGGTGGAGGGATGACCGAAGCAGAGAAGCCCGACAAGGCCCCCGGGCCCTTGGACCCGCACAGTGCCACGCCGCTGTACGTCCAGCTCGCCGACGTCATCGAGGCGGGCATCCGCGCCGGATCGCTGGCGCCCGACCGTCCCATCCCCTCCGAGAACGCCATGGCCGACGAGTACGGCGTGGCCCGCCTGACGGCCCGCCGCGCCGCACAGGAACTCCGCGAACGCGGCCTCATCGTCACCGTGCGCGGCAAAGGCTCCTTCGTCGCCAAGAACCCTCCCGTGGCGGGTGGGGCGGGCTGAGCCCGGTGAGCCGGGTCAGCAGTCGTGCCGGTCCCGCTCCGACGAGTACAGGTGGCTGTCCCTGAACTGGGAGGCGGCGAGCGTGCGGCCCACCAGGATCACCGCCGTGCGGAGCACACCCGCCTCCTTCACCTGGTCCGCGATGTCGCCGAGCGTGCCGCGCAGGACGAGTTCGTCGGGGCGGCTGGCGTAGGCGACGACCGCGGCGGGGCAGTCCGCGCCGTAGTGCGGGAGCAGCTCCGCGACGATCCGGTCGGCGTAGCGCGCGCCCAGGTGCAGAACGAGGAGCGCCCCGCTCGCCCCGAGCGTGGCCAGGTCCTCGCCGGGCGGCATCGGCGTGGCCTGCTGCGCGATACGGGTCAGGACGACGGTCTGGCCGACGGTCGGCACCGTCAGCTCCCGCTTCAGGGCGGCGGCCGCCGCCGCGAACGCCGGGACGCCGGGGACCATCTCGTACGGGATGTCCGCCGCGTCGAGGCGCCGCATCTGTTCCGCGACCGCGCTGAACACGGACGGGTCGCCCGAGTGCAGCCGGGCCACGTCGTGGCCCGCCTCGTGCGCGGCGGCGAACTCCCGCTCGATGGCGTCGAGATCGAGGTTCGCCGTGTCGACGAGCCGCGCGTCGGGCGGGCACTCGGCGAGCAGTTCGCGGGGCACGAGCGAACCCGCGTACAGGCACACCTGGCAGGAGGCGAGCCTGCGCGCGCCGCGCAGCGTGATCAGGTCGGCGGCGCCGGGGCCCGCCCCGATGAAGTACACGGTCATGGCTGTCCCGCCTCTAGAGTTCCGCTGTCTTCGTCACCGACCACTGCGTGACCGGCATCGCCTGCCGCCACCCGGTGAACCCGCCGACCGGCACGGCGTGCGCGACGGCCAGCTTCACCAGTTCGCCGCCGTGGCGCCGGTACCAGGTGGCGAGCAGCGCCTCCGACTCCAGCGTCACGGTGTTCGCCACCAGTCGGCCGCCCACCGGCAGCGCGTCCCAGCACGTGTCGAGGAGACCGGGCGCTGTCAGGCCGCCGCCGATGAACACCGCGTCGGGGGTGGGGAGTTCGGCGAGCGCGGCCGGTGCCGGGCCCGTCACCACAGTCAGCTGCGGCACACCGAGCCGCGCCGCGTTCCGCCCGATCCGCTCGGCCCGCCCGGTGTCGCGTTCGACGGCGTACGCCCGGCAGGAGGGATGTGTCCGCAGCCATTCGACGCCGATCGATCCCGAGCCGCCGCCGATGTCCCAGAGCAGTTCGCCGGGGGCGGGCGCGAGCGCGGCGAGGGTCGCTGCGCGCACATGTCGTTTGGTGAGCTGGCCGTCGTTCTCGTACGCGGTGTCCGGCAGTCCGGGCACCGCGCCGAGCCGCGCCGCGTCCGGGGCGCGGCGGCACTCGACGGCGATCACGTTCAGCGGGTCGCCGGGCGGGTGGTCCCACCGCGCCGCCGTGCCGTCGTACGCCGTCTCGGCGTCGCCGCCGAGCTGTTCCAGGACGGTCAGCCGGCTGGGTCCGAAGCCGCGCTCGGTGAGCAGTGCCGCGACCTCGGCCGGGGTGTCCGCACCGGCCGAGAGGACCAGGATGCGGCGGCCGTCGTGCAGCGCGGCGGTGAGCCGGTCCGCGGGACGGCCGACGAGGGTGACGACCTCGGTCTCCTCGACGGGCCAGCCGAGCCGCGCGCACGCGTAGGAGGTCGAGGACGGGTGCGGCAGGACCCGTACGGCGGCCGCGCCGGCGATCTCGGTGAGGGTGCGGCCGATCCCGTAGAACATCGGGTCCCCGCTGGCCAGCACGGCGAGGCGGCGTCCCGCGTACCGGGCGAGCAGCCCCGGCACGGCGGGCCGCAGCGGTGACGGCCACGGGACCCGTTCCCCGGCGCACTCCGTGTCCGGCAGCAGTGCGAGCTGGCGCGGTCCTCCGATGACGGCCTCGGCGGCCCGCAGGGCGGAGCGGGCGGTCTCCGGGAGGCCCGGCCAGCCGTCGGCCCCGATCCCGACGACGCTCACCGCGGTCGGGACGGGAGTCGGGGAAGCCGGGGGAGTCACTGCCTGGTACCTCGTACGTGGTGCGTCATGCTCGGGAGGGTTACGTGAAGTCAAGGGAGCCGCACTCTATCGGGCGACACCGGTTCCCCCGCCGACGCCCCTGGAGCGCCGATGTCCCGCACCGTCCTCACCGGCCGTCTCGCACCGATCATGCCGAGCCGCGAGCTGTCGCGGACCATCGCCTTCTACGCGGATCTCGGCTTCGCGGCGGACGCCCACTACCCGGACGACGGCTATCTGATCCTTCTCCGCGACGAGGCCGAACTGCACTTCTTCCACGCCCCCGACACCGACCCGCTGAGCACCGCGCACGCCGTGTACCTGCGGCTCGGCGGGGGCGCGCATGTCGTGGACGCGCTGTACGAGGAGTGGCGGAGCGCGGGCCTGAGCCCGGATCCGTACGCGACGCCGCGCCTCGTCGAGCCCGACGACACGGTGTACGGGATGCGGGAGTTCGCGGTGGTCGACCTCGACGGGAATCTGCTCAGGATCGGCTCCGTACTGGAGGCGACGGAGGGCTGAGAGACGGTCGGCCGGGGGCCGCTGCCGACGCGCCGCCGGGCCGCGCGGTCCCCGAAGCGGCCTCCCGCACGGTGTTACCTCAGAGGCGGGTGACAGCAAGCTGGAGGTACGGGACGACATGACGGGATACGGGGCGGCGCGGGCCTGGGTCGTGTCCGCCGTGGTGCTCGGGGCGTCGGCCCTGCCGGGGGGACCGGCGCGGGCGGCCGACGAGGAAACGGTGCACGCGGCCGTCGTCTGGCCGGTCGTGGCGACCCCGCACATGACGGCGGCGGCCCTCGGCTCCGGGCCGGGCGCGCAGGCCGTCTTCGACGACGACGTGCTCGCCGGTCTGTTCGCGTCCGGCGGGCGGTTGCGCGAGGTCGTGGACGCGGGCAGGGGCCGCGACGTCAGCTGGGTTCTCGATCCGGATCTGGTGATCGCCGCGCAGGCGATGGCGAACGGCTACCGCGTCGCGGACAGCGCCGACTCCAGCAATCCGCAGGACAGCTCGCCGGGCACCGGGCAGAGTGCCGCGCGGTCCTGGCTGACCGCGCTCAAGAACGCGGTCAAGGGGCGCGATGTGTGGCTGCTGCCGTACGCGGACGCGGATCTGGCCTCGCTCGCCCACCATCCGGGCACCGACACCGACGATCTGACGGAGGTCGTCGCGGGACTCTCAGCCGACACAGGCGACACAGCCGACTCGGATGACACGGACGACTCTGGCGACGCGAAGGACCGGGTCGATCAGATCCTCGGCGTCGGCACCCGGTCCGGGCTCGGCTGGCCCGCGGACGGCGCGCTGGACGACGACGTCACCCAACTGGGGATGAAGTGGGGGATGACGCGGGTCCTGGCTTCCGGCGAAGGTCTCACCCCGGCGGGCGCCGATCCGGTGACTCTAGGCGGCGACGGCGGTGGTGGCGACGGCGACAAGGTCACGGCGCTCCCCTACGACGCGAGCATCACGACGGTGCTGGCCCACATCAAGGACCCCGCCTCGCAGGCCTCCCCCTCCCCGTCCCCCTCCCTCTCCCCGTCCGTGACCGGCTCGCCGAGCCCCAGCCCCTCGGCGTCCGCACCGGCGTCCGCGTCCGGGAGCGATGACACCCCCGACCCGGCGACGGTCAAGCGGCTCACCGGGCTCCTCAAGGCGAACGTCCGCCCCGTCCTCGTACCGCCGCGCGACCTGTCCGGTACGGCGGCGAACGCGCTCGGTGCCGCCCTCGACTCCGGCACCGACGAGGGCTGGCTGGACCTGGAGGGCATCCGCAGCGCCGACAACGATCCGGTGCCGGGGCGGACGGCGGCCGGCACGGTGTACCCGTCCAAGCTGCGCGCGGGCGAGCTCACGGCCGCTCAACTCAAGTCCGTGGCAGGCGACTTGGACGGGCTTGCCACCCTCACGAAGGTGCTCGCCGATCCGAAGGCCACCACGGCGTCCGTGCACGCGGCCATGGCGCGGGCCCTGTCCACGGCCTGGCGCCTGGAGGACGATGCCGCGCAGCAGACGTTCCAACAGCGCACGTCCTCCTTCCTGTCGACGTCGGCGACGTCGCTGCGCCTCGTCCCGAAAACCACCGTCACCCTCACGGCAGGCGACTCGACGATCCCGGTGACGGTCGACAACGGCCTGCAGCAGCCGGTGTCGGGGCTCGAACTGCGGGTCTCCTCGGCCGACTCGGAGCGGCTGAAGGTCAACGACGCGAAGCTCTCGGTGGAGGCGGCGGGCTCCGCGAGTCACACCACCCACATCGGCGTCACGGCGAAGGCCAACGGCAAGGCGCGGATCACCGCGCAGCTCTACACCAGGAGCGACGGCAAGCCGTGGGGCAGGCCGATGGAGTTCGACGTCGACGTCACGTCGGTGTCGGTGGGGTCGATCGCCGTGGTGGGGGCGGGAGTCGTCCTCATCGTGCTGGCGGCGGCGTTCCGGATGCGGCGGGTACGCAGGCGCCGGGGGCCGCAGCCCCCGGCGGAGTAGACAGCGGGACGGGCCCTTCACGCGGGAACGGCGCTGCGCCGCAGTGTGCGCAGGACCAGCCACTGGTCGCCCCAGGCCATCGCCGTGCCGAGGGCGGCCATCAGGATGCCGACGAACAGCCCGCCGGTGGCCGACCCCAGGGCGAAGCCGACCGCGCCGAGCCCGGCCCGCACCGCGAAGCGGACACCGACCAGGCCGATCGCGAGGAAGCGGGTGCGCTTGTTCTTCCACAGGGCCCGCATCAGGCGCATCCGGGTCCGCAGCACGGTCAGTGTCAGGGTGATGTTGATGATGAGGACGATCGGGATCGCCCAGTAGGCGGCCGGGTAGGCGCGGGCGATGTCGAAGACCCCGGCGAGGCAGCCCATGACCGGGAAGTACCAGGTGGGCAGCCCCTGGAAGTCGGTCCCCCGCGCGATCTGCCGCGCCTGCTCCGCCGTCACCTTGTTCGCGCCCATGGTCCTGCCCCCGTCGTGATCCGCTGTGTCCGTCTGCGTCCGTGGTCGTCGTTTCCGACATCACCGAGCTTCGCGGAACGGGGGTGGTACCCGGCAGATCAAGGCGTCCCGACCCTGCCGGTACAAATGTCACTCGGGCCTGTCGGACCTCACCCGGCCTGCCGCACATGGCTGTTGACGAACGCGGCGGCCTGGTCGAGGGCCTGGGCGGCTTCGTCGGCGATCGCGGCGAAGCCCTGGAAGACGTGCGGTGCCCCGGGGAAGGTCCGCAGGGTGACCGGGACGTCGGCGTGTGCGGCCCGCGCGGCCAGGCGCAGGGCGTCGTCGAGCAGGATCTCCCGGCCGCCGACCTGGATCAGCAGTGGCGGGAGTCCGCGCAGATCGGCGTGGAGCGGGCTGGCCAGCGGTGTGCGCGGGTCCGCTCCGGCGAGGTAGTCGGCGGCCCGGGTCCGCAGCGCGCCGCGGGTGAGCACCGGATCGTCGTCGGCCCGGGTCTCCATGGTGGAGCCGGTCAGGGCGAGGTCCGTCCATGGGGACATGACGGTCGCGGACGACGGCTGCGGCAGTCCCGCGTCGCGGATCGCGAGGAGCAGGGCGAGCGCGAGGCCGCCGCCCGCCGACTCGCCCGTGACGGCGATCGACCCGGCGGGTACGCCCTGTCCGAGCAGCGCGCGGTAGGCGGCGAGGGCGTCGTCCGTGGCGGCCGGGAAGGGGTGTTCGGGGGCGAGCCGGTAGTCGACGGAGTAGGCGGTGGCCCCGGTGCGGCGGGCGATCTCGGAGACCAGGCCGACGCCGGCGGCGGCGGAGCCGATCGCGTAGGCGCCGCCGTGGAAGTACAGGACGGTGGTGGCCGTCGGCCCGGCGGTCCCGGCGCGCACCTCGACGGCGGGCACCCCGCCCAGCTCGGTGGTGCGGGTGCGGACGTCGCCGGGCAGCGGCGCGGAGCCGAGCATCTCGTCGAAGACGACACGCATCTTCTCCACGTCACCGCCCAGGTCCAGCGGCGCGTGACGCAACAAGTCGGATATGGAGTCCAGTTGACGCCGGGTCATGTCATCGGTTCCTTGCGCTGAGAGGCGGGGGAGGAGAGAGGAGACGGAGAAGGGCCGGGGTCAGGCGATGCCGCCGTTGCTGAACAGCACCTGGCCGTTGATCCAGCGGCCGCCCGGCCCGGCGAGGAAGGCGACGGCTTCCGCGATGTCCTCGGGGGTGCCGAGCCGCTCCAGGGGCGCGGCGGAGGCGATCTTGGCGATCAGTTCCTCGCTCTTGCCCTCGACGAAGAGCGGTGTCGCGGTCGGGCCGGGGGCCACGGCGTTGACGGTGATGTCCCGGCCGCGCAGTTCGCGGGCGAGGATCAGGGTCATGGACTCGACCGCGCCCTTGGTCGCCGCGTAGCCGCCGTAGGTGGGCTGCTGGAGGCGGGTCACCGAGGTGGAGAAGTTGATCAGCGCGCCGCCGGGGCGCAGGCGGCGGGCGGCGAGCTGGGAGACGACGAAGGTGCCGCGGACGTTGACGCGGTGCATCCGGTCGAAGGTGTCGATGTCCATCTCGGTGAGCGGGGCGAGCAGCATGATCCCGGCGGTGTTGACGACCGCGTCGACGCCGCCGAAACGGCTCTCCACGGTGTCGAAGAGACGGGTCATCGCGGCCGGTTCCGCGACGTCGCCGGAGAGGGCGATCGCTGTTCCGCCGGCCGCGGTGACGGATTCGACGACCGCCTCGGCCTTCGCCGCGCTGCCCGCGTAATGGACGACGACGGTCATGCCGTCGGCGGCGAGGCGGTGCGCGACCGCGCCGCCGATGCCGCCCGAGCCGCCGATCACCACGGCCACCCTGGGCCGGCCGGATTCGTCCGGCGCCACCGCACTCGCTTCCGCACTGTTCATGACCGCTCCGTGATCCGATCCGGCCCGGACGGGGTGCCCCGGCGATGGGGTCAACCCTCCGACTCGGGCCACTATTTGTCCAATGCATCACAAATATGTACGTTATTCAGGTGACGCATATCGAACGGGTCGACCTCAACCTGCTGGCCCCGCTGGCCGCGCTGCTGGAGGAGCGGCACGTCTCGCGCGCCGCCGAGGTCGCCGGGCTGAGCCAGCCCGCGATGAGCCGGGCGCTGCAGCGGCTGCGGGACACGCTCGGCGACGAGCTGCTGGTGCGCACGCCGCGCGGCTACCGGCTCACCCCGCGGGCCGAGCGCGTCCAGCGCGAGGTGCGGGCGGTTCTGCCGCGCCTGGAGAGCCTGTTCTCACCGGAGGAGTTCGACCCCGCGGCGGCCGCCGAGGCGTTCCGGGTCGCCGGGACCGACTACACCCGGGTGTTCGCCCCCGCGGTCTTCCAGCGCGTCTTCCGGGAGTCGCCGCGCTCCACGCTGCACTTCCGCTCCTGGCACGACGCGATCCACGACGACCTGGACCGGGGCGTCGTCGACCTGCTGTTCTACGCCAGGTCGGAGCCGCTGACCGCGCTGCGCACCGAGCGTCTCTTCGACGACCGGTTCGTGTGCGTGCTCTGCGCGGACCACCCGCTGGCCGAGCGCCAAGAGCTCACCCTGGACGCGTACCTGGAGGCCACGCACGTGATCGTCGGCACCATCGGCGAGCGCCAGACCGCGATCGAGCGGCGCCTGGAGAAACTCGGGGCGCGCCGCCGGGCCGGGCTGACCGTGCCGTACCACTCCCTGGCCGCGCAGTCGGTCCCCGGCACACGGCTGATCCTCACGCTGCCCGCGCGGCTGCTCACGGAGGAGCGTCCGGCCCCCGGCATCCGGATTCTGCCCGCGCCCGAGGAGATCCGCCCGCTGCATTACGAGATGGCCTGGCACCCCCGGCTGGACGGCGACCTGGGGCAGCGCTGGCTCCGGGACGCCATCCGGTCCGTCACCGCCGAACTGCCGGACCTGGAGCGGGAGTTCACGGGCTGAGGGGACCGATGGGACTGGTGGGGCTGATCGCGGCCCAGCCCGGCACCCAGGAATCGGCGCTCCCCGGACGGTCGCGGGCGCGCAGCAGGTGCTCCCGCAGGGCCGCGAGAGCCGGGTGCGGGTTGTCGGCCCGCCACAGCAGGGAGTGCGGGTAGACCGGCGTCGGGTGGCGTACGGGGATCGTGCGCAGGTCCAGGCCCGCGGGGTACGCGAGCGGGGTGCGCGGGCCCATGAACGTGGCGACCGTCGACGAGTCCGCCACCGCCTGCAACAGGTGGTCCGCACCGAAGTTGGGCCCGGCCACATCGATGTCGAGCCCGAAGTCGCGCGCCAACTCCGCGTAGTACGCGCCCCATTCGGTGCCCTCGGCCAGGCCCGGCATCCAGATCCGGTGCCCGGTGAGGTCGGCCGGGGTGACGGAGTCCGCGCCGGCGAGGGGGTGCCCGGTGCCGGTGACGAGCAGGATCGGCTCGTCGGCGACGCGCTCGCTGCGCACCTCCGGCGGCAGCTGGTCCTCGGGGATGCGGCGGGCCCAGAACGCGGCGTCGAGGCTCCCGTCACGGACGGCGGCGAGCACGGCCCTGCCCGCGGCGCCGAGGGCCACCACGTCGAGCGCGATGCCGGGGTGGTCGCGGTGGAAGTCCTGGAGGAGCCCGGCGGTCATGACGCGGGTGCCCATCACGTCGACGCGGAGCGGGCGCCGCCCCGGGCGCACGGACGCGGCGGCCTTGTCCAGGGCGCGCAGTACGGCCTTGGCGTGCGGCAGGAACGCCTGCCCGTCCAGGGTGAGCCGTGCCCCGCGCGGCACCCGCGTGAACAGCCGCACACCCAGCTCGCGCTCCAGGGCGGCGACGCGCTTGGACACGGCCTGCTGGCTGACGCCCAGCTCGTCCGCGGCGACCTGGAACTGGCCCTCGCCGGCGACGGCGACAAAGGTGCGTACGGCTTCGAGATCCACCTCGCCATACAACCACGCGTTGTACCGCTGCCCGTGTTCGGTTGTTTGATCGGGTGCTGCCGCACCGCTTGGATCCCAGGTCATGAAGCAGATGAGGCTCGGCCGGGATTTCGGATGGTTGTGGGCCGCGTTCGCGGTGAGCACGGCGGGGACGTGGCTGGCGCTCGACGCGTTCTCCCTGATCGCGGTGCTCGTCCTGCACAGCAGCACGGCGCAGGTGTCGTTCCTCGCGGCCTGCGGGCTCGCCGTCGGGGCGCTGCTCGCGGTGCCGCTCGGCCCGTGGGTGGAGTTCCGCCGCAAGCGGCCCGCGATGATCGGGGCGGACCTGGTGCGGTGCGCGGCACTGCTCACGCTCCCGATGGCATTCGCCGTCGACGCCCTGAGCTTCACGCAGCTGGTCCTCGTCTCCGTGGTCGTCGCGACCGCCGACATCGTCTTCAAGTCTGCCAGCGGCGCCCACTTGAAAGCGCTGGTCCCGGCGGACGGGCTGCTCGTCGCGAACGCCCGTTTCGAGACGACGATGTGGACGGCCACGGCGATCGGGCCCACGCTCGGCGGCGCCGCGATCTCGGCCCTCGGGCCGTTGACGACGGTCGTCGGGGACGCGCTGACCTACGTCCTCTCCGCGATCGGCGTCCGCGCGATCCGCTCGCCCGAGCCGGTGCCCTCCGGGGGCGGCCGGAGGAAGGTCGGCTGGGCGGATGTGGGTGAGGGCTGGCGGTACGTGTGGGCCCACCCGGATCTGCGCGGGCTCTTCCTGAACAGCGCCCTTGTGAACGGTCTGATCATGGTCGGCGCCCCGCTCATGGCCGTGCTCATGCTCCGCGAACTCGGCTTCCCCGTATGGCAGTACACCCTCGCGTTCGGTGTGCCGTGCCTCGGCGGACTCATCGGAGCGCGCCTGTCGCCCCGCCTCGTCGAGCGGTACGGGGCCCTGCGGGTGCTGCGGGTCAGCGGGGTCGCGCGGGCGTGCTGGCCGCTGGGCCTGGCGTTCGTGGGCCCCGGCCCCGCCGGGCTGCTCACCGTGATCCTGGTCGAGCTCGGCCTCATCACGTGCTGCGGCGTCTTCGCCCCGGTCATGGCCCGCGAACGCCTCCAGCGGACCGAGTCGGACCGGGTGGCCCGGGTTCTGTCGGCCTGGAACATCACGAGTACGGCGGTGACCGCGGCCCTGACCCTGGCGTGGGGCGGGCTCGCGGCGGCGACCGGCACGCGTGCCGCGCTGGCCGCCGCCGGGGTTCTCCTGCTGGGTACGCCGATTCTGCTGCGGTCTGCGTCTACAGGGTCCCGAGTGCCGCAGCTGCCTTGAATGCGTTGAACGCGGCCGGGGTGGTGGTGAAGGCGCCGCCCCGGGGGTTCTTCGAGTCGCGGAGTGCGATGAGGTGGCCTGCGGGGGTGGCGGCGACCTCTAGGCAGTCGCCGCCTTCGTTGCCGCTGTACGAGGACTTTTGCCAGGCCGCGCCGTTGAGAGGAGCGCACTCTACGCACTGGCCTCCGGTGTCGCTGCTGTAGCTCGACCTACGCCACGCCGCGTCTGTCAGCTCCCAGGTCTTCCCCATAGCTCTCCTCCATTACGCGGCTGATCAGTGCCCCTGACACCTCCACAGAGAGGGCGGTGGCCTGCATTTGAGCGTAACGGAGTGAACCAGCCCTGATTGCTTGTGGGTTGGCGGTTGCATGTCCCTGGACGAAGTCCTCGGTGTAGGCGACGTCCGGGTCATTTTCGAACCGCATAAGCGTGAAGGTTCCTGGCAGGCCATGGTGCGCCCCGGCCGCGAACGGCATCACCTGAACATTTACGTCATCCCGTTCCCGGAAGCTCAACAGGTGGGCAAGTTGGTTCCACATCACCTCGCGCCCCCCGATGTGACTGTGCAGCGCAGCCTCGCTGAGCACGACCCACAGCGCGGGTGAGTCGGCCCGGTCCAGCACGCGCTGCCGCTCCATGCGAGCCGCAACCCGCTCGTCGAGCTGGTCAGGCTTGGACACCTCAAGTACCGCTCGCGCGTACGCCTCCGTCTGAAGCAACCCGTACACCAACTGCGCCTCGTACACGGAGATGTACGTCGCCCGCGCCTCCATCCGCGCAACTTCCTGGAACCACGACGGCAACTGGCTCCGCAACACCAGCCCCGCCAACCGCCCGAACGCGCCCCCGTACCCAGAACCGAATCAACCCGCTCGGCGAAATCGCGGGTCGGCACCTTGTGCGCGGTCTCGATCCGGCCCACCAAAGACCCGGTACAAAACAGCTTCGCGCCGAGCTGGGGCTGGCTGAGGCCCGCCGCCTCGCGCCAGTGGCGCAGCTCGGAGCCGAAGTGATCGAGCGGCGACGCGCTCGGATCGAGTTCCCGGATGTTGGCCATGGCTCCCCCAACGGCAGTGACTGTCCGCTTCCGCGCGTAGCCGAGAGTAGCGATCAGCCGTCACTCTCGTACCGCGAACGACTCAACTCGTCGCCCTTGAGCAGGAGTTGTCATGAACTGTCACGCCATGAACTTCACGGTCGGCGATCACTCGGCCCACCACATCCGCCGGATCGTCCGGGCCTACCTACGGCAGTGGGACATGGCGGAGCTGTCCGACGCGGCCGAGCTGGCCCTCACGGAACTGCTGACGAACGTGATCCGGCACGTTCCGGGGCAGCGCTGCTCGCTGCTGATCCTGCGGCAGCACAGAGGCGTTCGCGTCGAGGTCGGGGACCCCGACCCGCGTACGCCCGTCGTGGGGGACGCGGACGAGTGGGACGAGGGCGGCCGGGGCCTGCTGCTCGTGGAGGCGGTGACGGACCGGTGGGGCGTGGACCTGAGCCCGCCGGGCAAGACGGTGTGGTTCGAGTGCGACGCGAAGGCCGCCACCTGAAGCCGCCACCTGAACGGCTGCCAGCGGATGCCGCGCCCTGAGCCCATGGGCAGAGTTGCCCTATGGCCGCCTCCCCCCACTTCGGCGCCGTCTCCCTGCTGCCCGGCGCCGAACCCCTGCCCGAACTCGACATCCCGCCGCCTGCCCGACAGCACCGGCTCTCGGTGCTGCTGCGCCTGCTGTTGCTGCTGCCGCACGCGATCGTGCTGGCCGTGCTCTCCGTCGTCACGGTCTTCGCGGTGGTGGCCGCGTGGTGCGCGGCGCTGGTGATCGGCCGGGTACCCGACCCGCTGGAGCGCTGGCTCGCGGGCTATCTGGGCTACGAGACCCGGCTTTCGGCCGCCGCGATGCTGCTGACCGGCCGCTATCCGCCCTTCGAGTTCGGCTCACCGTTCGCCTGTCCCGTACGACTGCGGCTGCATTCCCATGCGCTCAACCGGGTCGCGGTGCTGTTCCGGCTGCCGCTGGCGCTGCCCGCGGCGGTGGTCGGCGGGCTCGTCACGGCCGGCTGGTGGGCCGTGTCGTTCCTGTCGTGGCTGGTGGTGCTCGTCCTCGGGCGGATGCCGCGACCGTTGTTCGAGGCGACGGCGGCCGTGCTGCGGTTCCGGATGCGGGTGTCGGCGTACGTGCTGCTGCTGACGCCCGCGTACCCGAAGCGGCTGTTCGGGGACCAGACGGCGGCGGACTCGGCGATCGGCATGGTCCGCAGCCCCTCGGCGACCCGGCCGTTGTTCGTGGGCGGCACCGGAAGGGTGCTGGTGGGCGCGTTCCTGCTGCTGGGGATCGTGGGCTGGGCCGGGAACGCGGTGCGGTACGAGTACGCGCCCGCGCCCGCCGAGGCGGGGGTCGGGGCCGACCGGGCTCCGTAGCGGGTTCGGCTCCGTCGGCGTGTACACCGCCGCCTCGGGCGCCGCGCTGCCACAGTGACCACGAACCTCCGCCCCAAACGCACCAGTTAGGGAGCATTCGTGGCCCATGTACATGTGATCCTCAACCAGAAAGGCGGCGTGGGTAAGTCCACGCTCGCCGTGAACCTGGCCGCCGTCACCGCCGACGTCCTCGGCGCGGGCGACCAGCAGGCCGGTGAACGCCCGCCCGTCGTCGCCGTCTCCATCGACCCGCAGGGCTCCGCCGTGTGGTGGTCCGAGCGCGTCGGCGAGGGCCTGCCCTTCGACTTCGTCCAGGCCCACAACGACCTCGCGGGTCTCGCCGCCCTGTCCCGCATCCCGTCCGCGCAGCACGTCTTCGTCGACACCCCGGGCTGGCTCGACCTCGCCGAGAACGACGGCACCGACCCCCTCGGCAAGGGCGCCGCCGCCGACGCCCTGCGCGCGGTCCTGTCCAACGCCACCGACGTCATCGTCCCCATCGAGCCCGAGCCGCTCGGCTTCCAGCCGACGCAGCGGACGGTGGAGCGGGTCGTGAAGCCGCGCGGCCTGCCGTTCCGCGTCGTCATCAACAACTGGGACCCGCGCGACGGCAAGGCCGACCTGGAGCAGACCCGCGCCTTCGTCCGTGCCCAGGGCTGGCCGCTGGCCCGCACCGTCGTCCGCCACTACAAGCTGCACACCCGGGCCAGCGCCGACGGCCTGGTCGTCACGCAGTACGGCGCCAACCGCGTCGCCCTCCAGGCCCGCGAGGACTTCTTCCGGCTCGCCCTGGAAGTGGGGCTCGCCGCGATCCCGAAGCCCGCGCGCGGCAGCGCCAAGGGCACGAGCACGAGCACGAAGTCCCGTACGAAGAAGAAGGTGAAGGCCTGATGGGGCGGCGCACCGATCTGTCCTCGCTGCTCGGCGCGGCGGACACGGACAAGGCGCCCGCCGCGCCGAAACGGCCCGACACCAAGCCGCTGACCGTCGCCGTCGCCGACCTCGCCGAGAACCCGGACAACCCGCGCCACGAACTGCGCGACCTGGACGGTCTCGCCGAGACGGTCCGCGAGCGCGGCGTGCTCCAGGCCCTCGGCGTCGTCCCCGCAGCCGTGTTCGTCGCCGCGCACCCGCACCACAAGAAGGCCGTCGGCAAGGCCCCGTACGTCGTGCTGCACGGCCACCGGCGGCTCGCCGCGGCGAAGATGGCCGGGCTCGACGAGGTGCCCGTCCTCGTCCGCGACGACGCCACCCGCTCCGACGAGGACGCGCTCATCGAGAACGTCCAGCGCGACGACCTCACCGAGCTGGAACAGGCCCAGGCCATCCAGGGCCTGATCACCTCCTACGGCTACTCGCAGCGCCAGGTCGCCGGCCGCATCGGCAAGACCCAGGGCTTCGTCTCGCAGCGGCTGTCCCTCATGAAGCTGCGCACCGATCTCCAGGAAGCCCTCGCCGACGGCCGTGTCTCCGTCGAGGACGCCCGGCGCATCGCCCGCCTCCCCCACGCGGACCAGCAGCTGCCCGGCCAGTACGGGGAGCTGCCCGCCGCGGCCGTGCCCCCGGCACGCAAGGGAGGGCGCGGGCGTGATTACGGCGTAATCAGGATCGACAGCCGCGGGACGCCGGAGGACGTGGTGGACGCGCTGCGCCGGCACCTGGCCCCGGCCGCGCTCGACCGGGTCGTGGAGCTGCTGCGCAACTGACCGTGCCCCGGTCGCTTACCGTTGCCCCGTGCTTCCCGTGCCGTCCCCGTCCGTGACCCAGCCGCCGCCCGCCGAGGCCGTCACCCCGCTGATCCGCGGCCTCGACGTGCTGCGGCGCCTCACGGACGCGGACGGCACCCTCGCCCTCGCCGAACTCGCCCGCGCCAGCGGCCTCGCCCGCTCCACCGTCGACCGGATCTGCGCGACCCTGGCCCACCTCGGCTACGTACGCCTCGACGGGCGGGACGCGTCCCTCGCGCCGCCCCTGATGGCCGTCGCCAACGCCTACCTCGACGCGCTTCGGGTGCCGGAGCTCCTCGGACCGCTTGCCGACCGGCTCGCCGACGAGCTCGACGAGTCCGTCTCCCTCGCCGTTCCCGACGGACCCGACATCCGTTTCGTCCACCAGGTCCTGCGGCGGCGGGCCCTGTCCATCAGCTTCCGGGTGGGGGATGCGCTTCCGGGGGGCGGGTCGGCGCCGGGGCTGGTCTTCCGTGACGGTGTGCCGCTGGCGGTTGACGACCAGTTGGTCGAGCGGGGGCTCATCGCTGTGGCCGTGCCGGTGCGGGGGCCGGGCGGGGATGTGGTCTGTGCGGTGAGTGTGGTCAGCCATACGTCTCGGCACGGGGTTTCTTCGTTGCGGGGGGCTGTTCTTGGGGCTCTGGGTTCTTGTGTCGCCGAGATGGAGGCAGTGCTGGCCCGTCAGCCCCAGGTCACGGGGCTCCGCCCCGGGCCCCGCTCCTCAATCACCGGAGAGGCTGGATCTGCCCCGATCGTCTCGCTCGCCAGAGGGCTGAGTGTGCTGACCGCCTTTGACGGTGCGGGGCCCGCCCTGAGCCTCACCGAGATCGCCTCCCGGACCGGGCTCGCCCGGGCCACCGTTCGGCGGGCCCTCATCACGTGTGCGTACCTGGGCCATGTCGATCAGGACGAACGCGTGTACCGGCTCACGCCCCGCGTGCTCGCCCTGGGCTGCGCCCCGCTGTCCCGTACGACGTTGCCGCGTATCGCCGCCCCTCACCTGGCCGCGCTGTCGGAGCGGCTCGGGGAGTCCGTGGGGCTGTCCGTGGCCGACGGGGACCGGGTGCGGTGCACCGCCCGGGTCGCCCCGCGCCGGGTCATGAGCGTCGACATCGGCGTCGGCTCACGGCTGCCCGCCGACGTCACGGCCGCCGGGCGCGTGCTGCTCGGCGGGGAGTGCGCGGGGGCCGCCGTCGTGGACGGACCCGAGGACGGGCTGCGGTCCGTCGCCGTGCCGGTGCGGGACCGGGACGGGCGGATCGTCTCGGCGCTCGACGTCACGGCCCACCAGGGGCGCGGCGACACCGACGCCTGGACGGACGCACTGCGGACGGCCGCCGCCTCCGTCGCGGCCGATCTGCACGTGACCTCGCGGTTCGTGCCGGTGCCGGTGCTCTGACCCCACCGGCGCCCGAGGGTGCCCAGTCGTGCACGTCACGCGGCATACGGACCTTCGACCCTACTCCGGGCGCTGAATGCCCCTGCACTCTTTATGTGCCATGCCTTTTCGCAGCTCGAGCAGTTACTACCAGCCTCCCGCGAACCGTGACGCCCGGCCCGGAGCCGTACGCCCCGCGGGCGGCTGGCGTGCCCTCGTCCTGGTCGTCGCCGTGCTGGTCACGGCCGTCGTCACCCTCGACGTGGCCACACCCACGGACTTCCGGGCGCGCGCCCTGCTCGGCCTGGTGCCCATCGCCGTGGCGATGCTCGCGCCGGTCGTCGCGACGGCCGTCGTCACGGGGCTGCTCCTGATCACGTACATGGTGCTGCAGTCGCTCTCCCCCATCCCGTCCGGCGGCCTGGCCGTGCTCGGCCCCCTGATGATCGGTACCGGCGGCCTGCTCGGCGTGCTCATCGCGCGCCGCAAGGAGGAGCAGCTGGCCCGGCTGCAGGCCGTCACGGACGTCGCCGAGGCCACCCAGCGCGCCGTGATGCGCGCCCTGCCCGACCGGGTCGGGCCGCTGCACATCGCCGACTTCTACCAGCCCGCCGCCCGCGCGGCCCGGATCGGCGGCGACTGGTACGACTTCCAGCCCTCGCCGCACGGCATCCGCGCCGTCCTCGGCGACGTCAGCGGCAAGGGCCTGCCCGCGGTGTCCGCTTCCGCGTCGCTGCTCGGCGCGTTCCGCGAGGCCGGCTACCACGCGGCCCGCGCGGAGGAGATCGCCGAGCGCCTGGAGACCGCCATGCAGCGCTACAACGCGTGGACCAGGACCATGCGGGACAGCGAGCACCCGGACGCCTTCTCCACGGCGCTGCTGCTGCACTTCCCGCCGGGCGAGGAAGCCGTCGACATCG
This sequence comes from Streptomyces sp. NPDC050264, assembly GCF_040655895.1. Lineage (NCBI taxonomy): Bacteria > Bacillati > Actinomycetota > Actinomycetes > Kitasatosporales > Streptomycetaceae > Streptomyces > Streptomyces sp. NPDC050264. The sequence continues at coordinate 271,356 of NZ_JBFAKV010000003.1, forward strand.
TCAACTTCGGGCACGAACCGCCGCTCGTCGTCTCCCCCGACGGCCGGGTGCACACCCCGGACGTACCGCCCGGCCTGCCGCTCGGCATGGGCACGCTCGGCGCGCCGCCACCGGAGCCGGTGCGGCTGCCGTTCCGGCCGGGCGACACCCTCGTCCTGTTCACCGACGGCGTCACCGAGTGCCGGGACCAGGGCGGCGACTTCTACCCCGTACGGGAACGGCTGCCGCGCCTGGCCACGGAAACGGCGGCCGCGCAGGGCCCGCCCGGTGAGCTGCTGCGTCTCATCGCCGAGGATCTGCACCGGCACCGGCACGGCGCCCCCCACGACGACGCGGCGATCACCGTGATCCGGCGGACGGCGACGGAGGTGGCACCGTTCGCCACCGCGGCCGACGCCGCCCTGTACGGGCCGCGGTACGCGCACGCTCTGTGACGCGACGCGCCGCCGCGTTGCGCATCGAACGCCGCGAGCCGTCAATGGAAGGACGGGACAGGGGGACACCTGAAAGGAGCCCGTCATGGCTCACGCGGCACCAGCACCTGCCCGGTCCACCGGCGCCGGACGCCCCGCCACCCCGTCGGTGACCACCCTCGCGAAAGTCCTGCCGGTGGTGACCGGCGCCCTCTACGGATTCTGGGCGGCGAACATCCAGCGCTTCGGCCAGGAAGTGACCGGCGGCAACATCGCGCTCGGATTCATCACCGGCATTCTCGTGGCGGCGCTCTGCTTCGGCATCCATCAGTGGTGCGGTCGCCAGGCCAGCCGCCACATCGGCGTCCGTGCCATGGTCTGGGGCGCCTTCGCCGGCATCGCCGTCGGCTTCCTGCAGAGCCTCGCCAACGGCGCGATCCTGTGGTCCGTCGTGCTCGGCGCGGTCGTGGGCGGCTCGACCTTTGTGGCGGTGTACTACCGCTACTACTCGTCGAGCGAGTACGCGCCCGAGCACGTCGGTTCCTGACCGTCGGATCGTGAGCGGCAGTTCGTGATCGGCAGTTCGTGAGCGGCAGTTCGTGAGCGGCAGTTCGTGAGCGGCAGTTCGTGAGCGTCAGTTGGTGACGCCGAACTCCACGCGGTAGTCCGAGCGGAACCAGTATCCGCTCGGGCTGCCGCCGTCGCGCTTCTGCTGATGCTGCTGCTTGTGCGGCGTGGAGCAGTCGGGCACGCCCCGGCCGTTGGTGTCCACGTACGAGGCGCTGGCCCAGCCGTGGGCCCCGGTGAACCAGAACCAGGTCGAGGTGCCGTTCACCGACGACCCGTGGGCCGCGCACTGGAGACGGTCCTGGCTGCCCGGCGCGAGCCGGTCGACGACGGCGGACGACATGCTGGGACTGGCGCGCAGATTGAGGTCGGAACGGGAGACGACCGTCCCCCAGACGACGTCCTTGCCGTGGTCGGCACTGGCCGGAGCGGCCGCGCTCACCGCGAGGATCCCGCCCGTCAGAAGGGCGGCGGCGGTGAGTGCAGGAGTGGTGCGGCGCATGATCGGCCTCCTAGCTCCCCCCGTCCAGGAAACACCCGTTCGGCGCAGCGCTCCACCGGAGCCCCGGTAGCCCGTACGCAGTCCGCGTTTAGCCCTTATGCAGGCATTCCGGTCGCGTCCCGGGCGGCCGGGACCTTGCCTTGGAAGCGTGATCCGCACCGTCCGCACCGTCGTCGTGCCCGTCCTCCTGGTCCTCGCCTGTCTCCTCGTGCCCCTGGGCACGCTGTCCACCTGGGCGAAGTACGAGATCGGCGACAGCGACCGCTACGTGTCCGCGATGGCGCCCCTCGCCACCGATCCGGCCGTGCAGAACTCGGTCGGATCGGCGGTGACCACCGGGATCATGCAGAACATCAGCGTGGGCCCGCTGCAGTCCACCGTCGAGCAGTACCTGCACGACGCGGTCGTCTCGTTCACGGGCACCACCGCGTTCCAGAACGCCTGGAACACCGCGAACCGGGCCGCCCACGACGCGGTGCAGAAGGCCCTCGACGAGGGCAGCACCGACGCCGTCACCCTCGACCTGGCACCCGTCACCCAGCAGGTGAAACGGCAACTGCAGGACGACAACGTGCCGTTCGCCTCCCAGATCCCGGTCACCCACACCCGGATCACCCTGCTCTCCTCCGGTGACCTCGCCAAGCTGCGCCAGGTGTTCCACCTGCTCCAGACCGCGGGACTGTGGCTGCCCCTCGCCGCCCTCGTCCTCACCGTCGCGGGCCTGCTCCTCGCCCGGCGCCGGCGCCGCGCCCTCATCGCGACGGCGCTCGGCATGGCCCTCGGCGCGGCCGCGCTGCTCATCGCCCTGACGATCGCCCGCTCCCTCACCCTCGGCGACCTCGACAGCGACGCGGACAAGGCGACGGCGGGCGCTGTGTACGACGCCCTGACGTCGTCGATGCGGACGGCGTCGTGGGTGATCGTCGGCGTGGGCGCGGCCGTGGCGCTCGTGGCGTGGCTGACGGGCCGGTCCGGCCTCGGGCGCCGCCTCGGACGCGTGGGGCGCTCCGGGCGCCTGGGGCGTCGCTCTCCGCAGGCGGGGGACCGGCCCGTCGACGAGCCACCCGTTCGGCCGCGCGCCGAGTGCCGCGAGGCCGCGCCGGGGCGAGCATTCCCCTGACACGAGGAGGCACCCCATGAGCGAGACGACACCCCCCGGCACACCCCCGAACCACACACCCCCGACCACCGAACCCGGCGCGGCCGGCTGGTCGACGGAGCACCGGGGCCGCACCCCCGGCCCGGCCGACGGCGACCGCCCCGACGACGGATGGGCGAGCGGCGGCTCCGTATTCGCCGGGGTCCTGATGCTGGTCAGCGGCATCTTCGGAATCCTCAACGGCATCGCGGGCATCGCCAAGGACGACGTGTACGGCCGGATCGGCGACTACGTCTACTCCTTCAACCTCACCACGTGGGGCTGGATCCACCTGATCATCGGCATCCTCGTCGCGCTCACCGGCTGGGGCATCCTCAAGGGCGCCGACTGGGCGCGCGGCGCGGGCATCGGCCTCGCGGCGCTGTACATCATCGAGTACTTCATGTTCCTGCCGTACGCGCCCGTCTGGTCGATGATCGCCATCGGCATCGGCGTCTTCGTCATCTGGGCGCTCGCCACCGACCCGGGCCGCTCCACCAGGCCCGGCACGGCCGAGCGCGCCTGACAACCATCTGGCCCACGGTTCCGTCTTTCCTGGAGGATTCGGGAGAACTCCCAACGGAAGGCCGGGCCTTGACCCAGCGGCACATGACGGACGAGACGCCCGACGCCCTGCGGTACGAACCGGAGGGCGCCGGGCGCCGCCGTGTGCACAGGACCGGAGCGTGGGCGGCCGCGCTGCTGCTGGCCGGGGTGAGCGTGGTGGCCGGCTGCCGCGCGGCGGACAGCGACGGCATCACGCCCGTACCGCAACTGCTCGCGTTCCTGCCCTGGCTGACCGTCCCCACCGTCGCCGCGCTGCTGCTGGCCCTGCTGTCCCGGTGGCGCACCGGGATGCTGTGGAGCGTCGTCGCGCTCGGCGCCCTGGCCTGGTACATGGAGCCGTACGGGACGGACTCCGAGGCCCAGGGGCCGCCCGTCTCCGGAATGCGGGTCCTCTCCTCGAACGTGGAGTTCGGGCGCGGAACCGACGCGCTGATCGACGCGATCGCCCGGCACGAGCCGGACATCGTCTTCGCCGAGGAGTGCGACTCCGCCTGCCAGGACGCGCTGGGCCGCAGCTCCCTGGAGGCCGCGTACCCGTACCGGCAAGCGGTGCGCGCGGACGGCTCGGAGGGCTCCCTGATCCTGAGTACCTTCCCGCTGAAGGCGGCGCCGACCGTGCCCGGCACGATGGGCATGCCGGGTGCGACCGCCGACGTACGGGGGCACTCCGTACGTCTCCAACTCGCCCATCCCATGCCGCCGTTGCCGCGCCAGGTCGGGCTGTGGCACCGCGAACTGGGCCGGCTGCGGGACTTCGCCGCCGCCGATCCGGGGGCCGCGACCATCCTGGCCGGGGACTTCAACGCGACGCAGGACCACGCCGCGTTCCGCCACATCCTCGACGCGGGCGCACTCCGCGACGCGGCCCGCCTCACCGGCCACGCACGCACCCCCAGCTGGCCCTCGGCGGCGCCGCCGCCGCTGGGCACGCAGATCGACCACGTGCTGGTGAGCGGCGAGTTCTCGGCGGACAAGACCCGTTTCCTGAAACTGCGGGACACCGATCACCGGGCGCTGCTGGTGGATCTGACGCTGCACACGTCCAGGCCGGGCTCCTCCCGCTCAAGCCCCTCCGGCGATTGAGGAGCGGGGGCCGGGGCAGCGGCCCCGTGAGGGCGACCGAAGATCGCATACTGGCCCTATGCCGCCCCACCTGACGCCCCCGGACTGGCTGATCAGAACGCTCAGACCGCAACGCGCCCCGATCCCCTGGGCCGCGGCCGCGAGGGCGTCCGTGGCCATGGCCGCACCGCTCGCGGTGGGCCTGGCCACAGACCACCCCGCCTACGGCGCCCTCGCCTCCATGGGCGCCCTCAGCGGGGTGATCGGCGACACGGCGGACGCGTACCGCATGCGCATCTTCAACATCGCCGTCCCCCAGTTGTTCGGCGCGGTGGGCGTGACCGTCGGCTCCCTGGTGTTCGGCCACGGCTGGCTCGCGGTCGTGGCCGTCACGGCCGTCGCCCTGATCTCCGGGATGATCTCGACGATCGGCGCGGTCGCCTCCGTCGCCGGGCTGCTGCTCCTGCTCAACTGCGTGGTCGGCGCGGGCCTGCCGATGCCGGGCGACTGGTGGCTCGCGCCGCTCCTGATGACCAGCGGCGGCGCGCTGGTCCTCCTCCTCGCGCTCCTCGCCTGGCCGCTGCGCGGCGGGGTCCCCGAGCGGGCCGCGGTCGCCTCCACGTACCGCGGCGTCGCCCACCTCCTCGAAGCCGCGGGCCAGGACCCTCTCACGTACGCCGAGACCCGTATCGCCGTCACCCAGTCCCTGAACCAGGCCTACGACCTCGTTCTCGCCCGGCGCGCCCGTGCGCACGGCCGCAACCCCGAACTGGTGCGTCTGGTCAGCCAGTTGAACGCCGTGACGCCCGTCGTGGAGGCCGCGCCCGCCGCCCATGAATGCGGGGTGCCGCTGCCGCCGCAGGTGCCCGCCACCCTGCGCGCCCTCGCCGACGCCATCGCCTCCGGGCGGGCCGCGGCCGACGACGGCCCCCTCGAACTGCCCGAGCCCGACGGGCCCGCCGCCCGCGCCCTCGACCACGCGGTGCGGCACGCCGCCGAAGTCGCGGCGCGGACCGGGGACAGCGAGTTCACCAACGTCGACGACCGGCTCGGCCACCCGGCCGCGCTGCGCGTACGCGCCCGCCGGGGCGCCCGCAACGTGATCCTCTCCGGCGCGTCCTGGCGCTACGGCCTGCGGCTCGCCCTGTGCATCGGCATCGCGCAGGCCCTCGTGTCGATCGTGCCCGTGCCGCGCTCCTACTGGGTGGCGCTGACCATCACGTTCGTCATGAAGCCCGACTTCGGGTCGGTGTTCTCACGGGCGGTGCTGCGCGCGCTCGGCACCGCGGTGGGGCTCGTCGTGGCGGCGGCCGTCCTCGCCGAGGTGCCGCTCGGCCGGTGGGACGTGCCGGTGATGCTGCTGCTCGCGCCGCTCATCCCCGCGCTCACACCGCGCGGTTACGCCTTCCAGACCGCGGCCATCACCCCGGTGATCCTGCTGCTCTCCGACATCCTCAACCACCAGGGCACCGCGCTGCTCGGGCCCCGGCTCCTGGACAGCCTGATGGGCTGCGCCATCGCGCTCGTCGCGGGGTATCTGCTGTGGCCGGAGAGCTGGCACACGCGGATCGGCGACCGGCTCGCCGGCGCGGTGGCCGACACGGCGTCGTACGTGGAATGCGCCTTCGGGACCACGGCGGACCCCGCCGCCCGGGCCCGGATGCGCCGCCGCCTGTACCGGGACCTGTCCGTGATCCGCACCGAGTTCCAGCGCGCGCTCACCGAGCCGCCGCCCACGGGGAGGCGGGCGGCGGCCTGGTGGCCCCTCGTCGTCGCGGTCGAACGCATCGTGGACGCGACGACCGCGGCGCGGGTGCGGGTCCGCCATGGTTCCCCTCCGCCCTCATCGGCGGAGGTGACCCAAGTGGCCTCGCAGTTGCGGGAGTTGGCGCAGGGCCTCCGGGACTCCGTGACGCTGGAGGAAGTGCGGGCCGATTTCGGCGGCGCCGCCGGGTCCCAGGACGGAGTTCTGGAGCACGTACGTCAGGAGGTGGCGGCGGCGCGGGCGATCGGGGTGCGTGGGGGGCCTACAGGTGATGCGCCGGCCGCGGAGTGAGCGGGGCTGGTCGCGCAGTTCCCACCGGCCCGCAGGTGCGGGCCGTCAGGGGCGCGGGGAACTGCGCGACCAGCGGCCACCGACCCGCGCCCCTGCACCGCACCTGATCAGCCGAGCTCGGCCTCGGCCTTGCGGAGCGCCTTCGCGAAGCCGTTGGCCCAGAGCGAGTTCACCCGGGACTTCTCATTGGCGTCCGGGTAGGCGTTCGTGCAGGACGGGCCCGGGCCGCCGCCCGACATCAGCTCGCTGCACGGCCCCTCGTAGTGGTCCGGCAGACCGAGCACGTGCCCGGTCTCGTGCGTGGTCACCCGCGTGGAGTCGTACTGCTGGTTCTGCGCGTAGTCGAGGAAGACGTAGCCGCTGCCGTGCCCGTCCGTCGACGCGTACGAACCGCGGGAGTCGTTGCCCTCGTAGTACGCGAAGTCGCCGCCGCCGGACGACGACTGGAGCTTGACGTTGGACACCGACGAGTTCCAGATGGACGCGCTGTTCGCTATCTGCTGCTGGAACGTCGGCGCGCCCGACGCGTCGTACGTGACGGTGACCTGCGCGGCGCCGGGGTGCGCGGCCCGCTTCTCGGCGACGGACTTCATGACCGCCTCGAAGAACGCCTTGTTGGCGGCGGCGTCCTCCGCGGACCCGGCGTAGTGGGCCCGGGCGGGGGTGGGGGCGGGGGTCTGCGCGGTGGCGGGGCCGGCCGCGAGCGCCGTGACGGTGAGCCCCGCGCCGAACGCGCACGCGAGGAGACGGATGACTGTGGGGGGTGCTGTCATGGTCATGCAAGCGAGTGTGGGGGCGCGAGAGGCGCCTGGGAATGATGGCACTTGGCGATAACACCGTGCTATCCCCCCGCGCATTGGGGAGGCAGCGGAGGTGTGGAGAGACTGCTGAGACTCATGAGGCGTACTGGTGTGTCCCCCGTGACCGCCATACTCTCGACGCCCATGGAGCTGGACGTGCGGCACCTGCGCGCCCTGTGCGCCATCGACGACACCGGCAGCCTGCACAAGGCCGCCCGCCAACTCGGCATGACCCAGCCCGCGTTGAGCACCCAGCTGCGCCGCATCGAGGACTTCCTCGGCGGCCGCCTCTTCACCCGCGAACGCACCGGCTGCCGCCCCACCCCGCTCGGCCGCGTCCTGCTCACCCGCGCCCGCCCGCTCGTCGACGGCCTGCGCGGCCTCGTCGAGGAGACCCGCGCGGCCGCCGCCGCCACCGCCGAGGGCCCCGGCCGCCTGCGCATCGGGTCCACCGCGAGCCGCGCCCTGCCGGGCTGGCTGCGCCGCCTGCGGTCCAACGCCGCGTTCCTCGGCACCGAACCGACCCTGCGCGTCGACGTCTCCGCGCACGCGCTGCTGCGCCTGGCCGCCGAGGGCGGGCTCGACGTGGCGTTCGTGCACGAGGTCGAGGGCAGCCCGCTCCGGGTACCGCCCGGCCTGATGTGCCGGGTCCTGGTCGAACGCGAGCCGCAGTTCGTGTCCCTGGCCACCGACCATCCCGCCGCCCGGCGCAGCGTCGTACGGCTCAGCGACCTGGCCGGCGACCGGTGGATGGTCGACCCCACCGTGGACGGCGAATGGGACGGCCTGCTGCGCGCGCTGCGCTCGGCCGGCCTCGAACCCCGCGTCCTGCACGGCGACTACCTCACCGCCGCGTCCCTCGTCGCCACCGGCGAGGTCGTCGCCCTGTGCCAGCCCACCTCCCGCTCCCGTACGGACATGGCGATCCGGCCGCTGCACGGCGACCCCGTGGGCGTACGACTGCTGCTCGCGGCCCGCAGCGAAGCCCTGCTCGACGCCGTGCTGCCGGATCTGCGCGCCGCGTACGAAGAAGCGGTGCACCAGGCCCCCGTGTACCGCGAGCGGCTCGGGACCGAGGTCCGGAACCCGGCCTGACCGGACCGCTCGCGGGCCGCTTCTAGACGCCGATGTCGCGGCCGTCCTCACGCCACACGGAGACCACGGACGGCCGCACGATGCGGCCGGGGCCGTCCGGCCAGGCGCTCGCGGGCTTCTCCACGGAGGCGCCGTCGACCTCGCCCGGGTGCTGCACGGCGACGATCACCCGCCGGTCCTGTACCAGCGGACCGCAGGTCTCGGCGCCGGTCGGCATGGTCAGGAACTGCTTCAGCTCGCCGCGCCGCTCACCCCGGGTGGCGACCCCGAACAGGCCGTCGTGCGAGCCGAGTTGATTGCCGTCGGTGGAGATCCACAGGTTGCCGTGCGGGTCGAAGGCGACGTTGTCGGGGCAGGAGATGGGGCTGACCTTCTCCTTCGGGAACCCGGCGAAGTACGTGGCGGGGTCGTCCGGATCACCGGCGACCAGGAACAGCGACCATCCGAAGGTCGTCGCCTCGGCCCGGCCCCGGCGCTCGGTCAGCTCCAGGATCTGCCCGTGCTTGTTGAGGTTGCGCGGGTTGGCCTCATCGGCGCCGGCCTTGCCCGCCTTGCCGCGGTCGGTGTTGTTGGTGAGCGCGACGTACACCTTGCCGGTGCGCGGCGACGGCTCGATGTCCTCGGGCCGGTCCATCTTGGTGGCGCCCACCGCGTCGCCCGCGAACCGCGTGAAGAGGTACACCTCGTCGGCGCTCATGCCGTCGACGTGCGAGACGGCACGGCCGTGCGCATGGGCGGTGGCCAGCGGAATCCACGTACCGCCGCCGTCGAACCCACCGTCGGAGGGCAGCTTCCCGGACCCGTCGATCTCGGCGGCCGGCGAGTTGCCGTGCAGCTTGGCGACGTACAGGGTGCCCTCGTCGAGGAGGGTGAGGTTGTGCTCGTGCGCGGCGCGCGAATGACCCTTGGCGACGCGCTTGCTGCTCACGAACTTGTAGAAGTAGTCGAAGCGCTCGTCGTCGCCCATGTAGACGACGGGCCGCCCGTCGTCGGTCAGCCGCGGCTGGGCGGCCTCGTGCTTGAAGCGGCCGAGAGCGGTGCGCTTGCGGGGTGTGGACCGCGGGTCGTACGGGTCGAGTTCGACGACCCAGCCGAACCGGTTGATCTCGTTCGGCTCCTTGGTGAGGTCGAAGCGCTCGTCGAACCGTTCCCACTTGCGCTCGGAGGCGCCGCCGCCGACCCCGTACCGCTTGAGGCGGGCGGCGACGACCGGGTCGGTCACGTCGGCGGCATGCGCGAAGTACTGGTTGAAATTCTCCTCCCCGTGGAGCGTGGTGCCCCAAGGGGTGGTGCCGCCCGAGCAGTTGTTGAGGGTGCCGAGGACGGTGGTGCCGCGCGGGTCCGCCTCCGTACGGACGTGAGCGCTGCCCGCGACGGGCCCGGTGAGGCGGAAGGGGCTGGTGGCGGTGAGCCGCCGGTTGAGCTGATGACGCGGAACGGCGCTCAGCGCACCGCTCCTCCTGGCCTCCTCCACCACGACGACGGAGAGACCGTGCGCGGCCCAGGCCACCTCGACCTGCGCGCGCGTGGGGTTCTCCGGGTCGTACCCCCGGAACATCAGGATCTCGTCCGTGTACTCGTGATTGGCGACGAGCACCTGACGGTTCTGCCCACCGTGCTCCCCGCGCAGCGGAAGCAGGCTCAGGAAGTCGTTGTTGTACCCGAACTGCCCGGCCTGGGCCTTGCCGCTCAGCTTCTCCGGGTCGAAGGAGGGGGCGCCGCGCAGGATCGGTTCGCCCCAGCGGATGACGACGTTCTGGGCGTGACCGCGGGGAATCGTGACGGTGTCGGCGGTGTTCGGCGCGACGGGCGCGAACCGCAGCCCGCGCGCTCCGCTCTCACCCTTCTTGTACGTGGCCGGGGTGGCGGCCTGCGCGGTCTGCGTGCCGGCGCCGACGACGGCCGGGCCCGCGGCGGCCGCGACAGTCACCACGGCGGCGGCGCGCAGCATCGAACGGCGGCTGAGAGCACCGGCGATGACATCGCCGACGTACTCGTTGTCGCTGGTGTTCGGCACCTCGTGGAAACAGGCGTCACCACACCGGAACCGGCACGTCAGTGCCGAACGTCCCCCGGCGTGACCCCCGTTGACCGTGACCAGCGGCAGCGTTTTGCGCACGCTTTTCCTCCCCTTTGCGATTCGTATGGGCGTGACGCTAGGGGCGTACGGGTGCGTGCGGGAGGACGTCGAATGAACGCGGGGTGAACCTGTCCGGGGAGGGCGGCAGTTGCCCGCGCGGCCGATCGGACCGACCCTTCCCAAGATCACGCTCGGTGGCGGCTAACCTTACGTGTCCGCCCTGGCCAGGGGTTCCAGGGACTTTGGGGACCAACTCATGCGGAAGGTTGCGCACATGGGCATTCTGGATCTGCTGCGGAACGCGTTCGGGCGGTCCCGGAAGCGGGACACGGAAGCCGCTGCCGCGGAGGAGCAGGAGGTCACGCTGCCGGCACCATCGCCGGAACCGGCCCCCTCCGCCTCCGCCACCACGGAGAAGCCGAAGGTTCCCGGGCCGTCGAAGGGCGAGGCGGACGATCTGGTGGCGGCGGCGTTCGACAACGTGGCCGTACCGAAGCCGTCCCGCCCGGTAGGCAGAGAACGCGTGGCTTCCGCCCCGGACCCGGACACGACGGAGCCCGGCACGGGCGCGGAGCATCCGGTCGCGCCGGTCACGTCTGAGCAGGCGGCGGAGGCAGAGGTGCCGGGCAAGGTGGAAGCCCCGGCTGAGCAGGTAACAGGGACCGAGGTTCCGGTCGAGGCGGAAGCCCCTGCTGAGTCGGAGACCCCGGCGGAGACCAAGACTGCGGGCAGGACCGCAGCCGCGGCGAAGTCGAAGACCGCGGAGAAGGCCGAGGCCTCTGCCAAGGCATCGGCGAAGACCGAGGCGGATGGCGAGGCCGAGAGCCCCGCCAAGACCGAGGCCGCGGCTGAGCCGGAGACCCCGAAGACCAAGACCGCAGGCAAGACCGAGGCCACCACGAAGACCGAGGCCGAGGCCACGGCCGAGCCATCGGCGAAGACCGAAGCGGACGCCGACGCCGAGAACCCCGCCAAGACCGAGACCACGGCTGACTCGGAGATCCCGAAGACCAAGACCGCGGCCACGAGCCCGGCCGGGACGAAGACCGAGGCCGAGGCCACGGCCGAGCCATCGGCGAAGACCGAGGCGGATGGCGAGGCCGAGAGCCCCGCCAAGACCGAGGCCGCAGCTGAGCCGGAGACCCCGAAGACCAAGACCCCAGGCAAGACCGAGGCCCCGGCCGGGACGAAGGCTGCGGGCAAAGCCGCGGTCGCGGCGAAGACCACGCTGCCGACCGAGGACGAAACCCCGGCCGGGGCCGAGGTGAAGAGCACGGTTCCAGCAGAGGCCGACGCCTCCGCGAAGACCGAAGCCGTGACCGGGGCGCCGGCCACGAAGAACGCCAAGACCCCGGCGAACTCCAGGGCCACGACCAGGACCACCGCCCCGGCGAAGCCGAAGTCCAAGGCTGCCGGAAAGGCCGGGGCCCCGGCCGAGCCGTCGGCGGAGACCGAGGCGGACGCCGAGAGCCCGGCGAAGACGAAGGCGGCAGGCAAGGCCGCGGCCGTTGAGGCGCAGAAGGAAACTTCGGCCGAGACTGAGGCCCCCGCGAAGACCAGGGCCGCAGGCAAGACCGCGGCCACCACGAAGACCGAGGCCGAGGCCACGGCCGAGCCATCGGCGAAGACCGAGGCGGACGCCGACGCCGAGAGCCCCGCCAAGACCGAGGCCGCCGCTGAGTCGGAGACCCCGAAGACCAAGACCGCGGCCACGAGCCCGGCCGGGACGAAGGCTGCGGCGAAGACCACGGTTCCGGCAGAGGTCGACGCCCCCGCGAAGACCGAGGCCACGACCAGGGCCACTACCCCGGCGAAGCCGAAGTCCAAGGCCGAGGTACCGGCCGAGGCCGAGGCCGGAAGCCCGGCGAAGGACAAGGGCAAGGCCGCGGCCGACGCCCCCGCGCAGACCGAGAGCCCGGCGGAGCCGAAGGCGGAGCCGAAGGCGGACGCCGCTTCGACCGCCGCTGCGGCGAAGGCCGAGGCCGAGGCGCCGCGCAAGACCAAGGCCGCGAGCCCCGTGGAAGCTGAGGTCCCCGCCCAGGCGGAGGCCCCGGCCGAAACCGGGGTGCCGGCGAAGCGGAAGGCTCCGGCCAAGGAAAAGGCAGCCGCCAAGGCGGACACGGAGCTGGTCGCCGCCAAGGCCTCCACCCCGCCCGCCGAAGGCAAGCGCGCAGCTCACGACCTCGATGACGTGAAGACCCGCGCCCCGGGTCTCGTCGCCGCCTACAAGGCCGCCGGGGACGCGCTGAAGGCGCGGGACCTGGCCGGGGCCCGGGCCACGGTGTACCTCGTGCTCGACCGGTCCGGGTCCATGCGCCCGTACTACAAGGACGGCTCGGCGAACGGCCTGGCGGAGCAGACGCTCGCCCTCGCCGCCCACCTCGACGACCGCGAGACCCCCACCGTCCACACGGTGTTCTTCTCGACGGACATCGACGCGACCGGCGACCTCGCCCTCGACGACACGTACGAGGGCAGGATCGACGAGTGGCACGGCGCGGCCGGCCGGATGGGCCGCACCAGTTACCACCGCGCCGTCGAGGAGATCGTGGCGCACCACGAGAAGAGCGCGGACCCGACGGCCCCGGCCCTGGTCGTCTTCCAGACGGACGGCCCGCCGGACACCCAGCGCCCGGCGACTGAGGCCCTGGCGAAGGCGGCGAGCCGCCCGCTGTTCTTCCAGTTCGTCGCGTTCGGCGAGCACGACGCCAAGGGCTTCGACTACCTGCGCAAGCTGAAGGCGGACAACGCCGCCTTCTTCCACGCGGGCCCGACCCCGCGCGAGCTGACCGACGCCGAGCTGTACGAGGGCGTGCTGGCGGCCTGGCGCCCGTAACCCCCGCACGCCCCCAGTCACGTACCACCATGGCCGTCCGCGCAGTAAAACACCGCGCGGGCGGCCACCCCATGTCGGATACGATTTCTAGATTCCGCAGCCGAAACCCGTCACTGCGCGCAACAACATCGTCACGACTTGGGAGCAGCCCCCGATGGCTCGACACCTCATCACCAGCGCCCTTCCGTACATCAACGGGATCAAGCACCTGGGCAACATGGTGGGGTCCATGCTCCCGGCCGACGTGTACGCCCGTTACCTGCGTCAGCGCGGCCACGACGTCCTGTACATCTGTGCGACGGACGAGCACGGCACCCCTGCCGAGCTGGCCGCGAAGGAGCGGGGCCTGCCGGTCGCCGAGTTCTGCGCGCAGGCGCACGACGCGCAGAAGGCGGTCTACGACGGGTTCGCGCTCGCCTTCGACCACTTCGGCCGCTCGTCCTCCCCGCAGAACGCGGAGCTGACCCAGCACTTCGCCCGCCGGCTGAACGAGAACGGGTTCATCGAGGAGCGCGCCATCCGGCAGGTGTACTCGCCCGCCGACGGCCGTTTCCTCCCGGACCGCTACGTCGAGGGCACGTGCCCGCACTGCGGCTACGACAAGGCGCGCGGCGACCAGTGCGAGAACTGCACCCGCGTGCTCGACCCCACCGACCTGATCGAGCCGCGTTCCGCGATCTCGGGCTCCACCGAGCTGGAGATCCGCGAGACCAAGCACCTGTTCCTGCTCCAGTCGAACCTGCAGGGCGAGGTCGAGGCGTGGATCGACGAGGTCGCCGACGAGTGGCCGCAGCTGTCCTCCTCGATCGCCCGCAAGTGGCTGACCGAGGGCCTGAACGACCGCGCGATCACCCGTGACCTGGACTGGGGTGTCCCGGTCCCGGCCGACACCTGGCCGGAGCTGGCGGCCGACGGCAAGGTCTTCTACGTGTGGTTCGACGCCCCGATCGAGTACATCGGGTCGACGAAGGAGTGGGCCGACGAGGACCCGGCGAACCGCGACTGGAAGTCGTGGTGGTTCGAGCCCGACGGTGCCTCGGACGTCCGGTACACGGAGTTCATGGCGAAGGACAACGTGCCGTTCCACAGCGTGATGTTCCCGGCCACCGAGATGGGCATCCGGGAGCCGTGGAAGAAGGTCGACTATCTCAAGGCCTTCAACTGGCTGACGTACTACGGCGGCAAGTTCTCCACCTCGCAGAAGCGCGGCGTCTTCACCGACCAGGCCCTGGCGATCCTCCCGGCCGACTACTGGCGCTACTTCCTCATCGCCAACGCCCCGGAGTCGGACGACTCGTCGTTCACCTGGGAGCACTTCACGGCGACGGTGAACAAGGACCTGGCCGACACCCTCGGCAACTTCGTCAACCGGGTCCTGTCCTTCTCCCGCAAGCGTTTCGGCGACGACGTCCCGGCGGGCGGCACGCCCGGCGAGGCGGAGTCGAGGCTGGGCGAGCAGATCGCCGAGCTCCTCGCCGACTACGAGACCCAGATGGAGGCGCTCCAGTTCCGCAAGGCCGCGGCCGCGCTGCGCGCCCTGTGGTCCGCGGGCAACTCCTACCTGGAGGAGAAGGCCCCCTGGCTGGAGATCAAGACGGACCCGGAGGGCGCCGCCCTGACCCTCCGTACGGCGATGAACCTGATCCACCTGTACTCGGTGGTCTCCGAGCCGTTCATCCCGTCGTCCGCGGCCGCGATGCGCGCCGCGTTCACCCTGGCCGACGACACCCGCAACTGGGTGAGCGCCGACGAGGCGAAGGCGCTCACCACGGTCCCCGCGGGTACCGCCTTCACCGTCCCGCCGGTCCTCTTCGCGAAGATCACCGACGAGGACCTGGAGTCGTACAAGGAGCGCTTCGGCGGCGAGCCCGCCGCCTGACGCGACCGGGCGCTACGCGTCGCGGACGCGCAGCGCCCCACCCAGCCGGCGGCCAGTGCCGCGGCGGCGTATCGGGCGAGCACCGTGATACCCGCCGCGGGGCCCAGCGGCGCCGTCCCCGGCCCGCCCGGACCTGGTCCTGATGGACGTCCGTATGCCCGGCATGGACGGCATCGAGGCGACCCGGCGGATCACCCGGGACCTGCCGGGCACCCGCATCGTGATGCTGACGACGTTCGACCTCGACGAGTACGTGTACGACGCGCTCGCCGCCGGTGCCAGCGGCTTCCTGCTCAAGGACATGCTCGCCGAGCGGCTCTTCGAGGCGGTCCGGATCGTCGCCGCGGGCGAGGCGCCGCGGGCGCCGACGGTGACCCGCCGGCTGATCGCGGAGTTCGCCCGCCTGCGCCCGCGTTCCGTGCCCCGACAGGCCCTCGCGACCGACACGTTGACCCCGCGCGAGCGTGAGGTGCTGCGTCTGATCGCCGAGGGCCTGTCGAACCAGGAGATCGCGGCACGCCTGGTGGTCGGCGGCGAGACGGTGAAGACCCATGTCAGCCGGATCCTCGCCGAGCCGGGCGTGCGCGACCGGGCGCAGGCGGTGGTGGCGGCGTACGAATCCGGCCTGGTCGTGCCGCGCTCCGGCCTTTAGGAGGCGGAGGGTGAGGGCGAGCCGGTCACCCAGTCCTGTCCCTCGTTGGTCTCGTCCGGGTCCACGCCGACCGTGATGGTCGCGACGACGCCGCGCGCGATGTCGTCCTTCTTGTAGCGCAGCCGCAGCAGTCCGCCGCTGATCCCGTTCTGGTCGTAGATGGTGTCCTCGGTGAGCGTGGTGCGCTCGGTGGTGCTGGTGGAGTACGGCTCGGCCTCGGCGGAGGCGAGGACCGCGGCCTCGTCGAAGAAGAACTGGCCGGTGTGGCAGGTGTGCCCGCCCTCGTACCCGGTCTCGGTCAGTTTCCCGCCGACGTGCACCTTGGTGTGGATGTGCACGGCCCGGCCGCGGTACCAGCCGGGGAAGACGGTCCTGAAGTCTACGTGGCCGTGTGCGTCGGTGAGCCAGGTGCCGCGCAGGTAGCGGTTGTCGTCGGTGGGGTCGGTCTTGCCGGGGCCCCCGCCGCCGGGCGGGCCGGTGGGCGCGTCCGTGGGGATGCCGGTGGGGGTACCGGTCGGGGTGCCGCCGGGCTCTCCGCCGGGGCCGCCCGGGCCGCCGGGTCCGCCCTGGGACGCGTCCTCGTACCCGGAGTAGATGCCGAGCGCGTCGCAGTGCCAGATGTCGACGGCGGCGTGCTTGAGCGGACGGCAGGTGTCGCTGTCGATCACCTTGACGCGCAGGGCCAGGGGGATGCCCTCCCGGTCCTCGGTGACGTTCCGGCGGATCTTGTCGGCGTCGATGTAGTACGGGCCCTCGGTGGTCTCCGCCGTGAGCCGGTAGCACTCCTCCCGCGCGGGGCCGGCGCCACCGCCCTTCCCGGGCTGTCCGGCGAAGGCGACTCCGCCCCCGACGGTCACCGCCGCGAGCGCCGCGCCCCCGGCGGCAACGACCTTACGACGTGTCAACTCACCTGTGTGCGCGGCCTCTTGGGGTTGTTCGTCATCCGTCATGGGCGAGGAACCTAGGGGCGGATGCTGTCGACGAGATGGGTGAGAGCTGTGTGTTCCCTGAGAAACGGCGAGCACGGCACAAACGGCTGAAACGCGCGGGGCCCGGAACCGATGGACGGTTCCGGGCCCCGCGTCGTGCGGTCGGCGCTACTTCTTCTCGACGGGCTTGCGCAGCTGGATGTTGAGCTCGCGCAGGCGCGACTCGTCCAGCTCGGTGGGCGCGCCCATCATCAGGTCCTGCGCGTTGCCGTTCAGCGGGAAGCCGATGGTCTCCCGGATGTTCGGCTCGTCGGCGAGGAGCATGACGATGCGGTCGACGCCCGGGGCGATCCCGCCGTGCGGCGGGGCGCCGAAGCGGAACGCGCGGAGCATGCCCGCGAACTCGGCCTCGACGGTGTCACGGTCGTAGCCGGCGATCTCGAAGGCCTTGAGCATGATCTCGGGCTCGTGGTTACGGATCGCGCCGGAGGACAGCTCCGTGCCGTTGCAGACGATGTCGTACTGCCACGCCAGGATGGACAGCGGGTCCTTCTCCTCCAGGTCCCGCATACCGCCCTGCGGCATGGAGAACGGGTTGTGGGAGAAGTCGATCTTCCCAGTGTCCTCGTCCTTCTCGTACATCGGGAAGTCGACGATCCAGCAGAACCGGAAGACGCCCTCCTCGAAGTGCCCGGCGCGCTTGGCGGCCTCGACGCGGACCGCGCTCATGATCTTGGAGACCTCGTCGAACTCGCCCGCGCCGAAGAACACGGCGTGACCGGCCTTGAGGCCGAGGCGGTCGGTCAGGACCTTGATGTTGTCCTCGGTGAGGAACTTGGCGATCGGGCCGGCGAACGCGCCGTCCTCGCCGACGCGGATCCAGGCCAGGCCCTTGGCGCCCTGCTCGACGGCGTAGTCACCCAGGCCGTCGAAGAACTTGCGGGACTGCGAGGCGGTGTCCGGCACCGGCAGCGCGCGCACGTGCTTGCCCGCGAACGCCTTGAACTCCGAGCCCTCGAACACGTCGGTGATGTCGACGAGCTCCAGCTTGGCGCGCAGGTCCGGCTTGTCGTTGCCGTACTTCAGCATCGACTCGCGGAACGGGATCCGCGGGAACGGGCTGGTGACCTCGCGGCCGCCGCCGAACTCCGTGAAGATCTCCGTCATGAGCTTCTCGATGGGCCGGAAGACGTCTTCCTGCTCGACGAAGCTCATCTCGATGTCGAGCTGGTAGAACTCGCCCGGCGAACGGTCCGCCCGCGCGTCCTCGTCGCGGAAGCACGGCGCGATCTGGAAGTAGCGGTCGAAGCCGGAGATCATCAGCAGCTGCTTGAACTGCTGCGGCGCCTGCGGCAGGGCATAGAACTTGCCCGGGTTGAGGCGGGAGGGGACGACGAAGTCACGGGCGCCCTCGGGGGAGGTCGCGGTGAGGATCGGCGTCGCCATCTCGTTGAATCCGAGGTTGACCATCTTCGAGCGGATCGAGGCGATCACGGCGCTGCGCAGCATGATGTTGCGGTGCATGCGCTCGCGGCGCAGGTCCAGGAAGCGGTACTCCAGGCGGCGCTCCTCGCCGACCCCGTCGTCCTGGTTGATCTGGAACGGGAGCTGCTGGGCGGCGCCGAGCACCTCGATCTCCGCGGCCTCGATCTCGATCTCGCCGGTGGGCAGCTCCGGGTTGACGTTGTCCGCGCCACGGGAGACGACCTTGCCGTCGACGCGGACGACCGTCTCCTTCGTCAGCTTGTCGAGGACCTCGGCGGCCTTGGTGCCGGGGCGGGCGACGAGCTGCGTGATGCCGTAGTGGTCACGGAGATCGATGAAGAGGATGCCGCCCAGGTCTCGGCGATTGTGCAGCCAGCCGCTCAGCCGGACGTCGGTGTCGACGTCAGAGGCGCGGAGCTCGCCGCAGGTGTGGGACCTGTACCGATGCATCGTCGTTCATCCAGCCTTTGCGTTTCGGGGTTCCCGGGGAGACAACCCGGATCTCCCCAAGGGTACCGGCCGCCCCAAGATCGCTTTGCGAATAGTCTCGGTGGCCGTATGCGTTCACCTCTTCTTAGAGTGGGGCCATGCGCACTGGTGAGCCCCTCCCGCCGGTGGAGGACGTCCTCGCCGCTCTCGCGACCGGCCTGTGGCGGTGGGACAACCGGGCAGGCCTCGTCACCTTCGACGTGGAGGCCGCCCGGCTGATAGGGATGCCCTCGCCCGACGGGAAGCCGGTCACCCTGACGGAGTCGGGGGTCCGGGCCCGTTTCCACCCGGTCGACTGGAACGAGATCGACGGCGTCGTCCAGCTCGCCGTCGCCGAGGGCACCCTCGCCGAGGCCCGCCTGCGCATCATGGACGAGCGCGGGCACGTCATCCGTACCGTGCGCAGCCGCTCCAGGCCGGTACTGCACGGAGACAGCCCGGACTCCTACGAACTGATCGGCACCCTCCAGGAGGTCGCCGAGCCCGGACCGGGCGCCGCCTCCCGCACCCCGCTGACCGGCGACTGGCGGCGCTCCCGCGAGGCGTTCCTGCTGGACGCGGGAAGGGCGCTCGCCGAGGCCGGGTCGACGGAGGAGGTGCTGCGGGTCGCCGCGGGCCTGTCGATGCCGGGATTCTCGCCGGACGGGCTCGTGGTGTTCGGCGTCGCGGGCGACCGGCTCACCATCATCGGCCACCACGGCCAGCAGACGGACGCCGTGAGCCCCTTCACCGACATGGACCTGGCCACGGACTATCCGGCGGCCGAGGTCGTGCGCACCGGGCGCGCGGTCTATCTGTCGTCGCCGGACGAGTACCACCACCGCTATCCGGCGGTCTGGCCGCTGGCGGCACGGTTCGAGCGGCAGTCCTGGGCGTTCCTGCCGCTGATCGTCGCGGGCCGCACGATCGGCGCGTGGATGGCGGGCTTCGCCTACCCGGTGTCGTTCACCCCCGACGAACGCTCGGTCCTGACGACGGTCGCGCGCATGCTGGCGCAGGCACTGTCCCGAGCCGTGGTCACCGAGTCCGAGCGCGAGCTGACGGACGGCCTGCAGCAGTCGATGCTGCCGAACCTCGGCCCCGAGATCCCCGGGATGAGCGTCGCGGCACGCTACGTCCCGACCGGCGGCGGCCTCCAGGTGGGCGGCGACTGGTACGACATGATCCCGCTGCCCACCGGCCGGATCGCCCTGGCCATCGGCGACGTCCAGGGCCACGACGTGCGCGCCGCGGGCCTGATGGGTCAGCTCCGCATCGCCCTGCGCGCCTACGCCTCCGAGGGGCACCGCCCGGACGGGGTCCTCTCCCGCGCCTCGCGCTTCCTGCACGGCATCAACGACACCGCCCGCGGCGAGAACTCGGCGGACCCGCGCTTCGCGACCTGCCTGTACGTCGAGGCCGACCCGGCGACCGGCGTCCTGGAGATCGCCCGCGCCGGGCACCCGGACCCCGCCATACGCATGGCCGACGGCACGGTCCTGATGCGGCCCACCGCCGGGGGACTGCCGCTCGGCATCGACCCGGACGCGGACTACCCCATGACCCGGCTCGTCCTGGAGCCCGGCGAGACGCTGCTGCTCTGCACCGACGGCCTGATCGAGACCGGCGGGCACGACCTCGACACCGGCTGGGCCCGGCTGCGCAAGACGCTGGAGACGGGCCCCGCCGACACGCTGGAGGAGCTGGCCGACGCCCTCGTGCAGGCCGTGCACGGCCCCTCCTCGCACCACAGCACGGGCCCGCTCGCCGACCGCCGCGAGGACGACATAGCGCTGCTGCTCCTACGGCGTACGCACCTGTCGACCGCACCCTCCTCCGCCCGCCGTATGGCGATGACGATCGCGCAGGCCGAGCCGGAGCGGATCGCGGCCGCCCGTCAGCAGCTGCGGGAGCTGCTGCACGACTGGGCCGACGACGACCAGGTCGATTCGGCGGTGCTGCTCGTCTCCGAGATGGCCACGAACGTCCTGGTGCACACCGACGGCGACGCGCTCATGGTCGCCGAGGTCGCCAGGAGCTCCGAGGGCCCGCGCCGGCTGCGCGTGGAGGTCGCGGACGCCTCGGACGACCTGCCGCACAAGCGCCGGCCCGGTGAGCTCGCCTCCTCGGGGCGGGGTCTCGTCCTGATGGAACTGCTCGCGCAGCGGTGGGGCGTGGACCCGCAGGGCAACGGCAAGTGCATCTGGTTCGAGCTCTACGAGCCGTCCGGGCTGGACGAGCCGCCCGCGGCCGAGGAGGACCCGGCGGCTGTTTCACGTGAAACAGAGCCCCCGGCCCCTCCGGTCCCGTAGCGGCCGCGCAGTTCGCTCACGATGCCGAACGCGGCCGCGGTCAGCGGCACCGCGAGCAGCATGCCGAGGATGCCGGCGACGGAGGCGCCGCCCGTGATGGCGAGCAGCACCACCGCCGGGTGCATCTGCACCGTGCGGGACTGGATCATCGGCTGGAGCACGTGCCCTTCGAGCACCTGCACCGCGAGCACCACGCCGAGCGCCCACAGGGCGATGACGAACCCCCGGTCGGCGAGGGCGACGAGGACGGCGACCGCGCCGGAGATGAAGGCCCCGAGGTAGGGGATGTAGGCGCCGACGAAGACCAGGGCCGCGAGGCCGACCGCGCCGGGGACGCCCAGGATGAGCAGGCCGACGCCGATGCAGGTGGCGTCGATGAGGGCGATGAGCGTGGTGCCGTGCATGAAGCCGGCGATCGAGTTGAAGGAGCGGCGGGCGATGGCTTCCAGGGTCTCGCCGCTGCCCGGCGCGGCCTGCCGCAGGGCCACCCGGAAGCGCCCGGCGTCCCGCAGGAAGAAGAAGCAGAGCAGCAGCGCGAGGACGGCCATGGCCACCACCTCGCCGACGACGCTGAGCCCGCTGAGCACCCCGGACGCCGCGCTGCCGCCGTACTTCTTGAGCAGGTCCTGGGCGTTGTCGGCGAGGTGGTCGAGGTCGAGCGCGCCGGTGCCGAACCGGTCGGAGAGGTCGGCGGCGGCCTGCTTCACGGAGGCCACGATCTGGTCCCCGGTGTCGATGAGCGCCGCGACCACGATGTATCCGGCGCCCCCGACGACGACCAGGATCACCGCGCAGGTGAGGCCCGCCGCGAGCGACTGCTGCACCTTGGCGCGGCGCAGGGCGAGGTGGACGGGGCGCAGCAGGGCCGTGCCGAGCAGGGCGAGCAGCACCGGCACGACGGCCGTCTTGAGTTCGACGCACAGCCGGATCCCGACCCAGGCGACACCGGCGGCGAGCAGTACCACCAGACACCAGGCGGCGACGCGGCGGGCGGGTTCGGGCAGGAGCTGCGTAGGGGGCTGCACCCGGCCACCCGATCATGACCTGGGAATCCTCACCCGCCGGGCGGGTCCAGGTGGGTGATGGGGCGTCATATATGGGTGACGGCCCGCCGGGTGCAGAATCGGCGGGCCGTCACGATCAGGGGCGCACACGCATCACGTGTGCGGCAGGCGCTCCTTGGTGGGGACGACGCCCAGGCGGCCCGCCTGGAAGTCGTCGAAGGCCTGCTGGAGTTCGGCCTTGGTGTTCATCACGAACGGGCCGTAGTGCGCCATGGGTTCACGGATCGGCCGGCCGCCGAGGATGACGACCTCCAGGTCCGGTTCGTTGCCGTCCTGGGCCTCGTCGGCCCGCACGGTCAGGGACGAGCCCGCGCCGAAGACGGCGGTCTGGCCCTTGTGGACCGGGCGCCGGTCGGGGCCGACGGTGCCGCGGCCCGCGAGCACGTACACGAGGCCGTTGTAGTCCTCGCGCCAGGGCAGGGTCGCCTCGGCGCCGGGGCGGACGGTGGCGTGCACCATCGTGATCGGCGTGTGCGTGATGCCGGGGCCCTCGTGGCCGTCGAACTCGCCGGCGATGACGCGCAGCAGCGCGCCGCCGTCGGCCGTGGTGAGCAGCTTGACCTGGCCACCGCGGATGTCCTGGTAGCGGGGGTTCTGCATCTTGTCCTTGGCGGGCAGGTTCACCCACAGCTGCAGGCCGTGGAAGAGGCCGCCGGACATGACGAGGGACTCCGGCGGCGCCTCGATGTGCAGCAGGCCGGAGCCCGCCGTCATCCACTGGGTGTCGCCGTTGGTGATGGTGCCGCCACCACCGTTGGAGTCCTGGTGGATGAAGGTGCCGTCGATGATGTACGTCACGGTCTCGAAGCCGCGGTGCGGGTGCCAGGGCGTGCCCTTGGGCTCTCCCGGCGCGTACTCCACCTCACCCATCTGGTCCATCATGATGAACGGGTCGAGGTGCCGGTAGTTGATCCCGGCGAAGGCGCGGCGCACCGGGAAGCCTTCTCCCTCGAAGCCACCGGGCGCGGTCGTCACGGTGAGCACGGGTCGTGCCACGGCATCCGCCGGCGCGGCCACACGGGGCAGGGTCAGCGGGTTCTCGACGGTCACAGCGGGCATTTTGGGGACCTCCTTGGCGTCCTCGTGCCTCGACTTTAGTTGAACGTAGAACTTTCTGCCAGTCCGAACGCCGAACGCCCGGAGGGAATTCCCTCCGGGCGTTCGGTGGTGTCGGCGAAATCCGCAGGTCAGCCGTACATACGGCGCATCGCGAAGTCGACCATCTGCTCGACCGCCTTCGCGTCGAAGACCATCCGGTGCTCGCCCTCCATGTCGAGGACGAAGCCGTACCCGGTGGGCAGCAGGTCGATCACCTCGGCGCCGGTGATGACGAAGTACTTGGACTCCTTGCCCGCGTACCGGCGCAGCTCCTTGAGCGTGGTGAACATCGGGATCACCGGCTGCTGGGTGTTGTGCAGCGCGAGGAAGCCCGGGTTGTCACCGCGCGGGCAGTAGACCTTCGACGACGCGAAGATCTGCTGGAAGTCCTCGGCGGACATCGAGCCGGTGGTGAACGCGCGGACCGCGTCGGCGAGCGAGGGCGGCGACGGCTCCGGGTACAGCGGCGGCGCCTGCTGCCCGTACCCGCCCTGCTGCGGCGGCGCGTACTGCTGCCCGCCAGCGGCTCCCCCGGCGTGCTGCTCGTATCCGTACATGGGGGCAAGAGTACCGAGGGGCCGCGGGGCGGTGGACCGGGTCGCCGAACCGGCGGCGGGGCGGCGGAAGTTGCCGTCGGGGTTCTTGCGCGGGACGGGGGCGCGGGAGGAGTCTCGGGACGCGGCACCGGGTCCGGTGCGGGGGTGCCTTCGTCACACTTGGCCCGCTGGGGGTTGCATTTTGTTACCGACGGGTAGCATCCTATTGGTTACTAGTTGGTACGCGTACGAGGACGATCCCGGAGCCCGACAAGACAGGGCCCCCGCAGCGGGTCTTTCTCCCAAGCCTTTACGGAGCCGTCGCCATGGGGCACTACAAGTCGAATCTCCGCGACATCGAGTTCAACCTCTTCGAGGTGCTCGACCGCGACAAGCTGTACGGCACCGGCCCGTTCGGGGACATGGACGTCGAGACCGCCAAGAGCATCCTCGAAGAGGTCGCCCGCCTCTCCGAGAACGATCTGGCCGAGTCGTTCGCGGACGCCGACCGCAACCCGCCGGTCTTCGACCCGGAGACCAACACGGCGCCGGTCCCGGCCAGCTTCAAGAAGTCCTACAAGGCCTTCATGGACGCCGAGTACTGGCGCCTGGGCCTGCCCGAGGAGATCGGCGGCACCACCGCGCCGCGCTCCCTGATCTGGGCCCACGCCGAGCTGATCCTGGGCGCCAACCCGGCGGTCTGGATGTACTCCTCGGGCCCCGCGTTCGCCGGCATCCTCTTCGAGGAGGGCAACGAGCAGCAGAAGAAGGCCGCCGCTGTCGCCGTCGAGAAGCAGTGGGGCTCGACGATGGTGCTGACCGAGCCGGACGCCGGTTCGGACGTGGGCGCCGGCCGCACCAAGGCCGTCCAGCAGGACGACGGCTCGTGGCACATCGAGGGCGTGAAGCGGTTCATCACGTCCGGTGAGCACGACATGTCGGAGAACATCCTCCACTACGTGCTGGCCCGTCCCGAGGGCCACGGCCCCGGCACCAAGGGGCTCTCCCTCTTCCTCGTGCCCAAGTTCGAGTTCGACTGGGAGACCGGCGAGCTGGGCGAGCGCAACGGCGTGTACGCGACCAACGTCGAGCACAAGATGGGCCTCAAGGCGTCCAACACGTGCGAGATGACCTTCGGCGACAAGCACCCCGCCAAGGGCTGGCTGATCGGCGACAAGCACGAGGGCATCCGCCAGATGTTCCGCATCATCGAGTTCGCCCGCATGATGGTCGGCACGAAGGCGATCTCGACCCTGTCGACGGGGTACCTGAACGCCCTCGAGTACGCCAAGGAGCGCGTCCAGGGCCCCGACCTGGCCAAGTTCATGGACAAGACGGCGCCCAAGGTCACCGTCACGCACCACCCGGACGTACGCCGCTCGCTGCTCACGCAGAAGGCGTACGCGGAGGGCATGCGCACCCTGGTGCTCTACACCGCCTCCGTGCAGGACGCCATCCAGGTCAAGGAGGCCGCCGGCGAGGACGCCTCGACCGAGCACGCGCTGAACGACCTGCTGCTGCCCATCGTCAAGGGCTACGGCTCGGAGAAGGGCTACGAGCAGCTCGCGCAGTCGCTGCAGACGTTCGGCGGCTCCGGGTTCCTCCAGGAGTACCCGATCGAGCAGTACATCCGTGACTCCAAGATCGACACGCTGTACGAGGGCACCACGGCCATCCAGGGCCAGGACTTCTTCTTCCGGAAGATCGTCCGCAACCAGGGCGCCGCGCTGAACGGCCTCGCCGAGGAGATCAAGAAGTTCCTCGCGGTCGAGACCGGCGGCGACGAGCTGAGCGCGGCCCGCGACTCCCTCGCCAAGGCGGCCGTCGAGCTGGAGGCCATCGTCGGCGTCATGCTCACCGACCTGGCCGCCACGGAGCAGGACGTCAAGTCCATCTACAAGGTCGGCCTCAACACCACGCGCCTGCTGATGGCCTCCGGTGACGTCGTCGTCGGCTACCTGCTGCTCAAGGGTGCGGCCGTCGCGGCGGAGCGGCTCGCCGCGGGTGCCACCGGCAAGGACGTGGCGTTCTACCAGGGCAAGGTCGCGGCGGCCAAGTTCTTCGCCGCGAATGTGCTGCCCGGGGTTGTCGGGGCGCGGAAGCTTGCGCAGGCCACGAGTGAGTCCGGGCTGGATGTCATGGAGCTGGACGAAGCGGCGTTCTAGGCTCCGCCGAGCCGGATCGTGCCTCGGGCCCGTCGCTCCCCCCGGGGGGAGCGACGGGCCTTCTCGCGCGCCCATCTACCCCGACACGCTCACCGGGCGCCCGCGGCTCTCGTCGCGGCCGAGCGCGCGGTTCCCCGCGCCCAGTGAGGACCGAACGCGCAATTCCCCGCACCCCTGAGATGCGCACTTCGTGCGCCATCTCC
The DNA here is from genome assembly GCF_040655895.1 of Streptomyces sp. NPDC050264. Classification (NCBI taxonomy): domain Bacteria; kingdom Bacillati; phylum Actinomycetota; class Actinomycetes; order Kitasatosporales; family Streptomycetaceae; genus Streptomyces; species Streptomyces sp. NPDC050264. The sequence goes on from NZ_JBFAKV010000003.1 coordinate 297,263, forward strand.
AGGGGCGCGTACAGCGCGCTCTCATGGGGCTGCGGCGCAGCCGCATGTCCCAGGGGCGCGGGGAACTGCGCGACCAGCCACGACGAAAGCCGCACCCACTAGACGAGCGGAACCCGGCAGACGCTCAGGGGCGCGGGGAACTGCGCGCTCGGCCCCCACCGGGCCCGCGGGCGAGAGACATACGCACCCGGCAGACGAACGGCGCCGGGCCACCAAAGGCCGGCCAGAAGGACCCGCACTATTCTGGCCGCATGCGCACACCCTCCGGCCCCTTCGATCGTGGGCACACCGACGACCTGATGACCTACCTGGCGGCCAGCCCCACGCCGTACCACGCCGTGGCGAACGTGGCCGCGCGCCTGGAGGAGGCCGGGTTCAAGCAGGTCACGGAGACCGACGCCTGGGACGGCACCAGCGGAGGGAAGTTCGTGACGCGCGGCGGCGCCGTGGTCGCCTGGTACGTGCCGAACGGAGCGCAGCCGCACACCCCGTTCCGTATCGTCGGCGCGCACACCGACTCCCCGAACCTGCGCGTGAAGCCGCAGCCCGACCTGCACAGCAACGGCTGGCGGCAGGTCGCCGTGGAGGTCTACGGCGGCCCGCTCCTCAACTCCTGGCTCGACCGGGACCTGGGCCTCGCCGGACGGATCTCGCTGCGCGACGGCAGCGAGCGGCTCGTCGACATCGACCGGCCCCTGCTGCGCGTACCGCAGCTCGCCATCCACCTGGACCGCTCCGTCACCGCGGACGGCCTCAAGCTGGACAAGCAGCGGCACATGCAGCCGGTCTGGGGCCTCGGCGACGACGTGCGCGAGGGCGACCTGCTGGGCTTCGTCGAGGACGAGTACGGCCTGGAGCGCCGTGAGATCACCGGCTGGGACCTGATGACGTACCCCATCGAGGCGCCCGCCTACCTGGGCCGCGACCGGGAGCTCGTGGCCGGTCCGCGGATGGACAACCTGCTGTCCGTGCACGCCTGTACCGCCGCGCTCGCCGAGGTGAGCAGAGGTGACGGGGCGCTTCCGTACATCCCGGTGCTCGCCGCCTTCGACCACGAGGAGAACGGGTCGCAGTCCGACACCGGCGCGGACGGGCCGCTGCTCGGCAGCGTCCTGGAGCGTTCGGTGTTCGCGCGCGGCGGCTCCTACGAGGACCGGGCGCGGGCCTTCGCCGGGACCGTGTGCCTGTCGTCGGACACCGGGCACGCCGTGCACCCGAACTACGCCGAGCGCCACGACCCCACGCACCACCCGCGCGCGAACGGCGGCCCGATCCTCAAGGTCAACGTCAACAACCGCTACGCGACGGACGGCAGCGGCCGGGCCGTCTTCGCCGCGGCGTGCGAGAAGGCGGGCGTCCCGTTCCAGACGTTCGTCTCCAACAACGCGATGCCGTGCGGCACCACCATCGGCCCGATCACCGCGGCCCGGCACGGCATCAAGACCGTCGACATCGGCGCGGCGATCCTCTCCATGCACAGCGCACGCGAACTGTGCGGCGCCGACGACCCGTTCCTCCTGGCGAACGCGCTGACCGCGTTCCTGGAGGGCTGAGTTCGGCTGTCCTCCCCCCGGCTGTGTGACGTCGAGGCCTCCGGGTACCCGGAGCTCTCAAGTACCCGTGGATCACACAACTGTTGGGAAGGAAGACCTCATGAGCTTGGGAGGTTGCATCATCCTGGTCGCCGTCGGGGCGATTCTCAGCTTCGCGACCGACTGGCACATGAAGGGGGTCAACCTCGACCTCGTCGGCTGGATCCTGATGATCGTCGGCCTGATCGGCGTCTTCGTCTTCCGCAGCGTCGGACGGCGCAGGGGCGTGGTCGTGCCGCCGGCCCAGACGACCGTGGTCGAGGACGAGCGGCACCGGCGCATATAGGCGCGAAACCGCCGGATACGGGCACGGAACCGGTGTGAACAAGCCGGACCGCGCCGACCGGCCCCCCGGCCCGCACTCCTCGGTGTCCCCTCCACGTACCCTTGATCGCATCAGCTTTCGGGGTATGTGGGGGGCACTTTCGTGGAGTTCCGGCTGCTCGGCACGGTCGCCGTGGACACGGGGAGCGGTGAGCTGCCGCTCGGTCCCGCCAAGCGGCGCGGCCTGCTCGCGGCGCTGCTGCTGCGGCCCAACACCGCCATGCCGCTGGACCAGTTGATCGACGCGCTGTGGCCGGAGGGTCCGCCCGCCCGGGCCAGGACCGTGGCGCAGGGCCATGTGTCGCGGCTGCGCGCGCTGCTCGCGCAGGGCGGCGCCGACATGTGGGGCGTCCAGCTCGTGACCCACGGCGACGCGTACGTCCTGGAGATGCCCGAGTCGCTCCTCGACGCGTACCGCTTCGAGGAACTCGTGCGGCATGCCCGCGTGCAGCGCACCCCCGACGACGCCGCGGCCCTGCTGCGCGAGGCGCTCGCCCTGTGGCAGGGGCCCGCGCTCGTCGGCATCGCCACCGACGGCCCGCTGCGGGTCGCGGCCGACGGCCTGGAGGAGTCGAGGCTCTCGGCCGTCGAGCAACTGGCGAACACCTACGGGGAGTTCGGCGAGCACGCCCGCGCCGCGTCGCTGCTGCACGCGGAGGTCGTCGCCCACCCGATGCGGGAGACGCTGGCCGCGGCGCTGATGCGGGCGCTGTACCGCTCCGGCCGCCAGTCCGACGCCATCGAGCAGTACCACCGCACCCGGGCGCTGCTCGCCGAAGAACTCGGCGTCGACCCCGGCTCCGCGCTGCGCGACGCGTACGCGGAGATCCTGGCGGGCGACGAGGCCCAGCCGGCCGCCGCCCCGACCTCCGCACCGGCCCCCGCTGCCGCACCGGAACCGGCGGCCGCCGTCGTCGAACCGACGGCCACCGCCGCACCGGCGCCCGTGGCCGACGCCGCGGCCGGGCCCGATCTGCTGCCGCGGCCGCCGCGCGGCTTCGTCGGCCGGGACTCGGAGCTGGCCGCGATCGGCGCCGCCGCCCACCGCGAGCAGGCCGTCGTCGTCATCACCGGACCCGCCGGGGCCGGCAAGAGCGCGGCCGCCGTGCACTGGGCGCACACCGCACGCGAGCACTACGACGGTGTCCTCTTCGTCGATCTGCACGGCTTCAGCGACGAGGCGACGGGGGACGCCGACCCGGAGACCACCGACGTGCTCCGCGAGTTCCTGATCGCACTCGGTGTTCCCGGACGCGAACTCCCGGAGACGCCCGGCGCGCTGGCCGCCGCCTACCGCAAGCGCACCGAGCGCCTGCGCCCGCTCGTCGTCCTCGACAACGCCCGCTCCGCGGCCCAGGTACGCCCCCTGCTCCCGGCAGGCCCCGGCAGCGTCGCCCTCGTCACCTCCCGGCTGCGGCTCGACGGCCTCGCGGTCAGCGAACTCGCCCGCACCATCGACCTCGGCGTCCTCGACGGCGCCGCCGCCGCCGCGCTGCTCGCCGCCGCCACCGGGGCCGAGGACCGCCTCGCCGCCGAACCGGCCGCCGCGGCCCGGCTCGCCGAACTCTGCGCGGGCCTCCCCCTCGCCCTGCGCGTCGTGGCGGCCCGGATCAACGCCCGGCCGAACCTGCCGCTGACCTCACTCGCCGACGAACTGGCCGACGAACAGCGCCGGCTGGCCCTCCTCGACCTCGACGACACCGGGGTCGCCGCCGCGCTCCGGCTCACCCTCCTCGCCCTGCCCGCCGACGCCCGGCTGCTCTTCCGCCGGCTCGGCGACCTGCCCGGCCCCGACCTCGACCGTTACGCGGCCGCCGCCCTCACCGCGACGTCACCCGCCGACGCCGCCGCGGCCCTGGACCGGCTCGCCGCCGCGCACCTGGTGACGGAGCGGGCGCCCGGCCGGTACGGGATGCACGACCTGGTACGCCTCTACGCGCGCGGCCTCGCCCGCGACGACACGGGGACGGACCCCGCCGACACCGCCCGCGAACCGCTGGTCCGCCTCCTCGACCACTACGTCCGCACCGCGCTGCACGCGGCCGCCGTCGCCGAACCCGACGACCTGCCCTGCTGCACGCCGCCCGCGGACGCGCGGCCCGACCTGGGCGGACCGCCGCTGCCCGACCGGACGAGCGCGCTCGGCTGGCTCGCCGCACAGCGCGAGAACCTCACCGCCGCCGCCGCTGCCGCACACGCCGCGGGCCTCGACGACCGGGCCTGGCGGCTCGTCGTACTGCAGTGGCCGTCCATCGTCGAATACGTACGCGACGACTGGATGCCGCTGCTCGAACAGGGCCTGGCCGCGGCCGTACGGCTCGGCGAACCGGACGCCGAGGCGCGGCTGCGCGCCCTGTGCGGCTGGGTCCTCACCGAGGAAGGGCGCCTCGCACAGGCCCTGGAACACCTGGAGCAGGCACCGGCACTCGCCGCCCGCGCGGGCGACCCGTCCGGCGAGGCCACCGCGCTGGTCAACCTCGCCGTCGCCCTGGACCGCGACGGGGCCACCGGCCCCGAGCCCCTCGCCCACATGACGCGCGCCGCCGAACTGGCCCGCACCGCCGGCGACGTACTGACCGAACTGCTCGCCCTGGAACACCGGGCCCGCCACCTGCTCGCCCGCGACGACCACCGCGCCGTACTCGCCTGCACGGAGCGCGGACTCGCCCTGCGCGGCGCCGGTCCGGAAGGCCTCGTCCCGCTGCGCCAGACCCTGCTGCGCGTCTCGCGCGGCGCAGCGCTGCTCGCCCTGGACCGGACCGAGGAGGCCCGCGCCTGTCTGCGCCGGGCCCACGAGGACGCGCTGCGGCACGGCTTCGAGGAAGGCATACGGAGGGCGAAGGCGCAGCTCAAGCGGGCGGACAGCCCGACGGCGACGGGGCGCTAGCGCGCGGCGACGAGGCGCTAGCGCGTCGGTAACCGGACGGCGATCACCGCGGGCACGGTAGGACACACAGCAGCCCACCGGACCAGGCGGGCGCACCGGAACCGTGGAGCACGCCATGAAGCGCACCATCGCCCGTACGACCGTCCTCGCCGCCGCCGTCATGGTGGCCGGCCTCTCGATGACCGCCTGCTCCGGCAGCGGCACCAGCAACGAGGGCGCCGCGTCGAAGGCGAACCTGAGCAGCAGCGGCGGCGGCACCACGTCCGACGGCGCGAAGGCGGGCGCCGGTGCGCAGGCCGGCACCGCGTCCAAGACGGACGCCACGAAGAACGACACCGCGGCCCAGAGCACCACCGGCACCTCGGCCCCGAAGTCGGCCCCCGAGTGCAAGGTGACGTCGCTCGGCTACACGCTCCAGCGCGAGAACCCGGAGCAGCAGGGCGACCACCTGCTGATCATCGCGACCAACGACTCCGGCACCGCCTGCACCCTGCAGCAGCACCCGGTCGTCACCCCGGAGGGGGCCAACGGCGACGTCCCCCTGGCCAAGGACGACGAGCAGCCCGCGCAGCCGGTGCTCGTGCAGCCCGGCGGCACGGTCTACTCCGCGCTCCCCGTCTACCAGACGGTCAAGGCCGAGGACAGCTACTTCAAGTCGCTGCGGCTGTCCCTGGTGATGAACGACTCCGACGCCTCCGGCGAGTCCGTCACCCTGGAGACGCCCGGCGAGGTCGAGTACGCGGGCAAGTCGGCCGACGGCATCGAGGTGCTCTCCTGGAACCTCCAGAAGCCGTACGACTACTGATGGCGCGTCAGGCCGGCGTCCACGATGTCTCAGGCCTGCTGTTCGTCCATCCCGGCGAGCACCAGCGGCAGCCGGACCGCCCCGCCCTCGGCGACACGGACCGGCACACCCCAGTCCTGCTGGTGCACATGGCACGCCGGGTACTCGTTGGCCGGGTCGTCGTCGCAGGACGCGGCCATCGCCGACACATGCAGGACACCCTCGGTGACCCGGGGGTCCAGGACCAGCTCGCGGGCCAGGTCGGTGCCCGCGCCGTCACCGGACGCGAGCAGCTCGGGCGGCGTCGCGGAGACCAGGAGCCGGGTCGAGGGCCCGTACCGGATGTCGAGCTTCTGTCCGGCCGGCGCCTGGAAGATGACGTCCAACTCCAGCCTGCCGCCCGCCACTTCGGTCGCCGCACGCTGCGTGCGATGGGCGACCGACTCGACGCGCACGGCCTCCTCGGGCAGCCGCAGCCGGGTCAGCCGGTGCCGCGCGGACTCCACGACGACGATCTCCCCGGACTCCCCGGCCAGTACGGCATCGCTGGGCTCGCGCAAGTCCGTTGCCAGCGTGGTGACCTGGCCGGTCGCCGGGTCGAAGCGGCGCAGGGCGTGGTTGTAGGTGTCGGAGACCGCGACCGAACCGTCCGGCAGCGCGGTCACCCCCAACGGGTGCTGGAACAGCGCCTGTTCGGCAGCACCGTCCCGGTGCCCGAAGTCGAAGAGCCCGGTCCCGACAGCCGTGTGCACATTCCCGTCGGTGTCGACGTACCGCAGCGAACTGGTCTCCGAGTCGGCGACCCACAGCCGCTCCTCGGTGGCGGCGAGCCCCGAGGGCTGCGCGAACCAGGCATCCGCGCCGGGCCCGTCGACCAGCCCCTCGTTCGTGGTCCCCGCCGCGACCTCGACCGTCCTCGCCTGCGGGTCGTACGTCCACAGCTGGTGCACGCCGGCCATGGCGATCCACACCTTGCCGCCGAAGACGGCCACGTCCCACGGCGATGACAGGTCGACCTCCAGGGCCGGGCCGCTGGTCGGCGTCCCCTGCCACCACTGCCTGCCGGTACCGGCGAGCGTGCTGACCGCCCCGCTCGCCAGGTCCACGGCGCGCAGCGCGTGGTTCACGGTGTCGGCGACGACCACGGTGTTCTCGTCGAGCAGCGCGAGACCCTGCGGCTCGCTGAACGCCTCGGGCCCGAAACCGCGCTCCCCGCTCCCGATCCGCCGCACGACGCTCTCCCCGTCGGCCGCCAGCTCCACGAGCTGATGCCTGGTGGTGTCGCTGACCAGGAAGTTCCCGGACGGCAGCAGCAGCGCCTTGCCGGGGAAACGCAGATCGGTGGCGACCGGCTCGGGCGCGACGTACGGGCCCTCGCCGCGGTGCAGCGTGCCCTTCGCCCCGTGCTCGGCCTCCAGCTCCTCCACCAGCTTCGCGATGGCGTGCGCGTGCCCCTCACCGGCGTGCTGCGCGACGACGTACCCCTCGGGGTCGATCACGACGAGCGTCGGCCAGGCCCGCACCGCGTACTGCTTCCAGGTCGCGAGCTCGGGGTCGTCGAGCACCGGGTGCGCCACCCCGTACCGCTCGACGGCGTCGACGACCGCCCCGTGCTCGGCCTCGTGCACGAACTTCGGCGAGTGCACACCGATGATCACGACGGTGTCCCGGTGCCGCTCCTCCAGCTCACGCAGCTCGTCGAGAACGTGCAGGCAGTTCACACAGCAGAATGTCCAGAAATCGAGAATGACAATGCGCCCGCGCAGGTCGGCGAGGCCGTAGTCCTTGCCCCCCGTATTCAGCCAACCGCCCTTCCCGACCAGTTCGGGAGCACGGACACGGGCACGGCGGGCCGCTGCGGGCACGAAGTCGTTCATATTTCAAGGGTGCCACGCGTGCCCCACGGTCGAGTCCACGTGGTCCGGTACCGGGTCGTGGTCGTCGCCCGTCGTGGGCGTGCCGGTCGGCTCCAGGAGGAGGATCGCCGTGCCGGGGGTCGCGGAGGGCTTGTGCCAGGTGCCGCGGGGGACCGTGAGGACGGAGCCCCGCGGCAGCACGACCGCGCGCTCGCCCGCCAGCTCGCGCAGCCCGATCGTCAGCTCCCCCGCGACGACGAGGAAGAACTCGTCGGTGTCCTCGTGGACGTGCCAGACGTGCTCCCCCTCCACCTTGGCGAGGCGGACGTCGTAGTCGTTGACCGTGGTGACGATGCGCGGGCTCCACAGGTCGTCGAAGGTGGCCAGGACCTCGGGCAGGGACACCGGCAGGGGCACGTTCGTGGGTTCCATGCCCGTCATCCTGGGCCTGTCCGGCGCCGGGTACGAGTGCTAGGAATCGCATATGCCGCAAGGATCCTCGCAGCGCCCAGGCCGCCCGCACCACGTCGTCGTACTCGTCGACGAGGGCGTCAACCCCTTCGAAGTCGGCGTCGCCACCGAACTGTTCGGGCTGCCACGGCCCGAGCTGGGCAGGACCATGCCCCTGTACGAGCTGACGCTGTGCGCCCCGGCGCCGGGCATCCGGATGAACCACGGCTTCTTCACGCTGAGCACGGCCGCCGGGCTCGACGCGGTCGACGCCGCCGACACCCTGATCGTGCCGGGCCGCCCGGACAATGTGGTGCCGCGCACGGAGCCGGTGCTCGCCGCCGTCCGGCGCGCGCACGCACGGGGTGCCCGGATCGCCAGTTTCTGCACCGGCGCGTTCGCGCTCGCCGAGGCGGGGCTGCTCGACGGGCGCCGCGCCACCACGCACTGGCGCTGGGCCGACGAGTTCCGCGCGCTGCACCCGAAGGTGCTGCTCGAACCGGACGTGCTGTTCGTGGACGGCGGCGATGTGCTGACCGCGGCGGGCAGTGCCTCCGCCCTCGACCTGGGCCTGCATCTCGTACGCCGTGACCACGGCGCCGAGGTCGCCAACTCGGTCTCGCGGCGCCTGGTCTTCGCGGCCCATCGCGACGGCGGGCAGCGGCAGTTCATCGAGCGGCCCGTCCCCGACGTGCCGGACGCCTCGCTGGCGCCGGTCCTCGCCTGGGCGCAGGAGCGGCTCGGGGAGCCCCTCGCCGTACCGGACCTGGCCGCCCGCGCCGCCGTCAGCCCGGCCACGCTGCACCGCCGCTTCCGCGCCGAGCTGGGCACGACGCCGCTGGCCTGGCTGCTCGGCGAGAGGGTCGCGCTGGCCTGCCGGCTCATCGAGCGCGGCGAGGACCGGCTCGACGTGGTGGCCGGGCGGAGCGGCCTGGGCAGCGCGGCGAATCTACGGGCGCACCTGAAGCGGGTGACGGGGCTGAGCCCGTCGGCGTACCGCAGGAAGTTCGGGCATCCCGTCGGCTCGCGGCCGCTCGGGGATGTGGGGGTGGAGCGTGGGGATCGCCGCCGGGTGCGTCGTCGGACGGACTCGGCGGCGGAGGGAACCCCCGGTCCGTACTAGCGGAGCGGGTTGCCGAGGAGCGCCTTGGTCGCCGGGGCGGCCAGGTCGGTCGGGTTGAAGGCGATCGAGCCGGTCGCGGTCACGCCGGTCGCGGTGCCCGGGAAGGACCAGACAGCGCCTTCCTGCGCGTTCTCCTCGGTCGAGGAGACGGCGAGGTCGCGGTGGCCGTCACCGTTGACGTCGAGGAGCTGGCAGCCGGCGCCGAACTGGTCGCCCGCCTCGGCGACGCCGGGGACGTCCGCCGAGTTCTGGTTGAAGACCTGGGAACCGGTGCCGGTCACGCCGTCCGCGGTGCCCTGCAGCAGCGCGAACGAGCCCGCGTCCGTCTTGCCGCCGAAGTCCTCGCCGGAGATGCCGAGGGCGACCTCCGCCTTGCCGTCGCCGGTGACGTCGGCGACGGAGACGCAGGAGCCGAGGCGGTCGCCGTCCTCCTGGGCGCCGTAGAAGCCGGGCAGGCTCTGGTCGAAGGTCTGCTTCTTGGCGCCCACGAGGCCGTCCGCCGTGCCGAACGTGATGCTGACCTTCTGGTTCGTCTCGCCGATGTCGGACTCCGCGGGGTCGGAGCCGATGACGAGGTCGGCCTTGCCGTCGCCGTTCACGTCACCGAGGGCCAGCTCGCCCTGGGTGTCGTCCGCCACGCCCCGCGTGAAGCCCGTGGCGCTGCCGTACAGGACGGTGTTGTTCCACATGCCGTCGCCGTTGTAGGAGCGCAGGGCCATGTCGTCGCGGCCGTCGCCGTTGACGTCGCCGACCGCCTTGGAGATCACCGGGCCGGTCGTCGAGGACGGGCCGTCGACACAGCCGTACTCGTCGTCGACGCAGGTCGCGTCATCCGCGCCGTACCCGTACCAGGTGGACTTGTCCATGAAGTCCAGGGTCTTGGTGGGGGCGCCCGCGCGCGAGATCGGGCCCTTCCACAGCGCGGCCTTCTGGGCCTCGGGGTCGTCGCCGTAGCTGCTCAGGCCGCCGAGGAGGGCCAGGTCGGCCTTGCCGTCGCCGTCGAAGTCGCCGATCTGCGGGGACTGGCCGTACGTGGCGATGTTCGTGCCGCCGGTCAGGCCGGAGGCCGAGCCCCACAGGATGACCGCGCCGGTCGTCGCCTTGTCGCTGCCTATGACGAGGTCGCTGTAGCCGTCCCCGTCGAGGTCGCCCTTGGTGACGTAGGTGCCGAACTTCTCCTTGGCGACGGCCGAGCCGGGCACGCCGGTGGTGGAGCGGCTGATCAGCTTCTTGTCGGACGGGCTCAGGCCGTTCGCCGAGCCGTAGGTCACGGCGACGTAGCCCGCCTGGGCCTTGCCGGAGATGGTGCCGCCGGGCGCGCCCGCGACGAGGTCGGCGTATCCGTCGCCGTTGAAGTCGTCGGCCTTGGCCGCCTTGCCCACGGGTGCGGCCGATGCGCCCGGTGCGAGGGACAGGGCGGCGGCACCGCCCGCGATCAGGGTGGCGGCGATCAGCGGGGCGGTGAGCCGGCTACTGCGGACAGAGTGGCGTCGTGCGCTCGACATGAGCAGTTCCTTCGGTCGTAAGGTCACGTCCACCACACAAGACCCACGAATACCGTTGGCGGTTGCACACATCGGCTAACTGATCTATTTCCGCAGGACGTTGAGGACGCTCCGTGCCTGGTGAGTGGCGCCGAGCTTGTTCGGGTGCAGGGGCACGGCGAGCCCCGGCGGGTCGGTGGAGAGCGGGATGAAGCCCTCGACCCACTTGGTTCCCGGCTTCTGGCACACGTCGTGCCCGACGCTGCCGCGGTACGTGTCGACGTACCCGGCACCCGCCTTCTTCGCCGCCGAGCGGAGCATCGCGTCCAGCTCCTTGAGCTTCGCGCCCAGCCACATCAGATCGCCGTCGTGGGCCTGCACGTAGGGGTAGCAGCCGCGGTCGGTGGGCACCCCGGCGAGATAGTCGACGACGAGCACGGTCGCGCCCGGCGCGGCGGCCGCCCGCACATCCCTGACCGCCTGGACGATCTTCGGTTCGGCCTGCGCGATGCGCTGCGACATCAGGTCGGTCCCGTCGGCCTTCACCCAGCCCGACCGGCACTCCCCGCCCAGCGGCGCGGGCAGGCCGGGCAGCAGCTTGATGGACGGCAGCAGGTTGAAGCAGCCGCCGGCCGCGCGCGCGAGCCCGACGTCATTGCCGCCGAACCCGAACGTGACCAGGTCGGTCTTCTTCGAGACCCGGCTGATCTGCGGCTTGTTGACCCCGTCGAGCCGGCCCGACACGTAGGACACGTCCTGCGCGGCCCGGACGTTGCCGGAGGTCGCGGCGCCGCACGTGGCGTCCTTGAACGACGGCACCTTCAGGGCCGCGGCGACCTGGCGCGGATAGTTCCACGCGGACTGCGCGCAGCCGCTGGGCGCCTGGTCGGTGCGGATGCCGGTCGGCGTGACGTCCGCGCTCCAGGAGTCGCCGAGCGCGGCGTACTCCCGATAGCGCGGCCCCGGGTCCGTGGCGGACGCGGCCGCGGACGGTACGAGCAGCAGAGGCAGGGCCGCGAGCGCGGCGGCGAGGAGTCGGCGGGAACGGTGTCGCACGGGGCGTAACCTCCGGGCACAGTGGGTGACGGTTTCTCCGCATCCACTCACCCGGCAGCGCGCAGGCGCACCGACTTCGCGCCGTTTTCACCCGCCCGGCCCCCAGGAGCGTCCGGGCGGCGGCTTCCGGGCACTCATCGACGTATGCGCTACGAAGTACGAGAACGGCTCTTCGCCATCGGCGAGGACTACTGGATCGAGGACGAGAACGGCCGCAAGGCGTTCCTCGTCGACGGCAAGGCGATGCATCTGCGGGACACCTTCGAACTCAAGGGGCCCGACGGACGTGTCCTCATCGACATCCACGAGAAGATGTTCGCCCTGCGCGACACGATGGTCATCGAGCGCGGCGACGAACAGCTCGCCAAGATCAAGCGCAAACGCCTGTCGCTGCTGCGCAACCACTACCGGGTGGAGCTGATCGACGGCACCGAACTCGACGTCAGCGGCCGCATCCTGGACCGCGAGTTCGCCGTCGAGTACGAGGGCGAACTCCTCGCGGAGATCTCCCGCCGCTGGCTGCGCGTGCGCGACACCTACGGCGTGAACGTGGTCCGCGAGGACGCCGACCCGGCCCTGATCATCGCCGTCGCGGTCTGCGTCATCCACCTCGCGGAGAAGGAACGGGGGGACGCCGACTGACAACGCCCAGGTTGCCGGTCCTCGCCCCGCCCTCCGGCTACCGCTGCGGCGGGGCGAGGCCCAGCAACCGGTCCTTGAGCGCCGGGAACTGCTCCCGGGTCGCCCCGACCCGCGCCGGGTCGAACTCCACCCGCAGCACCTCTTCACCGGCCCCCGCCTCGGCGAGCACCTCGCCCCACGGGTCGACCACGATGCTGTGCCCGGCCTGGGGGACACCCGCGTGCGTCCCGGCGCTCCCGCAGGCCAGCACGTACGCCTGGTTCTCCACGGCGCGCGCCTGCGCGAGCAGCGTCCAGTGGGAGCGGCGCCGCTCGGGCCAGCCGGCGGAGACGACGAGGGTCTCGGCGCCCCGGTCGACGAGGCCGCGGTACAGCTCGGGGAAGCGCAGGTCGTAGCAGGTGCTGACGCCGAGCGTCGTCTCCGGCAGCCTTACGGTCACCAGCTCCTCGCCCGCGCTCATCAGCACGGCCTCGCCCTTGTCGAAGCCGAACCGGTGGATCTTGCGGTAGGCGGCGGCGAGTTCACCGTCGGGGGAGAAGACGAGCGAGGTGTTGTAGAGGGGGCCCTCGGGGTCCCTCTCCGGAATCGACCCGGCGTGCAGCCACACGCCCGCGTCGCCCGCCGCCTTGGCCATCGCCTGGAAGGTCGGCCCCTCCAGCGGCTCGGCCTCGTCCGCGAACAGCTCGTACGCGAAGGCGCCGGTCGTCCACAATTCGGGCAGCACGACGAGATCGGCGGATCCGGCTTGATCACGCACCAGCGAACTGACGCGCTCCCGACGCGCGTTGACCGATTCGGCGGCTTTGTCGTCGTTTACCGCGATCTGGATGAGGGAGGCGCGCACACTACCACCGTCCTGGCATTCGAGCCGTCAACACGGGCCTACGATCGTCACACGAAAGCACTGCAGGGGTGCCTCGGGGCAGCGTAACTTAACGTTCCAAGACACCCAGTGCTCGCGCCCGCCGCCTAGTCCACGCCCGTGTAACACACCGCTCGAGGGGTCCCTTTCCGTGAGTCTCCACCCCAGCCTTCAGTCCTACGCCGACGCCTGGACCCACTCCGTGGAAGCGATATCCGAGCTGGTGACGCCACTCGTGGAGGGTGAGTGGAGCCGCGCGACACCCTGCCCCGGCTGGTCGGTGCGCGACATCGTCTCCCACGTCATCGGGCAGGACTGCGAGATGCTCGGCGACCCGCGCCCCATCCACACGCTGCCGCGCGATCTGTACCACGTACAGACCGAGACGCAGCGCTACCACGAGGTGCAGGTCGACGTCCGCCGCCACCACACGGCGCCGGAGATGGTCTCCGAGCTGGAGTACACGGTCATCCGCCGCTCGCGTCAGCTGCGCAACGAGAGCCGGGAGCCCGGGGCCAAGGTGCGCGGTCCGCGGGCCGTCGAGGAGACCCTCGAATTCGCCATGCGCAGGCGGGCGTTCGACATCTGGGCACACGAGCAGGACCTGCGCTGGGCCCTCGGCCGTCCCGGCAACCTCGACTCGCCGGGCGCGTACGTCACGCGCGATCTGCTCCTCGAGGCCCTGCCCAAGATCGTCGCGAAGGACGCGGGTGCCCCGGCGAACTCGGCGGTCGTCTTCGACGTGCACGGCCCCGTCGAGTTCCTGCGCACGGTCCGCGTCGACGCCGACGGCAAGGGCACGATCGACGGCGCCCCCTCGCTCGGCCCGGCGGCGACGCTCGCGATGGACTGGGAGACCTACGTGCGGCTGTCCTGCGGCCGCGTCACCCCGGAAGCGGTCGCGGACCGCATCAAATCAGAGGGCGACACCGACCTGGCCACGGCGATCGTCGCGGCGCTGCGCATCACGCCGTAGGCAGCCCCCGCCTCCGCTCGGCCGCCTCTGAAGTCCGGCACGGGTGGGCAAGGCGGCCCCCAGCGCCGGGCACGCATCCAGGGGGCCGCCACCACCACGCGGTACCCGCCCGCTCAAGCGGGCACGTGCACCGAAGCGACCCGGGAAGCGACGAGCCGCTCCCGCTCGGCGCGAGCCGCCCGCCTGCGCAGCCGCAGGATCTGACTGACCCCGACCGCCTGCAGGACGTACACCGCAGAGAAGGCCACCCGGTAGTTGTCCCCGGTGGCGTCGAGCAGCACGCCCACCGCCAGCAGCGTCGTCATCGAGGCCACGAACCCGCCCATGTTGACGATCCCGGAGCCGGTCCCCTGCCGCTCCGGCGGATTCGCCGGGCGCGCGAAGTCGAACCCGATCATCGACGCGGGCCCGCACGCCCCCAGCACCACGCACATCACCACGAGCAGCCACATGGGCGCCTGCCCCGGCCAGACGATCGGCGCCGCCCACAGCAGCGCCGTCGCCCCGACCGTCCCGAGCGCCAACGGCAGCCGCGCCGTGTGGTGCCGCGCCACGATCTGCCCGTAGACGAGCCCCACCACCATGTTGGCCAGCACCACGAGCGTCAGCAGTTCGCCCGCGGTCCCGCGCGAGAGCCCCTGCGCCTCGACGAGGAACGGCAGCCCCCACAGCAGCAGGAACACCATCGCCGGGAACTGCGTCGTGAAGTGCACCCACAGCCCGAGCCGCGTCCCCGGCTCCCGCCAGGCCGCCGCGATCTGCCCGCGCACATACGCGGCGCCCTTGTGCGTGACCGGCATCGGCGCCGGCTCGAACCCCTCGGGGTGGTCCTTGAGGAAGAGCAGCATCAGCACCAGGACCAGGACACCCGCGAGCGAGCTGCCCGCGAACGCGGCCTCCCAGCCGACGCCGTGCAGCAGGCGCGCGATGACCAGCGTGGAGATCAGGTTGCCCGCCATGCCGGCGAGCCCGGCGAGCTGCGCGACCATCGGCCCGCGCCGCGCGGGGAACCAGCGGGTGCCGAGCCGCAGCACGCTGATGAAGGTCATGGCGTCGCCGCAGCCGAGCAGCGCGCGCGAGGCGAGCGCCATCCCGTACGACGACGAGAACGCGAAGCCCAGCTGTCCGATGGTGAACAGGACCACGCCGAACGTCAGCACCTTCTTCGTGCCGAGCCGGTCGACCAGCAGGCCGACGGGTATCTGCATGCCCGCGTACACGAGCAGCTGGAGGATCGAGAAGGTGGACAGGGCGGACGCGTTGATGTGGAACCGCTCGACGGCGTCGAGCCCCGCCACGCCCAGCGACGTACGGAAGATCACGGCGACGAAGTAGACGGCGACGCCGATGGACCACACGGCGATCGCCCGGCGGCCGCCGGGCGGGTCACCGGGCAGGGACAGGGCGGCGGAGCCCGCTGACCCCGCTGACCCCGAGGAGGAGGCGGTACTCATCGCACGTCACCCCGCGCCAGGCTCTGGAACCAGCCCACGTGCCGCCGCACCACGTCGACCGCCCCCTCGGCGTCCCCGGAGCGCAGCGCGTCGAGGAGTTCGCCGTGCTCGGCGAGGGTCTTGGCGATGCGGTCCGGGTGGGAGTGCATCACGGCGACGCCCATCCTCAGCTGGCGGTCGCGCAGCTGGTCGTAGAGCCGGGAGAGGATCGCGTTGCCCCCGCTGCGGACGATCTCCGCGTGGAAGCAGCGGTCGGTGGCGGCGGCGTCCACGAACTCGCCGGCGGCGGCCTGTGTGCGCTGGGTCTCCAGAAGTTCCTCGAGCCGCTCGATGAGCCACGGCTGCGCGGGTACGGCCTTGCGCACCGCGTGCTCCTCGACGAGCAGCCGGGTCTCCACGACGTCCGCGATCTCCTGCGCCGAGACGGGCAGCACGAGGGCGCCCTTCTTCGGGTAGAGCCGCAGCAGCCCCTCGACCTCCAGCTTGAGCAGCGCCTCGCGCACCGGTGTGCGGGACACCCCGACGGCCTCGGCGAGCTCGCCTTCGGTGAGCAACGTCCCGCCCTCATAACGGCGTTCGAGCACGCCGCGCTTCACATGGTCGTAGACGCGGACGGCGGCGGGCGGGGGCTTTTCGGTGGCACGGTTCGCGGTGACGGTCGAGGACATGCGCACATCATAGATACAACACGTACGCAAGCCTGGCCGCGTCCACCATGCGGGATGCACACCGTCACGTACGCGTCACCCGTTGCCACCTGTTGTCACTCGTGCGAGTTTTTCCCGGCCCTTGTACAACCCCCCATTCGTTTCAGGTGTCTCATCAGTGTGCGCGTCCCGCCCAAGGGGCGGCGCATTAGGGGCACTTGGAGCGTTCAACTTGAAGAATCGCATAACGGGCATCGCTGTTCTCGTCGCGGGAACCGTGCTCACCAGCGGAGCGCTGACCACCTCCGCCCAGGCCGCCACGGCGCCCGCCGTACCCAAGATCGCCGCGGCCGGTGGGTTCGTGATGAACAACGGGACGGGCAAGTCCCTGTTCACCAAGGCCGCGGACACCCGCCGGTCCACGGGCTCCACCACCAAGATCATGACGGCCAAGGTGGTGCTGGCCACGGCGAATTTGAACCTGAATTCCAAGGTCACGGTTCAGAAGGCCTACAGCGACTACATCGTGAAGAACAACGCCTCGTCGGCCCGGCTCATCGTCGGCGACAAGGTCACCGTGCGTCAGCTCCTCTACGGGCTGATGCTGCCGTCGGGCTGCGACGCGGCGTACGCACTCGCGGACAAGTTCGGCTCGGGCTCGACGCGGGCCGCCCGCGTGAAGTCCTTCCTCGGCAAGATGAACAAGGCCGCCACCGACCTGGGTCTGAAGAACACCCACTTCGACTCGTTCGACGGCATCGGCAACGGCAAGAACTACTCGACGCCGCGTGACCTCACCAAGATCGCGTCGTCGGCGATGAAGAACTCCACGTTCCGCACGGTCGTCAAGACGAAGTCGACCAAGCAGAAGGTCACGACGAAGACCGGCGGTTACCGCTACATGTCGTGGTCCAACACCAACACGCTGCTCGGTTCGTACTCGGGCGCCATCGGTGTGAAGACCGGCTCGGGCCCGGAGGCCGGCTACTGCCTGGTCTTCGCGGCGACGAGGAGCGGCAAGACGGTCATCGGCACGGTCCTGAAGTCGACGTCGGTCAACGCCCGCACGTCCGACGCGAAGAAGGTCATGGACTACGGCTTCAAGAAGTAGCCACGGTCCAGTACACGGAGTCGGGAGCGGGCGGCGCCTTGGGAATCCACGAGGCGCGGTCCGCTTCCGTGCTCCAGTCCGGGACGTCCTCGTAGTAGATCGTGAGCGCCCAGAACCGCTCGTCCTCGTGGAGGATGATGTCGTCCTCGTCGGACAGGTCCTGGCCGTGCCACTGCCGGTTGATCCGCGCGACGGCCTCCGCCCGCGAGATCCCCAGCTCCTCGACCATGTACTCGACGACGAACTCCAGGAGCTCATCCGTCTCGGCGCAGGTGGGCATGGTGTACGTACTCATGATCGACTCTCTCGCTCCGGCTCTCACAGCAATGACGCGTCGAGCAACGGCCCCGTATTACCGAAGAAGACGGTCTGGTCACCGGACCAGACGGGCGCCCTGCCCCGCTTGAAGGCCGGCGGGTTCCTGAGCATCGGCCCCTCCACGACATCGTACGCAGGCGCTTCCGTGCCGCTGCCGGAGCGGTACTTGCGCACGAATTCGCTCAGCTCGGGATCCGACTCCGTGAACGACCTGCGGTTCAGCGCGTTGAACTCGTCCTCGGGGACCTGGAAGTGCAGCACCGCCCCGTCGTTGGGGAACCGCTTGTTCGCCCAGTCCTCGGCCTGCTGCCGGCTGCGCGTCGTGTAGAAACCGTTGCCGAAGTCCATGGGACGCGGCTTGAAGGACGGGTCGACGCCGTGGGTCCTGATCGCCTGCTCACCGGCCTTGTTCGTGGCGTGGTACAGGTCCACACAGGGTGCCAGGCCCAGCGGGTCGGCCATGGCCTGCGGGTTGGGGACGTAGGCGAGCGGGTTCGGGGCGGGGTCGAGACCGAGCGGGTCGGGGCTGATGTAGCGGGCGGTCTCGGGGTCGTAGTGACGGAAGCAGTTGTAGTGCAGGCCCGTCTCGGCGTCGGCGTACTGGCCGGGATGGCGCAGGGGCGTGTAGGCGGTGGCGTCGGAGTTGTAGGCGGTGGCGCCCCAGATCGTGCCGCGGGTGTGCCAGGCGAGGTCGCCCTGCGCGTCGACGAGTTCGGTCGGGGCGCCGATGAGGTCGGTGACGATGGCGAAGAAGCGGGCGTCGACCTCGTCCTGGTCCCCGCCCGGGTCCGCGTCCCGCGTCCCGGCCCTGCGTTCGTACTGCGCGAGCGGCCGGTGACCGTCGTACTCCCAGGTGAGGATCGCGCCGCCGGCCGGCTGCTGCTCCTCGGCGAGGCGGGAGCCGTCCCAGCTGAAGCGGGTCTCCTCGACCCGGGTGACCCCGTCGTCGGCGAGGCGGTACTTGGCGGTGCGGCGCCCGATGGCGTCGTAGGCGTAGTGCCAGGTGACACCGGCGGGGGTGGTGCAGGAGGTGAGGCGGTCCTCGGCGTCCCAGCGGTAGCGCCAGACGTCCGCGGCCCGGGACAGGCGCTTCTTGCGGCGCTCGACCAGCCGGCCCGCCGCGTCGTAGCGGTACGAGACGCGTCCCGCGCTGAGGACCCGGGTCCCGTCGAAGGTGCGCGTCCCCGCCGCGTCGGGATCGACGGGGGTGCCGGTCCACTCCGCGCGCGTCTGGTTCCCGGCGACGTCGTACGCGTACGTTTCCCGCCGGACGGAGCTGAACCCGTGGCCGGTGACGGTCAGCGGACGGCCGACGGGGTCCAGTTCGTAGTCGGTGGTGCGGCCCGTGGCCCGGTCGGCGACCGACGAGGGGAACCCGTCGGCCCGGTAGCCGAACTCCCGCTGCCGCGGCGCCCCTTGGGGAGTGGTCAGCGCCTGGCCGGTCAGCCTGCCCACCTCGTCCCACGCGAAGTCGAGCGTGACGAGGTCGCCGAGGGTACGGCGGATCTCCCGGCCCAGCGGATCGTGGCCGAAGGCCAGGCTGTGCGCGCCGTCCACGTGCAGGCCCGCCACATTCCCGAGCTCGTCCCAGCGGGTCTCGGTGTCGGCGCCGGTCGGGGTGGTGCGCCCGATACGCCGGCCGAGGGCGTCGTAGCGGTAGGCCGAGGTGCGGCCGTCGACCGTCTCGGCGGTCAGCCGGCCGACGCTGTCGTAGGCGCGGCTCAGCCGTGAGCCGGGCGAGACGGCCCCGGTCAGCCGGCCCACCGCGTCATAGCTGTACTCGGTGCGCTCCCCGCCCACGTCCTTGACGGCGAGACGCCCTGCCGCGTCGAAGGCGTACCTGATCGTCTCGCCCGCGGCGTTCGTCCGCGAGACGGGCCGGCCCGCCGCGTCGTAGGAGTAACGGGTCGTGCGACCGTCGAAGTCGGTCTCGGCGAGCGTCCGACCGACCTCGTCATACGTGTAACCCCACGTCAGGCCGGTGGAGTCGGCGACCTCGACGAGGCGCTGCTCGGTGTCGTACCGGTAGCGGTGCTCGGCGCCGTCCGGGGCGACGCGCCCGGCCACCAGGTCGAACGGGCCGTGCCGCAGCCGGGTGCGGCCGCCGAGGGCGTCGGTGTACCCGGTGAGATTGCCCTCGCCGTCGTACGTCCAGGACTCGGCGGTGCCGTCGGCCGCGGTGCGCCGCAGCAGGCGCCCCTCGGCGTCCCACTCCAGGGCGGTCGTCGCGCCGAGCGGATCGGTGATCCCGGCCGTGCGGCCGAACGCGTCGCGCCGGTACGTGGTGCGGGTGCCGTGGGTGTCCTCCAGGGCCAGGGGCAGTCCGGCCGCGTCGGCGTCGACGCGCAGGGTGTCCCCGAGCGCGTTGACGACGGTGGCGACCGCGCCGGTGGCGTGGTGGGTGAAGCGGTGGACGGCGCCGTCCGCGGCCGTGTGCGAGGTGCGGTTGCCGCGCTCGTCGAAGGTCTGCCGCTGGACGGCCCCCAGCGGGTCCGTCACCTCGACGGGCTGGTGGAGCTCGTTGTAGGCGACGCGCATCTCCGCGCCGTCGGGGGTGACGGCCCGCACGAGGTCGCCGGCGTCGTCCCACTCCCAGCGATGGGTGTGTCCCAGCGGGTCGGTGCGGGACAGCAGGTGATCGCGCCGGTCCCACCGCTGCACGGTCGTCGCGCCGAGCGGATCGGTGACGGCGATGATCTGCCCGTACCGGTTGGCGCGGTAGACGGTTCGCCGGCCGAGGGAGTCCGTGTACGTGGCGGTGGTCTCGCCGGATTCCTCCGGTTCGCCGTACGCGATACGGGAGTCGAGGATGCCGTCGGTGCCGCGGGTGCCCGTGACGCGGCCCAGCGCGTCGTACTCGTAGGCGAAGGACGTGTCGTTGGCGTCCTGCCAGCCGGTGACGCGGTGCGCGTCGTCGTAGGTGAAGCGGGTCGCGGCGTCGGCCGCGTTGCGCACCTCTGTCAGATCGCCCGCTTCGTCGTGCCCGAAGGCGCGCAGCCGGGCGGGGCCGTCGTCGAGGAGGGCGAACAGGCCGGTGATCCGGCCCCTTTCGGCGTCCGACTCGATGTGCAGGCGCTGCCCGCCGGAGTGGCTCACGCCGACCGGGACGTCGTCCTCGCCGCGGTCGATGCCGATGCTGTTGCCGTTGCGGTCCTCGACGGCCGCCAGCCACCAGGTCCCCCGGCTCTCGCCCTCGACTGATGACGGCTCGAAGTACCTGGTCAGGCCGGTGTGCGGGTCCTGGATCGTCAGGACGTAGGAGGCGCCGCGGCTGACGTAGGTCAGGGGCAGCGGAGTGCCCGCGGCGGGCTGGACACGGTCGCCGGGCAGATCCGGGCGGCGGGCGTATACGAGGACCGAGCCGTCCTCGCGGTACCACCACAGGCCGCCGAACTCCTCGCTCTCCGCCAGGTGTTCGTCCAGGGTCGAGGCCCAGGACGGGCCGAAGAAACGCCCTGCCGTGTAGCCGCTGAGGTGGGTGCGGCGCAGGGTCAGCGGCAGGACGCCGGGCAGGTCCACGTCGGTCTGCGCGAGGAGCATCTGGCCGCTGGCCATGTCGATCGGGTCGCCGCGGGTCTCCCGCTTGTCGAGGCCGTGCGACTGCTTGGCGAGGTCGGCGTCGTTCAGCTTGAGGCCGTCGTTCTCCGGCTTCCTGGGGTCCCGGCCGCCCTTGCCGTCGCCGTTCCCGTCGGCCCTGCCCTTGCCCTTGCCGTCTCCGTTGCCCCGGCCGTTCCCGTTCCCGTTGCCCCGGCCGCCACCGTCCCCGTTCTTGTCCGTGCTGATGGCGCGGACCTTGTCGCGGACGTCGTGGTCCTTGCCCTTGTGCAGCCGCGAGGTGGCCTTCGCCCGCTCCGGCACGGTCTCCGTGACGTGCTTGGCGACCTTGCCGAGCGCCTTCTCCGAGCCCTTGAGCGCGCCGTCCAGCACGCTGTCGAAGGTCTCCGTGAACGGGTCGCGGCCCTTGCTCCTGCCGAAAGCGCCCCGGGCCCGGCCCAGTGAGCCGGACGCGGCCGTGTGCAGATCGCGGCCGTGCCGCGAGACCTTGCCCGCGCCGTCCTCGAACTCGATGTGGTCGATCCTGGTCTGCTTCTGCGGGCCGCCGCCTCCGGAGCCGCCCGAGCCGCCGGACGAGGCCAGCTGCATCCCGCCGTGCCCGCCGGATCCACCGCCGCTGCCGTCGCCGGACGGCATGGAGAACGCGCCGTCGGCCAGGTCCAGGACCATGTCCTCGACCATCGCCTCCAGCTTGGCGTTGATCGGCTGGGTGATCTGCGCGAGGACCTCGTCGACGATCCGGTCCACGGCCTCGTCGACCAGCCGCTTGATGATGACCCGCACCGCGGTCATCTCGCCCGCGACGGCGAGCATGGACAGACCGGCCGTGAGCACGGCGGTCGCGACCGCGGCGGCGATCGTCGCGGCCAGGACACCGAGTTCGATCTCGGCCTTGGTCTTCATCCCGAAGATGATGTCGGCGAGCACGTCGCAGGCGTCCGCCAACAGCCGGGCGAGCTCGGGGAGCTTCTCCAGGTGACCGGTCCGCACCTGGTCCCAGTGTTTCTCGAACGCGTCGACGGCCCAGCCGTCGGAGGAGGACAGGATCCGGGTGACCGCCTTGTGCGCGTCACCGCCGTGGCTCTCGAACTGCTCCGCGAACTCCCGCATGGCCGTGGCCATTTCGCGGTAGTCGTCCTCGTCCACATTCGGGAAGCTGATGCCTACGACTTCGAGGAGCTCGTCCAGCCACCCCGGGATCGTGTACCCCACCGCTCCGACCCCCATCGGCGCAAACGCCGCTCAAGACCCACTGATTTCATGCTGCACCTATCCTGTCGCACACATGCGACCGGCAGTTGCGCATGCAATGGAGCACATGTGAAAGGGCCGCCGCACTTTCGTGTGCGGCGGCCCTCGACCACGGGGTCCTGTTGACGGTCTCCGGGGAGAAACAGGAAGAAACAGGAAGAAAGGAGCGGCTCAGCTCCAGGTGATCAGGCGCTTGGGCCGCTCCAGCACGGCCGCCACATCCGCCAGCACCTTGGACCCGAGTTCCCCGTCCACAAGGCGGTGGTCGAAGGAGAGTGCCAGGGTCGTCACCTGCCGCGGCTTCACCTTGCCCTTGTGGACCCAGGGCTGCAGCTTGATGGCCCCGACGGCGAGGATCGCCGACTCACCCGGGTTCAGGATCGGCGTACCGGTGTCGATGCCGAAGACGCCGACGTTCGTGATGGTGACCGTGCCGCCCTGCATCGCGCCGGGAGACGTCCGGCCCTCCCGCGCGGTGGACACCAGCTCGCCCAGTGACGTCGCCAGTTCGGGCAGCGTCTTGGCGTGGGCGTCCTTGATGTTCGGCACGATCAGGCCGCGCGGGGTCGCCGCCGCGATGCCCAGATTCACGTAGTGCTTCTGGACGATCTCCTGATTGGCCTCGTCCCAGGCCGCGTTGACCTCGGGGTTGCGCTTGATCGCGACGAGCAGCGCCTTGGAGATGAGCAGCAGCGGATTGACCCGCAGCCCCTGCATGTCCTTGTCGGCCTTCAGCTCCTCGACGAGCTTCATCGTGCGCGTCACGTCGACCGTCACGAACTCCGTGACGTGCGGCGCCGTGAACGCGGAGCCGATCATCGCCTGGGCCGTCGCCTTGCGGACGCCCTTCACCGGGATCCGGGTCTCGCGGACACCGTCGTACGACGCCGCGGGCGCCACCGGCACGGGAGCCGGCACGGGGGCGGGGGCCTGCGCCGGCACCTCGGGCGCGGGCGCCACCGCCGCGTGCACGTCCTCCCGCGAGATGATCCCGTCGGGGTGCGACGGAATCACCGTGGCGAGGTCGACGCCGAGGTCCCGGGCGAGCTTGCGCACGGGCGGCTTGGCCAGCGGCCGCTGCCGGACGGCCGGGGCCGCCGTCCCGTTGGCCGCCGGGGCCTCGGCGCCCTTGCGGGCCCGCCGCTTCGTCGACGTCTCGGCGACGCCGTACCCGACGAGCACGGGCTGACGCGCCTGCGGCTCGGCAGGCCCGGCCTCGGTCTCGGCCTCGGGCGCCGTCCCGACCACGGGCTCGGACGCGGGCGCGTCCGGCTCGCCGGAGGCCACGGTCACCGAAATGATCACCTGGCCGACATCGACGGTCGTGCCCTCGGGGAACCGCAGCTCCTTGACCACACCGTCGAACGGGATCGGCAGCTCGACGGCCGCCTTCGCCGTCTCCACCTCGCACACGACCTGGCCGTCCTCGACGGTGTCGCCGGGCTGCACGTACCACTTGAGGATCTCGGCCTCGGTCAGGCCCTCGCCCACGTCGGGCATCTTGAATTCGCGCGCCATGACTCTCAGCCTCCTCAGTACGCCAGCGAACGGTCGACGGCGTCGAGCACCCGGTCCAGACCCGGCAGGTACTCGTCCTCCAGCCGCGCCGGCGGATACGGCGCGTGGTACCCGCCGACCCGCAGCACGGGCGCCTCCAGGTGGTAGAAGCACCGCTCGGTGATCCGCGCGGCGATCTCGGCGCCGGACCCGAGGAAGACGGACGCCTCGTGCGCGACGACCAGATGCCGCGTCTTCTCCACCGACTTCTGCACGGCGTCGAAGTCCATCGGCGAGATCGAGCGCAGGTCGAGGACCTCCAGGGACTTGCCCTCCTCCGCGGCGGCGGCCGCGGCCTCCAGGCAGACCTTCACCATCGGCCCGTACGCGACGAGCGTCAGATCCGTGCCCTCCCGCGCCACGACGGCCTTGTGCAGGTCGCCGGGGACGGCGTCCGTGTCCACTTCGCCCTTGTCCCAGTAGCGTCGCTTCGGCTCGAAGAAGATCACCGGGTCGTCGCTCTGGATGGCCTGCTGCAGCATCCAGTAGGCGTCCGAGGAGTTCGAAGGAGAGACCACCTTCAGCCCCGGCACGTGCGCGAACAGCGCCTCGGGCGACTCGCTGTGGTGCTCGACCGCGCCGATGCCGCCGCCGTACGGGATGCGGATGACGACCGGCGTCTTGATCTTGCCGAGCGCGCGGGCGTGCATCTTCGCGAGCTGCGTGACAATCTGGTCGTACGCGGGGAAGACGAAGCCGTCGAACTGGATCTCCACGACCGGCCGGTAGCCGCGCAGCGCCAGGCCGATCGCGGTGCCGACGATGCCGGACTCGGCGAGCGGGGTGTCGATGACCCGCTCCTCGCCGAAGTCCTTCTGCAGACCGTCGGTCACCCGGAAGACACCGCCGAGCACGCCGACGTCCTCGCCCATGACGAGGACCTTCGGGTCGTTCTCCAACGCCGTGCGCAGCGACTCGTTGATCGCCTTGGCGATCGGAAGTTTCTGTACCGCCATGACTCAGGCCTCCCCAGCCGCTTCGTCCGCGAACGACGCCTGGTAGGCGACGAACTGCGCGCGCTCCTCGTCGACGAGTGCGTGCCCGTCCGCATACACGTTCTCGAAGATCGCCAAATGGCCCGGGTTCGGCATGGCCCGTACGACTTCGCGCACTCGTTTGCCCAACGCCTCGCTCTCGGCGTCGAGTTCCGCGAAAAATCCCTCATCCGTGTCGGTTTGGGACTCCAGGTAGGTGCGCAGGCGAAGGATCGGGTCCTTCGCCTCCCACGCGACGCGCTCCTCGTCGGCCCGGTACTTCGACGGGTCGTCGGAGGTGGTGTGCGCGCCCATCCGGTACGTGAACGCCTCGACCAGGGTCGGGCCCTCGCCGTTGCGCGCCCGCTCCAGGGCCCACCGGGTCACGGCGAGACAGGCCAGCACGTCGTTGCCGTCCACGCGGACGCCGGGGAAACCGAAGCCCTGCGCGCGCTGGTACAGCGGCACGCGCATCTGGCGCTCGGTCGGCTCGGAGATCGCCCACTGGTTGTTCTGGCAGAAGAACACCACCGGCGCGTTGTACACGGCGCCGAAGTTGAAGGACTCCAGGACGTCGCCCTGGCTGGAGGCGCCGTCGCCGAAGTACGCGATGACCGCCGAGTCGGCGCCGTCCTTCGCGATCCCCATCGCGTAGCCCGTCGCGTGCAGCGTCTGCGAGCCGATGACGATCGTGTACAGGTGGAAGTTGTTGCTGTTCGGGTCCCAGCCGCCGTGGTTCACGCCGCGGAACATGCCGAGCAGGTTCGTCGGGTCGACCCCGCGGCACCAGGCGACGCCGTGCTCGCGGTAGGTCGGGAAGACGTAGTCGTCCTCACGGGTGGCCCGGCCCGAGCCGATCTGGGCGGCCTCCTGGCCGAGCAGCGACGCCCACAGGCCCAGCTCGCCCTGGCGCTGCAGAGCGGTGGCCTCGGCGTCGAAGCGGCGGGTGAGAACCATGTCGCGGTACAGGGCGCGCAGCTCGTCGTCGGTGATGCCGTCGACGTAGGAGTCGTATACAGCGTTTTCCGGGGTCTTGACGCGCTTGCCCTCGGGGCTCAGCAGCTGGACCAGCTCCGGCTGCGCCGGCGCGGCCGCCCTGCCGGGGGACTTCTTCGCAGACTTCTTCGCAGCGGTCCGCTTGCGCGGCGGCTGTGCCTTCTGCGCTGCGGCAGTGCTGTCAGCACTGTCTACGGTCACGTGTGCTCCTCCGTCGGTCCGGCCCCCGGGATTGCCGGATGACCAGTCGGCTCGGCTCGCCTGATCCGTCCACGCACGGGGTGGGTGCGGTGGAGCCGGGTCAGGCGTGACTAGAAAGAACGAAAACAACCTGTGCTCCGGCAAGCACCCTTCACCCAGCACGTTACCCAGTGGGTCACACATCTGCGAAACCCCATCTGACCTGCGATTTTGCTTGGATTTCCAACTAACTCGTTCATTGGATTTCCTAGTACACGCAAGAACGATGAAGCGCCGCAGGTCACAGCTGTGTGGCTGATCCCTGGTCACAGCCTGGCAGGGGGCCGGAACACCGGCACGTTATCCCGGTCACCCAGGGCACGGGAAGAGTTGATGTGTGAGACTGAATCCGTGCGCGAAGACGGAAAAATTACGGTATTTCTCCTCGACGACCACGAAGTAGTGCGCCGCGGAGTCCACGAGCTGCTTTCGATGGAGGACGACATCGAGGTGGTCGGCGAGGCCGGGACGGCCGCCGACGCCCTGGTGCGCATCCCCGCGACCAGGCCCGACGTCGCCGTGCTCGACGTGCGCCTGCCGGACGGCAGCGGCGTCGAGGTGTGCCGTGAGATCCGCTCCCAGGACGATTCCATCCAGTGCCTGATGCTGACCTCGTTCGCGGACGACGAGGCCCTCTTCGACGCGATCATGGCCGGCGCCTCCGGCTACGTGCTGAAGGCGATCCGGGGCAACGAGCTGCTCACGGCCGTACGGGACGTGGCGGCGGGCCGCTCGCTGCTCGACCCGGTGGCCACCGCCCGGGTCCTGGAGCGGCTGCGCGACGGCGGCCGCAGCAAGGACGACGACCGGCTCGCGGGCCTCACCGACCAGGAGCGCAAGATCCTCGACCTGATCGGCGAGGGCCTGACCAACCGCGTGATCGGCGAGCGCCTCCACCTGGCCGAGAAGACGATCAAGAACTATGTCTCCAGCCTGCTGTCCAAGCTCGGCATGGAGCGCCGCTCGCAGGCCGCGGCCTACGTGGCGCGGATGCAGGCCGAGAAACAGAAGCAGCACTGACCTCGGCCCCGAGCGTTCACCCGGGTGCCCGCTGACAAGGGACTTACGTCCCCTTCCCTGGGGGCGGGGTCCCCTTTCCCGGCGCCCTGTCGGCATCGCACAGTGGTGACATGGCTTCCGAGACGCAGCAGTCGCAGGATCCCGAGCGCGGCTTCGAGCTGCTCGCCCGTGTGAACCACGGCCGGGTGGCGACCAGCATGCGCGCCCTGCCCTTCCTCGCCTCCGCCCGCCACATCGTGGTCAACGAACGGCTCCTGCTGCGGCTGCACGGCGGCTACGGCTACCACTTGGCCTGCGTCGGCAGTGTGGTCGCGTACGGGGCGGACAACCTGGGCGACCCCGGCCCCGGGGCCCCCGGGGACGACACCCAGTGGTCGGTGCAGTGCGTCGGCACCTGCGAGCAGGTCGAACCGACCACCGCCGAACTCGAACTCTTCGGGCCCGCCCCGCACTTCGCGGACGACGAACTCTTCGATCCGGTGTATCTGCGCGTGGACCCGCAGTTCGTGACGGTGCACGAACTGCGGGGCGGCTCGGCACAGCGCGCGCCCCGCGCGCGCGTGCGGCGCCGCTAGGGCCTGTCCTCACACTCCCCTCGTCGCCCGGAGGGCGGGCAGAGGGGAGTTCGAAGACAGACCCCAGGGCCTGTCGCCGGTCAGTTTCCCCCGCCGGCGCCGGCCACGACCCCGGTGCCCTCGGTGTCGCCACCGCCGTTGTCACCGCCGCCGTCCGGCGGCGAGGGCGAGGCAGGCGTGGTCACCGGGTCGGACGCCGTGGGGGTGTCCTCGCCGGTCGGCTCGTCCGTCGGCTCGTCGGTCGGCTGGTCCGTCGCCGACTGCGTCGGCGTCTGGTTGCCCCGCGTCTCCGTGTACGACGGCGTGTAGTCGCCCTGACCGCCCGTGCTGTCGCCCGGCTGCTGCGTCTCGTCCTCGGACGCGCTCTCCTCGGACGACTTGCTCGGCTTGTCCTTCGTCTCGGACTGGGTGGCGGTCGGGGACTGCTTGGTGCCGCCCCCGCCCCCGCCGCCGTTGCTCGCGTTGAGCGCCAGGGCGACGCCCGCCGCGATCGCGATCACCGCGAGCACCGCGAAGATCCACAGCTTGCCGCGGCCGCGACCGCCGCCGTTCCCCTGGCCGTCGAAGCCGCCGTCGTCGCCCGGCGGACGCAGCAGCGGCTGCGCGGCCGTGCCGTGGTCCCCGGGGTGCGGAAGCGCTGTGGTCCCGGCCAGCCCCATCGCCGGGGTGCTGCCGCCCGCGTGCATGGCGGCGGTGACCGGTCCGGTGTTCCAGGTGCCGGTGTGGCCGCCCTGCTCGTACAGCATCGTCAGGCCGTACTGGACGAGCCCGCGCATCTCCTCGGCCGTCTGGAACCGGTCGTCCGGGTCCTTGGCCAGCGAGCGCATGACGAGGCCGTCCAGCTCCGGCGGCGTCGCGTCCGAGACCTCGGAGGGCGGCACCGGGGTGTCCTGGACGTGCTGGTAGACGACGGACAGCGGCGTCTCACCGGTGAACGGGGGCCGCAGCGCGAGGAGTTCGTACAGCAGACAGCCGGTCGCGTACAGGTCGGAGCGGTGGTCGACGGCCTTGCCGAGCGCCTGCTCCGGCGACAGGTACTGGGGCGTACCCATGACCATGCCGGTCTGCGTCATCGTGGACTGCGCGCCGTGCAGGGCGCGCGCGATGCCGAAGTCCATCACCTTCACCGCACCGGCGTGGGTGATGATCACGTTCGCGGGCTTGATGTCACGGTGCACGATGCCGTGCTGATGCGAGTAGGCGAGCGCCTCCAGCACACCGGAGACGATGATCAGGGCCTGCTCGGGGCCCGGCGCCTCGGCGTTCAGCAGGAGGTCGCGGATGGTGCGGCCCTCGACGAGCTCCATGACGATGTACGGAACGGTGCTGCCGTTCACGTAGTCCTCGCCCGAGTCGTAGACCGCGACGACGGCGTGGTGGTTCAGGCCGGCGACGGACTGTGCCTCGCGCGTGAAGCGGGCCTTGGAGACCGGGTCCTCGGCGAGGTCGGAGCGGAGCAGCTTGACGGCGACGGTGCGCCCGAGGCGGACGTCCTCGGCCGCGAACACCTCGGCCATGCCACCCCGGCCGAGTCTGTGCGTCAGCCGGTACCGGCCGTCCCCGACGAGCCCGCCGTTGCCCCACAACTCCGGCGCATCTGACATACCGCCGCCAGTCGCCTCGGGGTCGGACGGGCCCTGAGCGCGCTGCTGCTGTGCCATCAGTCCTCGCCGTCGTTTCTGTCCGTGCTGTCGGATCGCCGCGCCGCTGTCGGATCGCTGCGTCGGAGTACGCGCGGTTGTGAAAGTACGGTCTCCGTCGGGCCACGCTACAGGCTTCGACCGCGGCCCAGTTCCGAGATGGACCGGACATCAAACCCGTTGCCGTGCGGACCTTGCAAATCGTGCGCGCAATTTCCGTACCCGGTCCATGACCATTTCCGGTAACGCTTGCGCGACGCTTCTTGCCCGTACGGTCACGGAACGGGCATCGAGCTTGACGTGCCCGCGCCCTCGGGCAGACTTGGCCGGGAATAGCTGGAGTCGATCACCGGCCGCGCCGACGCGGGGCGCTATGGGGGACGTGGAAGATGAGCGAAGACGGCGGCGCCGGAGGCCGGTACGCGGGTCGGTCCGTGGCCGGCGGGCGGTACCAACTGCGTGACCTGCTCGGCCAGGGCGGCATGGCCTCCGTGCACCTCGCGCACGACACCCGGCTCGACCGCGCCGTCGCCATCAAGACTTTGCACACGGAACTCGGGCGGGAGGACGCGTTCCGCCAGCGCTTCCAGCGCGAGGCCATGTCCGTGGCCAAGCTCACGCACACGAACATCGTCTCGGTCTTCGACTCCGGCGAGGACGACCTCGACGGCATCATCACTCCGTACATCGTCATGGAGTACGTCGAGGGGCTCCCGCTCGGCTCCGTCCTCGACCAGGACATGCGTCAGTACGGCGCCATGCCCGCCGACAAGGCCCTGAAGATCACCGCCGATGTGCTCGCGGCGCTGGAGATCAGCCACGAGATGGGCCTGGTGCACCGCGACATCAAGCCGGGCAACGTGATGATGACGAAGCGCAACGTCGTCAAGGTCATGGACTTCGGCATCGCCCGCGCCATGCAGTCCGGCGTCACGTCGATGACGCAGACCGGCATGGTCGTCGGCACCCCGCAGTACCTGTCGCCCGAACAGGCCCTCGGCCGCGGCGTGGACGCCCGCTCGGACCTGTACTCGGTCGGCATCATGCTCTTCCAACTGGTCACCGGGCGGCTGCCGTTCGAGGCGGACTCGCCGCTGGCCATCGCGTACGCGCACGTCCAGGAGGAGCCGGTGGCTCCGTCCTCGATCAACCGCGCGCTGCCGCCCGCCATCGACGCCCTCGTCGCCCGCGCGCTGAAGAAGAACCCGAACGAGCGTTTCCCGAGCGCGGAGGCGATGCGCGACGAGTGCCTGCGCGTGGCCCAGTCGCTCGCCGCCGGCCCGTCGGTGGCGCCCAGCATCGTGCCGGGCGCCCAGACGTCGAGCGGCGCGGGCGTCGGCTCCGCCGTCTTCCCGCCGGTCGACCAGAACGGGATGCCGACGCCGGGCCCGGTCCAGACGCCGTACCAGCCGACGCCGCAGCCGAGCCCCTACGGGCCGCCGACGCCGCAGCCCGGATACGGCTACCCGCAGCAGAACATGCAGAGCGGTTACCAGACGCCGCCGCCCGTCTCCCCGTACGCGACGCAGGGCCAGCAGACGCCGTCGCCGTACCACCTCTCGCACCAGCCGGCGACGACCACGCAGGGCCCGGGCGGCGGTGGCCGCAACAAGGCGGTGATCATCGGCTCGATCGTCGTCGCGCTCGTCGCCGTCGGCGGCCTGATCACGGCCCTGACGCTGAACAGCAATGGCGACGAGAAGGGCGGCTCCGACAAGCCGTCCGCCTCCGCGGTCGCCGGGCACAAGGGGCCCGACCTGACGAAGACCGTCGAGACCGACGAGTGCGTCGAGCCGGAGATCGGCAACGACGACGAGGAAAAGATCAAGGTCCCGGACTTCTATCTCAAGAACATCGATTCCGTGAAGGCCTGTTTCCGGGCCGCGGGCTGGATCGCCACGCAGAACCCCATCGACGAGAACACGTACGGCGAGGGCTCGGTCATGAACCAGAGCCCCGCCGCGGGCACCGAGATCGACCCGGACAACGTGAACATCCAGCTGCAGGTCTCGACCGGCAACCCGTAATCCGGCTGACCGGCCCCGCGCCGCCGCACCGCACAGAAGGGCCCGGCCCGCGCTTTCCGCGCGGGCCGGGCCCTTCTTTCCGGTGCTCAGCTGAAAGTCACGTCGACAAGTCCGTCCACAGGCACGGGCCGCCCACAGGTACGGGCCGTCTACAGGTACGGGCCGCCCGAGCGGCCCACGGTCCTCGGGTCCTCGTCCTCGTCGTCGCCGCCGACACCCGGCGGCAGCGCGCGGCGCATCTGCTCCAGCTGGGCGCGGGCCGCCATCTGCTGGGCGAACAGCGTCGTCTGGATCCCGTGGAAGAGGCCTTCCAGCCAGCCCACCAACTGGGCCTGCGCGATACGCAGTTCGGCGTCGCTCGGGATGGTGTCCTCGGTGAAGGGCAGGGAGATCCGCTCCAGCTCCTCGACGAGCTCGGGCGCGAGACCGTCCTCGAGTTCCTTGACCGAGCTGGCGTGGATCTCCTTGAGCCGCTGCCGGCTCGCCTCGTCCAGGGGAGCCGCGCGCACTTCTTCGAGCAGCTGCTTGATCATGCTGCCGATGCGCATCACCTTGGCGGGCTGTTCCACCATCTCCGTCACCGGGACCTCGCGGGATTCGTCGTCTCCGCCGCCGCCCAGAGCCATTCCGTCCTGGCCCACGACCAGGATCTGGGGGTTCTCCGGCGACCGTTCGTTCCTCGGCATCTCCATGCCGCCATTCTCTCGTACGGACCTGTCACACCTCGGTGGTGCCCCCGTTGCGGGTTGATCCACCGTGCTGGGGGCGGGTCGAAATCCGACGTGCCCGTTTTATTGTCCTATGTGACGCTTATCGCAGGCATCTGGCGGAAGCGGATGGAAGCGAGGGGGGACGGGCAATGCAGCGGCTTCGGTGGGCGGCCGGGCTGGTGGTGAGCGCACTCGCGCTCTTCCTGATCCCGCCGGTGGCCTACGCCGCCGAACCCTCGCCGCACGGTTCGCTCGCCGGCAGCCGGGCGGGCGTGGGCCGGACACCGCCGGGGCGGCCGCTGCCCGCCCCCACCTTCGAGGAGGCCGTGCTGCCACCGCCGCCCGCGCGCCCCGAGCCGCCCGTCTCCGCGACGCCGGTCCCGTCGTCCCCCCGCCCCGAGCGGCCCGCCACCGCGCGCCGGACCGAGGCCGCGCGCGGAACGGGGACCCTGGTGAACGTGGTGCCGCTGGGGGCGGGACTGCTGCTGACCGGCCTCGGGATCGGCTTCCTGGCGCTACGGCTGCGCCGGTAGGGCCCTGCTGCCGAGCCCTACCGGCGGGCTGCGCCGCTGCCGGACTCGACTACCGGGTGAGCAGGACCTTGCCGATGTGGCCGCTCTCCTCCAGGACCCGGTGGCCCTGCGCCGCGTCGCTCATCGGCAGTTCCTGGTCCACGATCGGCCGCACGTGCCCGCCCTCGATCAGCGGCCACACGTGCTCCCGCACCGCCGCGACGACCGCCGCCTTCTCCGCGAGCGGGCGGGCCCGCAGCGTGGTGGCGGTGATGGCGCCGCGCTTGCCGAGCAACGTACCGATGTTCAGCTCGCCCTTGACGCCGCCCTGCATGCCGATGATGGCGAGGCGGCCGTTGACGGCGAGGGCGTCGACGTTGCGGTTCAGGTATTTGGCGCCCATGTTGTCGAGGATGACGTCCGCGCCGGCCCCGTCCGTGGCCGCCTTGATCCCCTCCACGAAGTCCTGCTCGCGGTAGTTGATCAGGATGTCCGCGCCCAGCTCGGCACAGAAGTCGAGCTTCTCCTTGGTGCCCGCGGTGACGGCGACCTTGGCGCCGACGGACTTCGCGAGCTGGATCGCCATGGTGCCGATGCCACTGGAGCCGCCGTGCACGAGGAACGTCTCGCCCGGACGCAGATGGGCGATCATGAAGACGTTGGACCAGACGGTGCAGGTCACCTCGGGCAGCGCGGAGGCCTTCGCCAGATCGACGCCCTTCGGCACCGGCATCAGCTGCCCGGCCGGGACGGCGACCTTCTCGGCGTACCCGCCGCCCACCAGGAGCGCGCACACCTCGTCACCGACGGACCAGCCCGCCACACCGGGGCCGACCTCGGCGATCCGGCCCGCGCACTCCAGACCGGGGTAGGGAGAGCTGCCGGGCGGCGGGGTGTAGAAACCCTGGCGCTGCAGCAGATCGGCACGGTTGACGGCGCTGGAGACCACCTCGACCAGGACCTCGCCCTCGCTGAGCACGGGGTCGGGGACCTCCGTCCAGACGAGCGCCTCGGGTCCACCGGGTTCCGGGATCGTGATCGCATACATGGCCGCGAGGCTACTCCCGTACGCCCGCGGAACCCGGCTCAGTCCTGCGGCAGCGGTTTCGAGTCCGGGGCGACGTGCGTCGTCGGCGTGACCCGCACGATCGTGATGAGCCGGTCGGTCAGCTGGAGGCCCCCGATGGCCTTGTCGTCGTAGCCGAGCACGCGATGTCCGCGTACGACACTGACGACCAGGTCCTCCGTCTCCTTCGGCTTGAGGCCGACCTCGGCCTTTATCACCGGGCGCTCCACCAGATCGAGGCCGCTGCCCTTCTGGATGAGGTCCTCCAGGACCATGCCCGCGTGCGGGCTGAGGACCGAGAGCCCGAGCAGCCGGCCCGCCGCGCTGGCGCTGGTGATCACGGCGTCGGC
This sequence comes from Streptomyces sp. NPDC050264, assembly GCF_040655895.1. Lineage (NCBI taxonomy): Bacteria > Bacillati > Actinomycetota > Actinomycetes > Kitasatosporales > Streptomycetaceae > Streptomyces > Streptomyces sp. NPDC050264. Next base: position 331,302 of record NZ_JBFAKV010000003.1, read on the forward strand.
GCCGGACTGGCGCAGCAGCTGCGCGTTCTCCTCCTCGCGCACGGCGGCGACGATCTTCGCGCTGCGGTTCAGCTGCCGCGCGGTGAGCGTCACCAGGACCGCCGTGTCGTCGCGCTGGGTGGCAATGATGATCTTCCGGGCCCGCTGCACCTCGGCCCGCCACAGGACGTCGCTACGGGTCGCGTCGCCCATGACTCCCGCGTAACCGAGGCTGTTCGCCGCCTCGATGACCTTGCTGCTGGGGTCGACCACGACGACCTGCTCGGGCTTCAGGCCGGTCGCGCAGACGGTCTCCACCGCGCTGCGGCCCTTGGTGCCGAAGCCGATGACGACAGTGTGGTCACGCAAGTTGGACCTCCAGCGGTTCAGGCGCCATTCCTCCCGGGTCCGTTCGGTGAGGACTTCGAGCGTGGTGCCGACCAGGATGATCAGGAACAACACACGCAGCGGCGTGATGAGGAAGATGTTGGTGAGCCGCGCCCCGTCGCTGACCGGCGTGATGTCGCCGTAGCCCGTGGTGGAGAGGGTGACGGTCGCGTAGTAGAAGGCATCGAGGAGATCGACACTGCCGTCGGAGTTGTCGTTGTAGCCGGTGCGGTCGAACCAGACGAGGAGCGCGGTCAGGACGAGTACCGCCAGAGCCATCAGGACCCGGCGGGCGACCTGGAGCAGCGGACGCTGGACGATCCGCCGGGGCAGCTTCACCCGGTAGGTCGTCGTCTTCTCGTCCGCTTGGCGCGCCATGGCGTCATGGCCGGCCAGTTTCACGTGAAACACCCTTCGTCGCCCGGGGAGTTGCCCGGCACGTTCCTCACGGGGTCAACCCCCACGGGGTCGGTCCCCACGGGGTCGGCGCCCATGTCGGTCCTCGGCGCCTGCCCCATGGTGTCCTGTGGGGCCTGACCCGCGTTCGGCCGGGGTGCCTGTTCGGGGCGGCTCTGCGGTGCGCTTCCCGTTGCTTTCAAGGGGGAGTTGAGTGTTCCGAGGGAGCCACCGGTCGCCGGACCCCAGGACCAGGGCAGGTCGAGGATCTCGACCTCCTGCCCCTCCTGGGCGCCGCCGGGCGGCACGACCGCGAGCCCGTCGGCGGCGGCGATGCCACGCAGCATCGCCGGGCCGTTGTAGCGCAGCGGCACCGCCCAGTCGTGCCCGCTGTCGCTGTCCTGGCGCAGTACGACGGGGACGAGCCGGGTGTCGTACGGATGGCCCTGCACGGCGCTGTGCAGCGGAGCACCGTACGGCTCCTCGTCCCTGGCCCGGCCCGCCAGCGCCCGCAGCAGCGGCTCGGCGAGCGTGAGCAGCCCGGAGACGGCGGCCAGCGGATTGCCGGGCAGACCGACGAGGTGGCGCCCGTCCTTGATGCGGGCGAGCAGCATCGGATGGCCGGGGCGCACCGCGACACCGTCCACGAGCAGCTCGGCGTCGAGGGCGCGCAGCGTGGGGTGGACGTGGTCGACGGGGCCCGACGCGGTGCCGCCGGTGGTCACGACGAGGTCCGCCTTGGACCCCCGGACGGCTTTGAGCAGCGCCTTCGCGTCGTCCCCGATCCTGCGGACGGCGGTCACCTCGACGCCCAGCGCGCGCAGCCAGTGCGGCAGCATCGGGCCGAGCGCGTCACGGATGAGGCCGTCGCGGGGGAGACCGGAGGTCAGCAACTCATCGCCCAGGACCAGGACTTCGGCCCGGGGGCGGGGCACGGCGACCAGCTCGTCGTAGCCGGCCGCGGCCGCGAGACCGAGCACCGCCGGGGTGATCAGGCCGCCGGCGGGCAGCAGCAGATCGCCCGCGCGGCACTCCTGGCCACGCGGCCGGATGTCCTGGCCGTGCGCGACCGCGCGCAGCGGATGCAACTGGCCCTTGTCGTCGGTGTGCCCGTGCTCGCTGCGGATCACGGCGGTGGTGTCGGACGGGATGCGCGCGCCGGTCGCGATCGTCGCGGCCTCACCGTCGGCCAGCGGTGCGGGCAGCGCGTGCCCGGCCAGGATCCCCTTGTCCCGTACGGCCCAGGGGCCCGGCCCCGCCACGACCCAGCCGTCCATCGCGGACGTGTCGAAGGACGGCAGATCGGTGAGCGCCGTCAGCGGTGCGGCGAGTACGAGACCGAGGGCCCGGTCGAGGGGGACCCGGGCGGCGCCCCGGGGGAGCGCGTGGGTTTCCGCTCGGCCGCCGGTCAACAGGCCTTCGGGGAAGGGGAGTTCCGCGTCCATGACGGGCTCGGGGGCATCGGCGGTCTGGGCCCGGTGCCGCGCGGCACGGCGGCCCGCCTCCTGGGCGGCGCGACGGGCCGCGGGCCAGGCCGTCGCCCGGTGCCGCTCCGTGTCCGGGGCGGGGGCCCGGGACGCGGGGGTCTGCCGCGGGGCGGGCGCGGGGGCGCCGCCGCTGCCGGTCCGGGGGCCGCCCCGGTTGTCGTTGGCCAGGGCGAGCGCCTCCTCGACGTCGCCGTCCAGGGGGTCGGCCTGCGCCGCCCGCCCGTCGGGGCCGCTCATTGCGCGTCTCGTCCCGTGTCCGGCGCGGCGTCGCGCGGTGCGGTGTCACCTGGGGTGGCGGCGCCCTGCGCTGTGTCCCCCGGGGTGGCGTCGCCGGGCTCGGCGCCGCCCGGTTTCGGCTCGGCGTCGGCCTCCTGCGCCCACCTGTTGGCGAGCGCGGCGGCCTTCGCCGCGGCGGCGGCGACCGCTTCGGGGCCGCCGCCCGCCTGCGCCGCCGCGTATCCGACGAGGAACGTCGTCAGAGGCGCCGCGGGGCGGGCGACCCCGTGCGCGGCGTCGCGGGCGAGATCGAGGAGTACACCGGTGTCGACGTCCAGGTCGAGACCCAGTTCGTCCTTGGCTGCGGAGATCCATTCATCCAACACGTGCCCATGCTCCCTGATCCGTGACCTGGCAACGGCGATGTCGTCCCAGGTGTCGCAGTCGAAGGACGCGACGGGGTCGGTGATGCGGACGAGGTCCAGGTTCCTGACGAGCAGCCGCAGCGGTAGGCCGGTGAGCGCCCCGTGCTCGGTGCGCAGGGCGGTCAGCACCCGGCGCAGAGCGGTCCCCCGGTACACGGCGACCAGCGGCTGATCGCGTCCGTCGCCGTCGGTGAGCAGCGCGCCCTCGGTGTCCGGTGCGCCGAGCGCGTCGAGCAGCAGGCGGACGGTGCGCTCCCCCAGGAACGGCAGATCGGCGGAGAGCACGACTATGCGCTCCGCCTCTGCGGGTCCCTCGCTCGCCGCCGGCGGGTCGATGGCGCTGATCCCCGCGTCCAGCGCGGCGAGCGGTCCGCCGCCCGGTGGCTCCTCGCGTGCCCAGGCGACAGGACGCGCGGTGGGCCGCGGCTCGGCGACCACGACCGTGGCGCGGGCCCCGGCGCAGGCGGCGAGGACCCGGTCGAGCAGCGCGCGGCCGCCGACCCGCACGCCGGGTTTGTCGGCACCGCCGAGCCGCCGCGCGGCGCCCCCGGCGAGGACGACGGCGTCGTACGCGGGAGCGTCGTGGCGGGGCCCGGCGGCTGCGGTCATGCCCCGAGTATGGGCGTACGGTCGATCATTGCCACCCCCGCGGCGCGGGGCCAGGGGTGTCGGATCCTGTGATCAGAGCGTGCGCAACAGCACCGCCGGCCGCTCCACGCAGTCCGCGACATAGCGCAGGAAGCCGCCCGCCGTGCCGCCGTCGCACACCCGGTGGTCGAAGGTGAGCGAGAGCTGGACGACCTGGCGGACCGCCAGCTCCCCCTCGTGCACCCAGGGCTTGGGGGTGATGCGGCCGACGCCGAGCATGGCCGCCTCGGGGTGGTTGATGATCGGCGTGGATCCGTCGACCCCGAACACCCCGTAGTTGTTCAACGTGAAGGTGCCTCCGGTGAGTTCCCCGGGTGTCAGCGTCCCCGTCCGCGCCGCCTCGGTGAGCCGCCCGAACTCGGCGCTCAGCGACTCGGCTCCCCGCGCCTGGGCGTCCCTGACGACCGGCACGACGAGCCCGCGCTCGGTCTGCGCGGCGAAACCGAGGTGCACCTCGTCGAGCCGCACGATCTCGCGGCGCTCCATGTCGACCGTGGCGTTCAGTTCCGGGTAGCGGGCGAGGGCCGCCGTGCAGATGCGGGCGAGCAGCGCGAGGACGGAGATCTTCGGCCCGGCGGACGGGCCCGTCGCGGAATTCATCGCCACGCGCGCGTGCATGAGTTCCGTGGCGTCGGCGTCCACCCAGCAGGTCGCGTCGGGTATCTCACGGCGGCTGCGGGACAGCTTGTCGGCGACGGCGCCGCGGATACCGCGCAGGGGGGTGCGGTGGCCCGGCAGGGCGGTCTCGACGGCGGGGGTTTCGACGGTGGGGGCCTTGGCGGCGGAGGCCTCGGCCGTCGGCACGGCTGCTTCGGCGCGCGCCTCCAAGGCACGCGCCTTCACGGCACGCTCCACATCCGCCCGCAGAATGAGCCCGTCGGCTCCTGAGCCGGTCAACTCCCGCAAGTCGAGCCCGTGTTCCCGCGCGAGCTTGCGAACGAGCGGGGAGACAACGGGCACGGGCCCGAGCCCGACGACCGGCGGTGTCGCGGCCTGGGGACGCGCGGGGCTCGTGGGCGCCGGACTCGTGGGCGCCACGGGCGCACCCGCACCCGTACTCACACCCGCCCCGCGCGTAGCCACCCGCTCGCCCCCGCCGTGCCCGCCGAGCCCGCTGCGGACGCGCCTGCGGCGGGCCGGTGGCGCTGCCGTCCCGTACCCCACCAGCACGTTCCCCGAGCCCTCGGACCGCTCCGGGCCGGTGTCGCCCGGCGTGGGCTCCGTGGCGTCGACGGCCACGGTCAACAGGGGTGAACCGACGGGGAGTTCGGTGCCCTCGTCTCCGAAGCGGGCCGTGACGACACCGCCGTAGGGGCACGGCACCTCGACCAGCGCCTTGGCGGTCTCCACCTCGACGACGGGCTGGTCGACGGCGACCACGTCACCGACCGAGACCAGCCACCGCACGATCTCCGCCTCGGTGAGCCCCTCGCCGAGGTCGGGCAGCTTGAACTCCAGAACCTGCGCCATCAGCCCGATCCCCTCACTGGTCCCATTGGAGCCGCGCGACCGCGTCCAACACCCGGTCCACACCAGGCAGATGATGCCGCTCCAGCATCGGCGGCGGGTACGGAATGTCGAACCCCGCCACGCGCAGCACCGGCGCCTCCAGATGGTGGAAGCAGCGCTCGCTCACGCGCGCGGCGATCTCCCCGCCGGGCCCGCCGAAGCCGCCCGACTCGTGCACGACGACCGCGCGCCCGGTGCGGCGCACGGACGCGGTGACCGTCGCGTCGTCGAACGGCACCAGCGAGCGCAGATCGACCACTTCGAGGTCCCAGCCCTCCGCGCGGGCCGCCTCGGCGGCCTCCAGGCAGACGGGCACGGACGGTCCGTACGTGATGAGCGTGGCACTGGTCCCGGGGCGGCGGATCACTGCCGTACCTATGGGCTCAACGTCCGCCGGCTGCTCGGGGTTCCAGGAATCCTTCGCCCAGTAGAGCCGCTTGGGCTCCAGGAACACCACCGGGTCGTCGGACGCGATCGACTGCCGCAGCAGCCCGTACGCGTCCGCGACGGTGGCGGGCGTGACGACCGTCAGGCCGGGGGTCGCCATGTAGTACGCCTCGGAGGAGTCGCTGTGGTGCTCGACGCCGCCGATGCCGCCCCCGTAGGGCACCCGCACGGTGATGGGCAGCGGCATGGCACCGCGCGTGCGGTTGCGCATCCGCGCGACGTGCGAGATCAACTGCTCGAAGGCCGGGTACGCGAACGCGTCGAACTGCATCTCCACGACGGGCCGCAACCCGTACATCGCCATGCCGACGGCGGTGCCGAGGATGCCGGCCTCCGCGAGCGGCGTGTCCGTGCAGCGGTCCTCGCCGAACTCCTTGGCGAGCCCGTCGGTGACGCGGAAGACACCGCCGAGCGTGCCCACGTCCTCGCCCATGACGTGCACGGACGGGTCCTCGGCCATGGAGTCGCGCAGCGCGCGCCCGAGGGCCTGCGCCATGGTGGCCGGTTTCGTGGCCTTCTTGTCGGCGACGGTGGTCATGCCCGGCCCCCTTCGGACGCCTCCGCCTCGGCTTCGAGCTCGGCCCGCAACTGCTCGGCCTGCTCGCGCAACTGGGAGGTCTGTTCTGCGTAGACGTCGGTGAACAGGTCCATCGGGTCGAGCGCCGGGTCCTGGTTCATGCGCTCGCGCAAGCCGGCCGCCATCGTCTCGGCGTCGTCGCGCACGGCCTGGATGCCGGCCTCGTCGATCAGGCCGCGTTCCGTCAGCTCCCGCTCCAGGAGCAGGACCGGGTCGTGCCCGCGCCACGCCTCGACCTCGGCGTCGCCGCGGTAGCGGGTCGCGTCGTCGGCGTTCGTATGGGCGTCCATCCGGTAGGTGATGGCCTCGACCAGCGTCGGGCCGTGGCCCTCGCGCGCGCGGGCCACGGCCTCGGAGAGCACCTCGTGCATCGCCACCGCGTCATTTCCGTCGACCAGGCGGCCCGGCATCCCGTATCCGACGGCCTTGTGGGCCAGGGACGGCGCCGCGGTCTGCTTGGCCAGCGGTACGGAGATGGCGTACCCGTTGTTCTGTACGAGGAAGACGACTGGCGCCCGCCACACGGCCGCGAAGTTCAGCGCCTCATGGAAGTCGCCCTCGCTCGTCCCGCCGTCTCCGACCATGGCGAGCGCCACGACGTCGTCACCCTTGAGGCGTGCGGCGTGTGCGAGGCCCACGGCGTGCGGCAACTGGGTCGCGAGCGGGGTGCACAGGGGCGCGATGCGGTGCTCGCGCGGGTCGTACCCGGTGTGCCGGTCGCCGCGCAGCAGCGTCAGGGCCTGGACGGGGTCCAGGCCCCGGGCCACGGCGGCGAGGGTGTCGCGGTAGCTGGGGAAGAGCCAGTCGCGCTCTTGGAGGACGAGCGCCGCGGCGACCTCGGCGGCCTCCTGGCCGGTGGTGGAGGGGTAGACGGCGAGGCGGCCCTGCTTGGTCAGGGCGGTCGCCTGCGCGTTGTACCGGCGGCCGCGCACCACTTCCGCGTACAGCCGGCGCAACAGCCCCGGGTCGGCCTGCGCGGCCGCACCGGTGCCCAGGACCCGGTAGGGCTCCGCGTCGGGCAGCAGCGGCGCGGGGTCCGTGCGGGGCTGCCAGGCGGGCGGCGGCGTGGGTGCGCCGGCGCGATGGGCGCCCCGCTGCTCCGTGACCGTCATGACGGCACCTCCTCGGGGGAGCGGCTTGAAGGGCGCGTCGGGTGTGATGCGCCTCACCTACCGATTGTTCGGTCGTCGGCACATTTTGGCTACAGGCACCTCCAGGCTGTGGACAAACGGTTCTCCACAGCCTGTGATGAACGCAGTACGTCCATGGTAGGGAGGCGGGGGCAGATGGCATCTGAACAAATGGCCGACGGCTCTGGTGGCCGGAATTCCCACGGCCCCGATCCCTCGGCCCGGCCGCTGGACGCCATCGACCGCGACATCCTGCAGATGCTGCAGAAGGACGGCCGGGCGTCGATACGGTCCGTCGCCGAGCGCGTCCATGTCTCCCGGGCGAACGCCTACGCCCGCATCAACCGCCTCATCGATGACGGCGTGATCCGCGGTTTCGGGGCCCGCGTCAACCACGAGAGAGCCGGCCAGGGCGCATCCGCGTACGTCACCCTCAAGATCGTCCAGAACTCCTGGCGCACGGTCCGCGACCAGTTGCGCCAGATGCCGGAGGCCTCGCACATCGCGCTGGTCAGCGGCGGCTTCGACGTCCTGATCCTGGTGCACACGCAGGACAACCGCGCGCTGCGCGAGCTGGTCCTCACCAAGCTGCAGGCCATCCCCGAAGTGCTCAGCACAAGGACGTTGCTGGTCTTCGAGGAGGAGGACCTGGAGCCGGACAGCCCCTGACAGCCCCTTCGGGCGGGTCCGCCAGGAGGCCATCAGCTCCTCAGGCTTCAGCCCTTCCTACGCTTCGACCCACTGTGCGCTTCAGCCCTCTTTGCGCAGCCCGCCGAAGACCAACTCCACGACGGCGTCGGCCACTTCGCGGTCTCCCAGGCCGCCCCCGTCGGGGCGGTACCACTCCACGACGGAGTTGATCATCCCGAAGACGAGCCGCGTGGCGAGGCGCACCGGTATGTCGCCCCGTACGTCCCCGTCGGCGGCGGCCGCCTTCAGCAGCGCGGCGACCTGGTGGTCGAAGTCTCTGCGCCGCTCCATGGCCCAGCGCTCGGTGTCGGTGTTCCCGCGCACGCGCAACAGGAGCGTCACGTAGGGGAGTTCGCCGGTCAGCACCTCGACCATGCGCCGGGTGACGTACTCCAGGCGCTCCACGGCACGTCCCACGCGCGCGGGTTCCTCGCCGAGGATCCCGAAGAGGCCGTCGAGCGCGCGGTTCACGGCACGGCGCAGCAGTTCCTCCTTGCTCGACACGTGGTGGTAGATCGAGGACTTGGAGATGCCGGCCGCCTTGGAGAGGTGCTCCATGGACGTGCCGTCGTAGCCGCGCTCGTTGAACACCGCGACCGCGACCGCGAGCAGGGTGTCGGGCGTGTAGGTGTCGCGTCGTGCGCCGGTGTCACGTCGTGCGGTGGTCATGCGGAGCCCTCCCGCTTCTCAGGGGCGTACGAATGGCGGTAGAGGGCCAGGGACGGCACGTAGCGGCCCGAGGGGTCGCGCAGGTGCAGGTCGTCGAGGAGGGCGTACGCCCAGTTCTTGCCGAGCTTGCGGCTCCACTCGATGGGCCCCAGCGGGTAGTTGACGCCTAGCCGCATCGCGGTGTCGACATCCTCCTCGGTGGCCACGCCCTTGGCGACGGCGTCGTGTGCCAGGTCGATGATGCGGGCCACCGTCCGGGCGACGATCATGCCGGGCACGTCACCGATGACGCTGACGTCCTTGCCGAGCGCCTGGAAGAGACCGATGGCCTCCCCCAGGGTGCGCTGGTTCGCGTCCTGGGCGGTGGCGAGCGCGACACGGGTGGCGCTGCGGTAGTCGAGCGCGAGGTCGAAGTAGACGACGTCCCGGTACTCGATGGACGTCTGCCCGTCCGCGAGGGCTAGTTGTCCGCCGCTGGGCAGCACCAGGCGGGTGCCGTTGTCCTCGTCCTCCTCGCGCACCTCGATGCCCGCCTCGCGGATGAGGCCGAGCAGCTCGCGCGCGGGGCCGAGGTCGCCTTCCGCGACTACATAGGCGGGTTGGTCCGCGGGCGCGGCGGTGTGCGGTTCGGGCCGCTCCTCGTCGTCCCCGTACGCGTACCAGCCCTGGCCGGCCTTACGGCCGAGGTGTCCTGCCTCGACCAGGCGGCGCTGGGCCAGCGAGGGCCGGAACTTCACATCCTGGAAGAAGCCCTCCCACACGGAGCGCGTCACGGCCTCGTTGACGTCCTGGCCGATGAGGTCGGTCAGCTCGAAGGCGCCCATCTTGAAGCCGCCGCTCTCGCGCAGCACGGCGTCGATGGTGGCCGGGTCGGCGCCCTGGTCCTCGTAGACGGTGAACGCCTCCGCGTAGAAGGGGCGCGCGATGCGATTGACCAGGAAGCCGGGGGTGTCGGCGCAGGCCACCGGGGTTTTGCCCCAGGCGCGGGCGGTCTCGTACGCGCGCGTGGCCGCCGTGACGTCGGTGGCGGAGCCGGAGACGACCTCCACCAGGGGCAGCAGCGGAGCAGGGTTGAAGAAGTGCAGGCCCACGAAGCGGCCGGGCAGCCGTAGGGCCCCGCCGATCGCCGTCACGGACAGGGACGAGGTGTTCGTGGCCAGCAGACAGTCGTCCGCGACGATCTCCTCCAGGTCGCGCAACAGCTGTTGTTTGACCTCCAGTTGCTCCAGGACGGCCTCGATGACGAGGGCGGCGTCCGCGAGCTCGTCGAGCGTCTGCGCGGGTGCGAGGCGCGCGCCGGCGGCCGCGCGCTCCTCGGCGCTCATCCGCCCCTTCTCGACAAGCCGGTCGAGCCGCGCGGCGATCGACTCCGCGGCCGCCCCCGCCCGCCCGGGTACGGCGTCGTACAGCCGGACGGGGTGCCCCGCGACCAGGGCGACCTGGGCGATGCCCTGGCCCATGGTGCCGGTGCCGACCACGCCCACGAGGCGGTCATCTGCTGTCATGCGCGCGATCCTTCCGCATGCAGCCGCGTTTCAGGGCGCCGGGGCCCATCGGGCCGGTTTTCCACAGGTTCCACGCACCCTCTTGTCCCGACCGATCGTTCGGTTACTCTAACTCTCACGGTTATTCCCTGCCCAGTCCCGCCCCCAGTCCCGCCCAGCTCACCGGCTCGACGAGGAGCCGCAGCCCAGGAGGAGTTGGTCCGCCATGGCCGCCGCCGAACGCACCGCGCACGATTTGATCGCCAAGCACCGGCCGACCCTCGACCAGGCGCTGGAAGCGATCCGCACGCGCGCGTACTGGTCCCCGCACCCCGAGCACCCCAAGGCCTACGGGGAGCACGGGAGCCTGAGCGCCGCCGAGGGCAAGGCCGCCTTCGACGCCCTGCTCGGCACCCGGCTCGACCTCGGCCAGGCGGACACGGACGACTTCGTGGGCGGTGAAGTCTCCCCGTACGGGATCGACTTGGGGGTCACCTACCCGCACGCCGACATCGAGACGCTGCTGCCGGCCATGCGTGCGGGCATGCGCGCATGGCGCGAGGCGGGCGCCGAGGTGCGCGCGGCGGTGTGCCTGGAGATCCTGGCCCGGATCAGCGCGCGCACGCACGAGTTCGCGCACGCCGTCATGCACACCAGCGGCCAGGCCTTCATGATGGCGTTCCAGGCGGGCGGCCCGCACGCACAGGACCGCGGCCTCGAAGCGGTGGCGTACGCGTACGCGGAGCAGGTCCGCACGCCGGACGCGGCCCAGTGGACCAAGCCGCAGGGCAAGCGCGACCCCTTGGTCCTGGACAAGGAGTTCACCCCGGTCGCCCGGGGCATCGCGCTGCTGATCGGCTGCAACACGTTCCCCACGTGGAACGGGTATCCGGGCCTCTTCGCCTCCCTGGCGACGGGCAACCCAGTCCTGGTGAAGCCCCACCCGCGCGCGGTGCTCCCCCTCGCGCTCACCGTGCAGGTGGCCCGGGACGTGCTGGCCGAGGCGGGTTTCGCACCCGACCTGGTGGCGCTGGCGGCCGAGCGGGACGGCGAGGGCATCGCCAAGACGCTCGCCGTACGACCCGAGATCAAGATCATCGACTACACCGGTTCGACGGCCTTCGGCGACTGGCTGGAGGCCCACGCCCGCCAGGCGCAGGTCTACACGGAGAAGGCCGGCGTCAACACCGTCGTGATCGACGGAACCGGCGACTACAAGGGCATGCTGGCGAACCTGGCGTTCTCCCTGTCCCTGTACAGCGGCCAGATGTGCACGACTCCGCAGAACCTGCTGGTGCCGCGCGAGGGCATCACCACCGATCAGGGACCCAAGTCCTACGACGAGGTCGTCGCCGACCTCGCACGGTCCGTCGACGGCCTGCTCGGCGACGACGCCCGGGCCAACGGGCTGCTGGGCGCCCTGGTGAACCCGGACGTGAAGTCCCGCCTGGAGGCCGCCCCCGGCCTCGGTGACGTCGCGCTGCCCTCCAGGGAGGTCGGCAACCCTGAGTTCCCGGACGCCGTCGTGCGCACCCCCGTGATCGTCAAGCTGGACGGCGCCCGGAAGTACTGGGAGGGGCCCGATGCCGAGGCCGCCTACATGAGCGAGTGCTTCGGCCCGGTTTCCTTCGCCGTCGCCGTCGACTCCACGCAGGACGCGGTGGAGCTGCTGCGGCGCACGGTGCGCGAGAAGGGTGCGATGACCGTCGGCGCGTACACCACCTCCGAAGAGGTGGCCGGAGCCGTCGAGGAGGTCTGCCTGGAGGAGTGCGCCCAGCTCTCGCTCAACCTCACGGGCGGCGTGTACGTGAACCAGACGGCGGCGTTCTCCGACTTCCACGGCTCCGGTGGCAACCCGGCGGCGAACGCGGCCCTGTGCGACGGCGCCTTCGTGGCGAACCGCTTCCGGGTGGTGGAGGTACGCCGGGAAGCCGTCTGAGAGCCAGGTCGAGAGGCCCCTACGGCGCGTTCGTGCTGTGCGCGCTCCAGTGGAAGAGCGTCATGCCGACGCTGGTGGCCAGGTTGTAGCTGGAGACCTGGGGCCGCATCGGCAGGGCCACCAACTGGTCGGCGCGCTCGCGCAGTTCGGGCGACAGGCCGCTGCGCTCGGACCCGAAGGCGAGCAGCGCGTCGTCGGGCAGCTTCAGGCCGCGGATGTCCGCGCCCTCGGGGTCGAGCGCGTACAGGGGTCCGCCGGGCAGTTCGTCGACCGCGAGCCGCTCCACGGCGGTCGCGAAGTGCAGCCCGGCCCCGCCCCGTACGACGGTCGGGTGCCAGGGGTCGAGGCTGCCGATCGTGACGACTCCGGTGGCGCCGTACCCGGCGGCCAGGCGGATGACGGCGCCCGCGTTGCCGAGGTTGCGCGGATTGTCGAGGACCACGACAGGTGTAGTGCGTCCTGTGCCCTTGAGGACCGCCAGGTTGTCGGCGTGGACAGGGCGTCCGGCGAGGGCGGCGACGCCGGTCGGGTGCAGCCGCGGTACGAGAGCCCGCAGCACGTCCTGCTCCACTTCCACGAGGAGCGCGTCCAGGTCCGCCACGACATCGGGGGCGAGGTCGGCGGCCAGGGCGAGCGCGGCCGCACGGTCCACGGCGAGCGCGACGGGCACATCGGCGCCGAAGCGTACGGCGTGCTTGAGGGCGTGGAAACCGTCCAGCAGCACCGCCGCGTCGGCCCGGCGCCGCCAGTCCCGCACGGCGCCCTCGGACCTCTTGTCCGGACCGCCGGCCGCGCCGCTGTCCGTGCTCGTCCCGCTCATGGCAGGAAGCCTACGTGCGTGCCGTGGGCGTCCGCGCCGCCGGCAGTTCGACGTCCTGCGCCGTACGCGGGCCGGGCACCTCCGTGCCCCGTGAACCGGCGAGAACGCGGCCACGCGCGCGTGACACCCAGCCGCCGACGCGAAGCAGGAAGGACGTCGGCAGGAACACCGCGTCCGCGGCGATCATCGCGAGCGAGAAGAACGGCAGCCCGAGCGCGACGGCGATGACCGCGTGCTCCAGGATCATGAACACCAACAGGACGTTCTTCGCACGCCGGTTGAAGACCGTGAACGGGAAGGCGACCTGTACGGCGACCGTCCCGTACGTCACCAGCAGCACCATCGGCCCGAACGCGGTCAGCAGGTCGCCGAGGGCGGGCCACGGCGAGAAGTAGTCCAGGTGCAGCGGGTAGTAGACCGCGGTGCCGTCCTGCCAGCGGCTGCCCTGGATCTTGTACCAGCCCGCGGTCGCGTAGATCAGACACGCCTCGACCATGATCACGAGCAGTGCCGCGTTGTGCACGACGTTCGCGACGACGTCGCACAGCAGACGTGGATCACCGGGCTCGGCCCGTCGGCCGACGTACCACCACACTCCCTGGGCGGCCCACAGCCCCCAGAAGACCGTCAGCCAGCCACCGCTCGCATCGCCCGTGAACGTGACCGCCGCGAGCGCGAGACCCAGGACCCACCACAGGACGATCCCGCCACGGCCCTCGGACGTCGGCGCCCCGGGGCTCTTTCGCGCGGCACGCGCGCGTGCCGCGCGCCGCGCGTCCAGCGACCACACCTGCCCGCAGCGGGTGAAGACCAGGTAGATCGACATGAGATGGATGACGTTGTCGCCGCCGTCCCCCACGAAGACGCTGCGGTTCTGCAGCGACAGCACGCCGATCATGAACAGCACCGACATGGCGCGGCTGTGCCAGCCCAGCATCAGCAGCACGGACGCCAGCACGGCCACCACGTAGACGAACTCGAACCATGCCTGGCCGTCGGACCACATCAGTACGGTGAAGGCGTGGTTGTCCGTGATGAGCTGCTGCGCCAGGTCCCAGCTCCACGGCCCGTCCGGCCCGTAGAGCTCCTGCCGGTGCGGGAACTCGCGCAGCAGGAACAACAGCCAGGTCCCGGCGAACCCGATGCGGATCACGGCACTCTGGTAGCGGCCGAGCGGGGCCGCGGTGAGCCGCTGGAGACCGGTGCTCACCGTCTTCTCGATTCGGCCCGACAGATGGCTCGCCCGCTCTTCGACACGGCTCATCGGGCACCGCCCTGCGTGCCCGCGAACCGCAGATGCGTGCCGCTGTCGAGTGAGGCGTCCCGCGACGTCACCGTCCACCAGGGCACCTGCCGGTAGACCGGCTTCTGACTCACCTTCTCGACACTCCACTTCGGAGGCTCGACCACGGTCGACTGCGAGCGGACCTGGACGCGCTCGACGACGTCCCCCTTGCCGGCCACGTCGAGCCGGTCGAGGCGCAGGACGAGGACGCGGCGCAGGTACTGCTCGGAGAGCGTCCCGCGCAGGCCCGTCGGCCGGTTCCGGGCGTCGTGCGTGGACATGTAGATGTCCCAGGCGCGGCGCAGTTCGTTCTGCTGGGTGTGGCTGGGCACCAGGTTCCCGTCGATGTCCGCGCCGTCCCGCGCGGACAGGTCGTACCAGCGGGTGGTGCGCTGCTCCCCACCGGCCGTGCGGACCTCGGCCCGGGCCTGGACCGCGACGTTCTGCTGGAGCGGGTTGGGGGCGAACAGCTTCCAGTTCTGCTCGAACTCCGGGTAGATCCAGGCCTCGACCGCAGCGCTGTGCTGCTTGGACACGGTGTTCGGCGGCGCAACGTGCAGGAACACCATGAGTATGTGGATACCCGCGACGAAAGCGACGCCCGAGAGGGCCAGCGCGGCGACCACCTGATAGCCGGGGGAGAGCGCCGCGATCCCCTGACGCCCGGGCGGCCCGGCCCCATCGGACGACTCGGGCACGTCGGGCGACTCCGGCACGTGGGACTCCGGCACATGAGACGGCCCGCCCGCGTCGGACGGCAGAGCGTCCGGCGGGCCCGGTGGTGCGGGAGTCGCCCTCTGTGGCGTGCGCCGCGCGGCCTCGTCCGCGGCGCCTGCTTCCGTCTCCATCGGTGCTCCCCGTTTCCCGGTCCCGTAGTTCCCCTGGCCCGTCTCGCTCGGCCGCCCGAGGGCGAACCGATTCCGCACCGACCCGCCGGGGCGGGTGCGACGCACCGGAACGGTACTGGGGAGAGGCCGCTCAGCACAGCTTGCCCGAGGTTATCCACAGGCTCGGCGGCTCAGGGTTGACACCCTACGGCGCCACGTCCCACCATTGAATCCGACGAACCGAACGATCGGTCGGGAGCCAGTGCGGGCCCGGACGGCATCGGGCACCCAAGGTCGAGGGGGACCGGGAATGGCGACAGCAGCCCCGCACCACCAGGCAGCCGGCACGGAAGCGGACCGCGCGGCCGGATTCCAGGCCGCGTTCGACGCGGCCGTGGCGGCCGACGAGCGCATCGAGCCCCGCGACTGGATGCCCGACGCCTATCGCGCGACGCTGGTGCGCCAGATAGCGCAGCACGCCCACTCCGAGATCATCGGCATGCAGCCGGAAGCCAACTGGATCACGCGCGCACCCTCGCTACGCCGCAAAGCGATCCTCATGGCCAAGGTGCAGGACGAGGCGGGCCACGGGCTGTACCTCTACAGCGCGGCGGAGACCCTCGGCACGGGCCGCGACGAACTGCTCGACAAGCTCCACAGCGGCCGCCAGAAGTACTCCTCGATCTTCAACTACCCGACGCTCACCTGGGCCGACGTAGGGGCGATCGGCTGGCTGGTGGACGGCGCGGCGATCACCAACCAGGTGCCGCTGTGCCGCTGCTCCTACGGTCCCTACGCCCGCGCGATGGTCCGTGTCTGCAAGGAGGAGTCCTTCCACCAGCGGCAGGGGTACGAGCTGCTGCTCGCCCTCAGCCGGGGCACCGACGCCCAGCACGCGATGGCGCAGGACGCCGTGGACCGCTGGTGGTGGCCGTCCCTGATGATGTTCGGCCCGCCCGACGACGAGTCCGCGCACTCGGCACAGTCCATGGAGTGGAAGATCAAACGCCACTCGAACGACGAGCTGCGCCAGCGCTTCGTCGACATCTGCGTACCGCAGGCCGCATCCCTCGGACTGACGCTCCCCGACCCGGAGTTGAAGTGGAACGAGGAGCGGGGGCAGCACGACTTCGGCCCGATCGACTGGCCGGAGTTCCACGAGGTCCTCAAGGGCAACGGGCCGTGCAACGAACAGCGCATCACCCAGCGCAGGCGCGCCCACGACGAGGGCGCCTGGGTCCGCGAGGCCGCCGCGGCACACGCGGCCAAGCACGCCACCACAGCGACTTCAGAAGGCAGGGCGGCATGAGCGGGACCCCGACCCCGAAAGCGGGCGCCGGCGCCCCGGACTGGCCCCTGTGGGAGGTCTTCGTGCGCTCCCGCCGCGGCCTGTCCCACACCCACGCGGGCAGCCTGCACGCACCGGACGCCGAGCTGGCCCTGCGCAACGCGCGGGATCTGTACACGCGCCGCGGCGAGGGCGTCTCCCTGTGGGTCGTGCCGTCCACGGCGATCACCGCCTCCTCCCCGGACGAGAAGGACCCCTTCTTCGAGCCGGCCGCCGACAAGCCGTACCGGCACCCGACGTTCTACGAGATCCCGGACGGGGTGAAGCACCTGTGACCGCCGCCCGCGAAGCGCTCGGCCCCACCGCCAGCGCGGCGCTCGCCCTCGGTGACGACGCCCTCGTGCTCTCGCACCGGCTCGGAGAGTGGGCGGGCCACGCCCCGGTCCTGGAGGAGGAGGTCGCCCTGGCGAACATCGCCCTCGACCTGCTCGGCCAGGCCCGCCTCCTACTGGGCATGGTCGGCGACGAGGACGAACTGGCGTACCTGCGCGAGGAGCGCGCCTTCCGCAACCTCCAGCTGGTCGAGCAGCCGAACGGCGACTTCGCCCACACCATCGCCCGCCAGCTCTGCTTCTCCGCCTACCAGCAGCTCATGTACGGGCAACTTGCCGAGGGAGACGGTCCGTTCGCCCCCCTCGCCGCGAAAGCCGTCAAAGAGGTCGCCTACCACCAGGACCACGCCCGGCAGTGGACACTGCGCCTCGGCGACGGCACCGAGGAAAGTCACGGGCGCATGCAGCGAGCGGTCGACGCACTGTGGCGCTACACCGGCGAGATGTTCCAGCCCGTCCCCGGCCTCGACATCGACTGGCAGGAGACGCAGACCGTCTGGACGGCGACCGTGACCGGCGTACTGCGCCAGGCCACCCTCAGCGTCCCCGACGGCCCGGATACCGGAGCCTGGCGCGCCGGCGCCGGACGCCAGGGCCTGCACACCGAGCCGTTCGGCCGGATGCTCGCCGAGATGCAGCACCTGCACCGCAGCCACCCGGGGGCGTCATGGTGACCCTCGCCCACGACCAGGAGACACCCCTCGAAGCCGAGTTGCGCCGACTCGCCGGCTCCGTGCCCGACCCCGAGCTGCCCGTGCTGACCCTGGAGGAACTGGGCGTACTGCGCGCCGTGCACACCCGGGGACCCGGCCGCGTCGAGGTCGACCTGAGCCCCACCTACACCGGGTGCCCAGCGATCGAGGCCATGGCGAGCGACATCGAGCGCGTCCTGCACGAGCACGGCATCCCCGACGTCACCGTTCACACCGTGCTGGCGCCCGCCTGGACCACGGACGACATCACCCCCGAAGGCCGCCGCAAGCTCGCGGAATTCGGCATAGCGCCACCCCGCAGCACACGCACGCTCGCCGACCCCGCCGCCGGTCCGGTCACCATCGCCCTCGGCCCGACCCGGCACCTACCCGGCCCGGCACAGGACACCGCGCCCCTCGCCTGCCCGCACTGCGGCGCGACCGACACCGAACTGCTCAGCCGTTTCTCCTCCACGGCCTGCAAGGCGCTGCGCCGCTGCCTGTCCTGCCGCGAACCCTTCGACCACTTCAAGGAGTTGTGATGGCAGGAGCTGCCAGGGCTCGTTTCCACCGGCTCCGCGTCACAGCCGTCGACCGGCTCACCGACGACTCCGTGGCCCTCACCTTCACCGTCCCCACCGAACTGCGCGAGCAATTCCGGCACGCGCCGGGACAGCACCTCGCCCTGCGCCGCACCGGGGACGGCGCGGAGATCCGTCGTACGTACTCGATCTGCTCCACCGTCCCGGCCGACGAGGCACCCCGGTCGCTACGGGTGGGGGTGCGCCTCGTCGACGGCGGCGCCTTCTCGACGTACGCGCACAAGGAGATCGCCGTCGGCGACGAACTGGAGGTGATGACCCCGGCCGGGCGCTTCACCCTCGACCCGGCACCCGGGCACTACGCCGCGGTGGTCGGCGGCAGCGGCATCACCCCGGTCCTGTCCATCGCCGGCACACTCCTGGAGCGAGTGCCACAGGCCCGGTTCTGCCTGATCCGCAGCGACCGCACCACCTCCTCCACGATGTTCCTGGAGGAGGTCGCGGACCTGAAGGACCGCTACCCCGACCGGTTCCAGCTGGTCACCGTGCTCTCCCGGGAGGAACAGCAGGCAGGACTGGCCTCGGGCCGGCTCGACCAGGACCGGATCGCGGCGCTGCTGCCCGCCCTGCTCCCGGTGGACACGGTGGCGGGATGGTTCCTGTGCGGACCGTACGGCCTGGTGCAGGGCGCCGAGAGAGCCCTGCGCGGCCTGGGCGTGCGGCGCGAGCGCATCCACGAAGAGATCTTCCACGTGGACGACGGCCCCGCGCCGATCCGCGCGGCGGCGACTCCCGCGCACAGCACAGTGACCGCGCAGCTCGACGGCCGCTCGGGCACCTGGCCGGTCGAGGACGGCGAATCCCTCCTGGAAGCGGTGCTCCGCAACCGGCCGGACGCGCCCTACGCCTGCAAGGGAGGCGTGTGCGGGACCTGCCGCGCCTTCCTCGTCTCGGGATCCATCCGGATGGACCGCAACTTCGCACTGGAGCCCGAGGAGACCGAGGCGGGCTATGTGCTGGCCTGTCAGTCCCATCCGGCCACGGAGAAGGTGGAGTTGGACTTCGACCGCTGAGGGCCCGCCCTCCAATCCCGGCTGCCGCGCGCCCGGCGACGGCCGTCGCGGCATCCGGCCTGTTCCCTTCTCGTAGAACCTGTTCTATCTTGACGGCCCGTCAGATACCGGCGTCGTGCCCGGCCCGCCCGGCCGGGGCCGGACCCGGCCGGAACGGGCCCCAGGAACCGCAGGCTCAGAGGAACCGAACGGGAGGACAGCCGGTGGACTTCACCTTCTCCGAGGAGCAGCAGGCGGCCGTCGAGGCGGCGAAGGCGGTGTTCACACCGGTCGCCCCCGACGGCGTGCCCAGCCCCGCGCTGACCGCCGGCGCCGTGGCCGACGACTTCGACCGCACCCTGTGGGCGAAGGCCGCCGACGCCGATCTGCTGAGCCTGCTGATCGCGCCGGAGCACGGCGGCGCGGGCCTGGACGCCATCGCTCTCTGCCTCGTGCTGCGCGAGGCGGCGAAGGTCCTGGCCCGGGTACCGCTGCTCGAACACAGCGCGGCCGCCGCGACCGTAGGGGCCTATGGCGGCGAGGAGTTGAAGCGGGAGATACTGCCCGGCGCGGGGCGCGGCGAGCTCGTCCTGACCGTCGCCTCCGCCGGCCGCACCGGACACGAGGCCGCCGACCTCGCGGTCACGGCCCGGCGCGATCCCGACGCGGCCGACGGCGGCTGGCAACTGGACGGCACCCAGACAGCGGTTCCCTGGGCGCTGAACGCGGACCGGATCATCGTGCCCGCCCACACCCCCGCGGGCGACACCGTGCTCGCCCTGCTGCCGGGACCGGCCACGGACCTACCGGGCCGCACCCTCGCCGAACAGTTCTCCACGACCGGGGAGCGCCTGGCCGAACTCCGCCTGGACGGCGCCCGCGTCACACCCCACGACGTCATCACGGACCCCGCCGCCTGGCCCCGGCTGCACGACCTGCTCGCCACCGGCACCTGCGCGCTCGCCCTCGGCCTGGGGGAGGGCGTACTGAAAATGACCAGCGACTACGCGAGCAAGCGCGAACAGTTCGGGCATCCCATCGCCACGTTCCAGGCGGTCGCCGTGCAGGCCGCCGACCGCTACATCGACCTGCGCGCGATGGAAGCCACCCTGTGGCAGGCCGCCTGGCGACTGAGCAGCGGCGCCACCGGGCCGCTCCCCGTCACCGGCGACGTGGCGGTCGCCAAGACCTGGGCGTCCGACGGCGTACGACGCATCGTGCAGACCGCCCAGCACCTGCACGGCGGCTTCGGCGCGGACACGGACTACCCGCTGCACCGCTACCACGCCTGGGCGAAACACCTGGAACTCTCGCTCGGCCCGGCCGCCGCCCACGAAGAGATACTCGGCGACCTCCTCGCCGCCCACCAGCTGGGCTGACCCGCGAAAAAACCGCTCAGAGCACGGAGCCCGGCTGCCCGTTGTCGTCCACGACGGGCCGGCCGGCCGCCTCCCACGCCTGCATGCCACCGGCCACGTTCACCGCGTCGACACCCTGCTGCAGCAGATACTGCGTCACCTGAGCGGAACGCCCGCCGACCCGACAGACCACGCTGACCCGGCCGTCCTGCGGCGCCGCCTCGGTCAACTCACCGAAGCGGGCGACGAATTCACTCATCGGGATGTGCAGCGCACCCGCGGCGTGACCCGCCTGCCACTCGTCGTCCTCACGGACGTCGAGGAGGAAGTCGTCCGCCTTGAGCTCGTCGACACCGACCGTGGGCACACCAGAACCGAAAACCATGCCCCCGACGCTACCCGACCGCCCCACGCCCCGGCCGCCCACCTGAGGTCGGGCCGCTCACCTGAGATCAGGACGCGGTCAGCCGCTCCAGCTCGGACTCCCGCTCCGCCACCTGCGCGAGCAGCTGCTCGGCAATGTCGTCGAGCAGCGCGTCCGGGTCCTCCGGCGCCATCCGCAGCATCGCGCCGATCGCGCTCTCCTCCAGCTCCTGCGCCACCGAGGCCAGCAGCTCCTTGCGCCGCGCAAGCCACTCCAGGCGCGCGTACAGCTCCTCGCTCGGCGTCGGCTCCCGCTCGGGCGGCACCGGACCCGCCGCCCACTCCTCGGCCAGTTCACTCAACAGGGCCTCGTCACCGCGCCCGTACGCCGCGTTCACCCGCGCGATGAACTCGTCGCGCCGGCCCCGCTCCTCCTCGTCCTGCGCGAGGTCCGGGTGCGCCTTGCGGACCAGCTCCCGGTAGAGCTTGCGGGCCTCGTCGCTGGGCCGTACCCGCTGCGGCGGCCGCACCGACTGATCGGTCAGCATCGCGGCGGCCTCCGGGAACAGCCCGTCCCCGTCCATCCACCCGTGGAACAGCTCCTCGACACCCGGCATCGGCATCACCCGCGCCCGCGCCTCGTCGGCCTTGCGCCGGTCCTCCGGGTCACCGGAACGCGTCGCGGTTGCCTCCGCGATCAGCGCCTCCAGCTCGTCGAGCCGCGTGTACATCGGCCCGAGCTTCTGGTGGTGCAGCCGCGAAAAGTTCTCCACCTCGACCCGGAACGTCTCCACCGCGATCTCGAACTCGATCAGCGCCTGCTCGGCAGCGCGCACCGCCCGCTCAAGGCGCGCCTCGGGCCGCTCCCGAGACTGCTCCTCCGGTTGCTCTGCCACATCGGTCTCCGGGGTCGTCACCCGTCCAGCCTAGGGCACGCGCTCCCCACCCCCTCGGACCGAAGCGAACCCGGTTCTCCCCACCCGGGGCCGCGCCCCGCCCGGGGCCGCGCCCCAGGTCCCGCAGTCCGACCCCGTCCCCCGGCCTCGGGCCTGTCTTCAAACTCCCTTCTGCCCGGCGACGCCCGGCACGCACTCTCGCCGCACCGGGCGCAAAGCCGAGTACGCCCTGTACGAGACCCTGCACCCGGCCCGCCGACAGCACGCACCGAACACCGCCGGGCCGCCCTCCGGGCGACGAGGGGAGTTTGCAGACAGGTCCTAGACCCCGGCCTCCGCCGCGACCCGTCCCTCCCGCACAGCCCGCACCAGCTCCCCGTGATCGGCCTCGGTCCGGTCCGCGTAGGCCACCGCGAACGACGCGACGGCCTCGTCCAGCTCCTCGTTCTTGCCGCAGTACCCGGCGATCAGCCGCGGGTCGGCGCTGTGGGCGTGGGCGCGGGCGAGCAGCGCGCCGGTCATCCGCGCGTAGTCGTCCACCTGGTCGGCGGCGAGCGCGGCCGGGTCGACACTGCCCTTACGGTTCCTGAACTGGCGCACCTGGAAGGGCCGTTCGCCCACCGTGGTCCAGCCGAGGAGGTTGTCGCTGACGACCTGCATCCGCTTCTGCCCGAGCACCACGCGCCGCCCCTCGTGCTCGACGGCCGCCGCCTCGAAGCCGACAGCGGGCAGATGCGGCAGCAGCGCGGACGGCCGCGCCTCCTTCACCTGCAGGACGAGCGGCTCGCCCCGATGGTCGAGCAGCAGCACCACGTACGACCGGGTTCCCACGCTGCCGGTGCCGACGACACGGAACGCCACGTCGTGGATCGCGTACCGCGCGAGCAGGGGCAGCCGGTCCGGCGAGAGGGATTCCAGATACGCGCCGAGCGAGGCGGCGACGGCCTCGGCCTCCGCGTCGGGTATGCCCCGCAGGACCGGCGGCGCGTCCACGAACCGCCGCCCGCCGTCCGCGTCCACCTCCGTGGACCTGGCTGCGAAACGCCCGCTGGTGTTGTGCCGCGCCTTCTCGGAGACCCGCTCCAGGGTGCCGAGCAGGTCATGGGCGTCGGTGTGCGAGACGAGTTCCTCGTCCGCGATGGCGTTCCACGCGTCGAGCGCCGGCAGTTTGGCGAGCAGCCGCATCGTGCGCCGGTAGGCACCCGCCGCGTCGTGCGCCGCCCCCCGGCAGATGTCCTCGTCCGCCCCGGCCTCCCGGCCGGCGAGCACGAGCGAGGCGGCGAGCCGTTTGAGGTCCCATTCCCAGGGGCCGTGCACGGTCTCGTCGAAGTCGTTCAGGTCGATGACGAGGCCGCCGCGCGCATCTCCGTACAGCCCGAAGTTGGCGGCATGGGCGTCGCCGCATATCTGGGCGCCGATGCCGGTCAACGGTGTGCGCACCAGATCGTGTGCCATCAGGCCCGCGGATCCGCGCAGGAAGGCGAAGGGCGTCGCGGTCATGCGTCCGACCCGCAGCGGGGTCAGCTCGGCGATACGGCCCTGGTTGGACTGGTCCACCGCCCCGACAGCATCCGGCCGGTCCGCGCTCACCTCGAACCCGGCGTGCGAGGACCGCGGCACCTGCGTCCGCAGCGCCTTGCCGGTCGCCTTCGGCGAGGGACCCGAGCCGTCGGCACCGGTCCGCACCGCGAACCCGGCCGCCTGCGGCAACCGCCGCGCTCCCTGCACCCCGCCCCGGCGCGGCACGGTCACCACCGCGCCACCGGCTCCGAGTTCTTCCACGCGTTCGCCCATGCCGATCGCCTCCCCCGTCCCGTACGGGACCGCGTACGCACCCACCGCTGTGACTCGTCACGACGGTACCGCCGCCCGGAAAACCCCGTCAGAGCCTGTGGAAAACCGCCCGCCTGTGGAAAACCTCGTACGCAGACCTTGGGCACAGGCCACCCCGCCTACGTCCGGAACTCCGCCGGACACGTCCCGCCCTCGGCCCCCAGGTACTTCTCGGACCACGCCCCGAGCTCCGCCAGCGCGGGCTCCAGCGCCGAACCCGCCGTCGTGAGCCGGTACGAGACGCGCAGCGGTGGCCCCTCGTCGACCCGGCGCACGACGAGCCCGGCCGTACCCAGCTCGGTGAGCCGGTCGGAGAGCATGCGTTCACTGATCCCGGGGATGGCCCTGCGCAGATCCGAGAAGTGCACCGGCCCCTGCAACAGGACGGCCACGATCAGCCCGGTCCAGCGCTTGCCCAGCAGCCCGAAGACGCGCGTCATCCCGATGTCGACCCCGGTGCACCCCTGAGGTTGCCGGCCGACACCGGCCCCGGATCCCGCGCCTGCGCCCGTACCCGGGCACCCCGCAACGCCCGCCCCGTTCGTCTCTTCCCCGTCGCCCGCCATACGTCCAGGGTACTGCGCTCACGTACGGGGATGAAGAAAAGTAAGTCCCTGTGCTATTAATAGTTACGTACTGAACTACACCCCGACCTCAGCGGGAGACACACCATGGCCACGCTGCTGCACCTCGACTCGTCCGTCTTCTCCGGCCCCGCCTCGGCCTCGCGCACCGTCACGGACGCGTTCCGCCAGGCCTGGCAGGAGCAGCACCCCGAGGGCACGGTCGTCTACCGCGACCTGTCGGCGGACCCGGTGCCCCACATCTCCGCCGACGCCCACGTCGCCGGTTTCATCGATCCGGCCTCGCACTCGCCCGAGCAGGCCGCCGCCTTCGCCGCGCGCGTGCAGCTCATAGAGGAGCTGGAGCAGGCGGACGCCATCCTGATCGGCGCCCCGATGTACAACTTCGCGATCCCGTCGACGCTGAAGGCGTGGCTGGACAACGTGATCCTGTTCGGCCGCACCGCCGGCGTCGAGACCCCGTCCGCGAAGGGCACCCCGGTCACCGTCGTCGCCAGCCGCGGCGGCTCCTACGCGCCGGGCACCCCGCGCGAGGCCATGGAGTACGTGCAGAACTACCTGGAGGCCGTCCTGCGCGACGCCCTCGGCCTGGACCTCGACTTCATCGTCCCGGAGCTGACCATGGCCCCGAGCAACCCGGCCATGGCCGAACTGGTCCCGCTCTACGAGGCCTCCCGCGCGCAGGCGCTCGAGTCCGCCGCCGCGAAGGGCAAGGAGCTCGCCGCACGCCTCGCCGCGTGAAGGTGACATAACCCACAGGGCGTCGCAGGCCACCGGCCGCGGCGCCCTTCGCGCCCCCTGTCCGGCAAGCCCACCGGGCAACGGGGCAACGCAAAAGCCCCGCAGGTCCGAAGACCTGCGGGGCTTTCAGCTGTGCGCGAGGGGGGAGTTGAACCCCCACGCCCTTTCGGGCACTGGAACCTGAATCCAGCGCGTCTGCCTATTCCGCCACCCGCGCATTGGGTGTGTCCTCCGGCCCTTCGCCCTTTCGGGGTGAGCGCCTTCCGACATCCAGAAGATTAGCACGCTGCAGAGGGTGGATTCACATCCGTTTCCGTGGGCCCCCGGCGGGCACGAGACACGGCGAACCGCGCCGGACCACGCCGTACTCCGGCCACTTCGGCCGGGCTCACGAGGAGTCCGGCCTCTCCACAGCCGCGTACGGGACACTGTCTTGAGGCCACCTCTACGATCCCTCATAGAAGGGCTGTGAGCGTCGACACTCATCGACCGGGCGGACAGGGGGAACCAGCCGATTTCCCGACGCGTGGATACGATCAGTAAGCAGTACCGAGAAGGCGGCCCGGAAGACAGCACGAGCGACCACGGCAGCCAAGGCAACATCGGCAAGCAGGGCGGCTACGAAGGAGGAGGTGCCCCATGGGAGTCCTGAAGAAGTTCGAGCAGCGGCTCGAGGGTCTGGTCAACGGCACCTTCGCCAAGGTCTTCAAGTCCGAGGTGCAACCCGTCGAGATCGCGGGCGCACTGCAGCGCGAGTGCGACAACAACGCGACGATCTGGAACCGCGAGCGGACCGTCGTCCCCAATGACTTCATCGTGGAGCTGAGCGCGCCGGACTACGAGCGCCTGAGCCCCTACTCCGGACAGCTCGGCGACGAGCTGTCCGGCATGGTGCGCGACTACGCGAAGCAGCAGCGCTACTCCTTCATGGGCCCCATCAAGGTGCACCTGGAGAAGGCGGAGGACCTGGACACGGGTCTGTACCGCGTACGCAGCCGCACTCTCGCGTCGTCCACCAGTCAGGCCCAGCCCGAGCGCCCCGCCGCGGCCCGCCCCAACCAGACGCCCGGTGGCTACGGCAGCCCGCAGCAGCACGCCGCTCCGCCGATGCCGGCCGCGCCGCCACCCGGCCGCCCGGCGGCACCGGCACCGGCCCAGGGCCCGGCAGCAGCGGCCCAGCGCCCCGGCGCGGGCCCGCCGCCCGGCACCCGCGTACGCCACTGGATCGAGATCAACGGCAGCCGCCACCAGATCTCCCGGCCGACCCTCGTGCTCGGCCGCTCCACCGAGGCGGACGTACGGATTGACGACCCCGGCGTCTCGCGCCGGCACTGCGAGATCCGGACCGGCACGCCCTCGACGATCCAGGATCTCGGGTCCACCAACGGCATCGTGGTGGACGGACAGCACACCACCCGCGCTACGCTCCGCGACGGCTCGCGGATCGTCGTGGGCCAAACCACCATCGTTTATCGGCAAGCCGAAGGGTGAAGCGGGGGCAATGTCAGAGCTGACCCTGACGGTCATGCGGCTGGGTTTCCTGGCCGTACTGTGGCTGTTCGTGATCGTGGCCGTCCAGGTCATCCGCAGCGACCTGTTCGGAACGCGCGTCACACAGCGCGGCGCGCGCCGCGACAACGCGCGCCCACAACAACAAACGGCACGGCAGCCCGCCGCGCCACCACCGCCCCAGCGCCAGCAGCAGGGCGGCGGTCGGCAGCGCCGTGGCGCCCCCTCCAAGCTGGTCGTCTCCGAAGGCACCCTCACCGGTACGACGGTGGCGCTGCAGGGGCAGACGATCACGCTCGGCCGCGCGCACGACAGCACGATCGTGCTGGACGACGACTACGCGTCCAGCAGGCACGCCAGGATCTATCCGGACCGGGACGGCCAGTGGATCGTCGAGGACCTCGGGTCCACCAACGGCACGTACCTGGACCGGACCCGTCTCACGACTCCCACGCCGGTCCCGTTGGGCGCACCGATCCGCATCGGCAAAACCGTCATCGAGCTGCGGAAGTAGTGCTACATCATGAATGAGCGCGAGCGGAGCGAGCGAGCCGACGCGGCGGTCCACGAACAGGACACCGGCGCGCTCCCGACCGGAGGGTGGGCACCGTGCGGATGTACCCGGAGTCAGAATCAACGGGGCAGGTGCGCATGAGTCTGTCACTGCGTTTCGCCGCCGGATCGCACAAGGGCATGATCCGCGAGGGCAACGAGGACTCCGGTTACGCCGGTCCACGGCTCCTCGCGATCGCCGACGGCATGGGGGGCCAGGCCGCCGGCGAGGTGGCCTCCTCCGAGGTGATCTCCACCATCGTCGCGCTCGACGACGACGTGCCGGGTTCGGACATCCTGACCTCGCTCGGCACCGCCGTGCAGCGGGCCAACGACCAGCTCCGCATGATGGTCGAGGAGGACCCCCAGCTCGAAGGCATGGGGACCACCCTCACCGCCCTCCTGTGGACCGGACAGCGGCTCGGTCTCGTACACGTCGGCGACTCGCGCGCGTACCTGCTGCGCGACGGCGTGCTCACGCAGATCACCCAGGACCACACGTGGGTGCAGCGCCTCGTCGACGAGGGCCGCATCACCGAGGAGGAAGCCACCACGCACCCGCAGCGCTCGCTGCTGATGCGCGCGCTGGGCAGCGGCGACCACGTCGAGCCCGACCTCTCCATCCGTGAGGTGCGGGCCGGCGACCGGTACCTGATCTGCTCCGACGGCCTGTCCGGCGTCGTCTCGCACCAGACGATGGAGGAGACGCTCGCCAGCTACCAGGGCCCCCAGGAGACGGTCCAGGACCTGATCCAGCTGGCCCTGCGCGGCGGCGGCCCCGACAACGTCACGGTGATCGTCGCCGACGTCCTCGACATCGACAGCGGCGACACCCTCGCCGGCCAGATGTCCGACGCCCCGGTCATCGTGGGCGCGGTCGCCGAGAACCAGCACCAGTTGCACGACGGCGGCGCCATGGAGACCCCCGCGGGCCGCGCCTCCAACCTGGGCCGCCCGGTACCCGGCCAGGCCGGCGGCAGTGGCGGCGGTGGCGAGTTCGGCCCGCCCGGCAGCGGCGACACCGACGGCTACGCACCCGAGGGGGGCTTCGGCGCGTACTCCGACGAGGACTTCGTCAAGCCGCGCCGCGGCCGCAGGTGGCTCAAGAGATCGGTCTACATCGTGCTCGCGCTCGCCGTCATCGGCGGCGGCCTCTACGGCGGTTACCGCTGGACGCAGACCCAGTACTTCGTCGGTTCGAACGACGAGCACGTGGCGCTCTACCGCGGCATCAACCAGGACCTCGCCTGGGTGAGTCTGTCCAAGGTCGAGAAGGACCACCCGGAGATCGAGCTCAAGTACCTGCCTCCGTACCAGAAGAAGCAGGTCGACGCGACGATCGCCGAAGGTGATCTGGCAGCAGCCCAGGACAAGATCGTCGAGCTGTCCGCGCAGGCCGGCGCCTGCAAGAAGCAGGCCGAGCGGCAGCAGGCCGAGAACAAGAACAACGCGAAGACCGGCGAGGGCGAAGCCGGCGGCACCACCAGCGGCGGCACCGCGACCAAGACGTCGTACCGCGCCGAGACACCCACGCCCAACCCGTCGAACTCGCCGTCCGGCAAGACGAAGTCACCGTCATCTCCCACGCCCACCCCTGGCCCCACTCTTTCCGAGGAAGAGCAGCAGCTGGCCAAGGCGTGCGCACAGCAGTAGAAGCCGTTGGGGGCCACAGCACGCCATGAGTAGTAGTTCCACGACCCATACGTCGACCATCGGCGCGATCGGCGCACCCAGCCGCCGCAACACCGAGCTGGCGCTCCTCGCGTTCGCCGTGGTCATCCCCGTCTTCGCCTACGCCAACGTGGGCCTCGCCATCGACGGCGAGCTCCCCGCAGGCCTGCTCGGCTACGGCCTCGGCCTCGGCCTGCTCGCCGGCGTCGCCCACATCGTCGTACGCAAGTTCGCGGCGTACGCGGACCCGCTGCTGCTGCCGCTGGCGACGCTCCTCAACGGCCTCGGTCTCGTCATCATCTGGCGGCTCGACCAGTCGGAACGGCTGCAGCGCCTCGGCAAATTGGCATACGGGGCATTCAGCCCATCGGCGCCCAAACAGCTCATGTACTCGGCCATCGGCATCGCCCTGTTCGTCGGCGTACTGATGCTGCTCAAGGACCACCGCATCCTGCAGCGCTACACGTACATCTCGATGGTCGGCTCCATCATCCTGCTGCTGCTCCCGCTCGTGCCCGGCCTCGGCATGAACGTCTTCGGCGCCAAGATCTGGATCCACATCGGCGGCTTCTCCATCCAGCCCGGCGAGTTCGCCAAGATCGTCATCGCGATCTTCTTCGCCGGCTACCTGATGGTGAAGCGGGACGCGCTGGCCCTCGCCAGCCGCCGCTTCATGGGCCTGTACCTCCCCCGCGGACGCGACCTCGGCCCGATCATCGTCGTCTGGGCGATGTCGATCCTGATCCTCGTCTTCGAGACCGACCTCGGAACATCGCTGCTGTTCTTCGGCATGTTCGTCGTCATGCTGTACGTCGCCACCGAGCGCACCAGCTGGATCGTCTTCGGCCTGCTGATGTCCGCCGTCGGCGCGGTCACCGTCGCCACCTTCGAACCCCACGTCCAGGAGCGCGTCGACGCCTGGCTGAACCCGTTCTCCGACGCGGTCATCCAGTCCACCGGCTCCGACCAGATCGCCCAGTCCCTGATGGCGTTCGGCTCCGGCGGCGTCCTCGGCACCGGCCTCGGCCAGGGCAACTCCGACCTGATCGGCTTCGCCGCCAACTCCGACTTCGTCCTCGCCACCTACGGCGAGGAAATGGGCCTGGCCGGCGTCATGGCCATCCTGCTCATCTACGGACTGATCGTCGAGCGCGGCGTACGCACCGCCCTCGCCGCCCGCGACCCCTTCGGCAAGCTGCTCGCGGTCGGCCTCGCCGGCGCCTTCGCCATCCAGGTGTTCGTCGTCGCCGGCGGCGTCATGGGCCTCATCCCGCTGACCGGTATGACCATGCCGTTCCTCGCCTACGGCGGCTCCTCCGTCATCGCGAACTGGGCACTCATCGGCATCCTCATCCGCATCAGCGACACCGCCCGCCGCCCGGCGCCCTCGCCCGCACCCAGTCCCGACGCCGAGATGACCCAGGTGGTCCGACCGTGAACAAGCCCCTGCGCCGCATCGCGATCTTCTGCGGTCTGCTCGTCCTCGCCCTGCTGATCCGCGACAACTGGATCCAGTACGTCCAGGCCGACTCCCTGCAGACCAACGAGAAGAACCGCCGCGTCACCATCGAGCGCTACGCCCAGCCGCGCGGCGACATCATCGTCGACGGCAAGCCCGTCACCGGCTCCAAGGCGACCTCCGGCACCGACCTGAAGTACAAGCGGACCTGGAAGGACGGGCCCATGTGGTCGCCCGTCACCGGCTACGCCTCACAGATCGTCGGCGCCACCCAGATCGAGTCCATCGAGGACGGCATCCTCACCGGCAACGACGACCGGCTCTTCTTCCGCCGCACCCTCGACATGATCACCGGCAAGAAGAAGGAGGGCGGCAACGTCACCACCACCCTCAACGCCGCCGCGCAGAAGGCCGCCTACGACGGCCTGAAGACCCGCGGCAAGGGTGCCGTCGCCGCCATCGAACCCTCCACCGGCAAGATCCTCGCGCTCGCCTCCACGCCGTCCTACGACCCCTCGATCTTCGCCGGCAACTCCACCAAGGACAGCGAGACGTTCCAAAAGCTCGACAAGGACAAGGACAAGCCGCTCCTCAACCGGGCGCTGCGCGAGACGTACCCGCCGGGCTCCACGTTCAAGCTGGTCACGGCCGCGGCCGCCCTGGAGAGCGGTAAGTACGACCCGGACAAGGCGACCGAGACCCCGTTGCCGTGGACGATGCCGGGCACCACGCAGCCGTTGCCGAACGAGGGCAACATCCCTTGTGAGAACGCGACGCTGCGGGTCGCCCTGAAGGTGTCCTGCAACACCGTCTTCGGCAAGATCGGCGCCGACCTCGGCACCGACGAGATGGTCAAGGAGGCCGAGAAGTTCGGCTTCAACGAGCAGCAGTTCGTCCCGGTCCGCTCCAACGCGTCGAACTTCGACGCCAAGATGGACTTGTCGTCGACGGCCCTGTCCTCCATCGGCCAGTACAACACCGCCGCCACCCCGCTCCAGATGGCCATGGTCGCCTCCGCGATCGCGAACGACGGCAAGCTCATGCAGCCCTACATGGTCGACGAGCTCCAGGCCCCGAACCTCGACACCATCGAGAAGACGGAGCCCAAGGAGATGAGCCGCCCGCTCTCCTCGGAGAACGCTACGAAGCTCCAGTCGATGATGGAGACGGTCGTCAACGACCCGGGCGGCACCGGCGGCAACGCC
This sequence comes from Streptomyces sp. NPDC050264, assembly GCF_040655895.1. NCBI lineage: Bacteria > Bacillati > Actinomycetota > Actinomycetes > Kitasatosporales > Streptomycetaceae > Streptomyces > Streptomyces sp. NPDC050264. The sequence continues at coordinate 362,354 of NZ_JBFAKV010000003.1, forward strand.
AAGATCGACATGAACGGCGTCACCGTCGGTGGCAAGACCGGTACCGCCCAGCACGGCGTCGACAACAGCGAGAAGCCGTACGCCTGGTTCGTCTCGTACGCCAAGACGGACTCCGGGTCGCCGGTCGCCGTGGCCGTGGTCGTCGAGGACGGCAGCGCCGACCGCCAGGACATCTCCGGTGGCGGCCTCGCCGCCCCGATCGCGAAGAGCGTGATGGAAGCGGTCATCGGCAAGAAGGGGTGACCCACGTGACAGGGGCCACCGCGAGGTTCACGCCTCCTTGTGAGCCCGGTCACCCGTTCTTCACATAGACGCACGTGGCGATACCGGTCCTGTCACGGGTCACGGTGGTGGCCAGGTCACGTCGGGCAAGCCGGGTACGGTATGCCCGGACAGCACACCGCCCGACCCCGCACGGGACGGTCGGGACCGACGGAGAGGGCTGGTAGGTAACCATGGAAGAGCCGCGTCGCCTCGGCGGCCGGTACGAGCTGGGCCAGGTGCTCGGCCGTGGTGGCATGGCGGAGGTCTACCTCGCGCATGACACCCGGCTCGGCCGCACCGTGGCGGTGAAGACGCTGCGGGTGGACCTCGCGCGCGACCCGTCGTTCCAGGCCCGGTTCCGCCGGGAGGCCCAGTCGGCCGCCTCGCTCAACCATCCCGCGATCGTGGCGGTGTACGACACGGGCGAGGACTACGTCGACCAGGTCTCCATCCCGTACATCGTGATGGAGTACGTCGACGGCTCCACCCTGCGCGAACTCCTGCACAGCGGCCGCAAGCTGCTGCCGGAGCGCGCCATGGAGATGACCGTCGGCATCCTCCAGGCCCTGGAGTACTCGCACCGGGCAGGCATCGTCCACCGCGACATCAAGCCGGCCAACGTCATGCTGACCCGCACCGGCCAGGTGAAGGTCATGGACTTCGGCATCGCCCGCGCCATGGGCGACTCCGGCATGACGATGACGCAGACCGCGGCCGTCATCGGCACCGCCCAGTACCTCTCCCCCGAGCAGGCCAAGGGCGAACAGGTCGACGCCCGCTCCGACCTGTACTCGACGGGCTGCCTGCTCTACGAACTCCTCACCGTCCGGCCGCCGTTCGTCGGCGACTCCCCGGTCGCGGTCGCGTACCAGCACGTACGCGAAGAGGCCCAGGCACCGAGCGTCTTCGACCCCGAGATCACGCCCGAGATGGACGCGATCGTCCTCAAGGCCCTCACCAAGGACCCGGACTACCGCTACCAGTCGGCCGACGAGATGCGTGCCGACATCGAAGCCTGTCTCGACGGCCAGCCCGTCGCCGCCACCGCCGCCATGGGCGCGGTCGGCTACGGCAGCCAGTCCGGTGACTACGGGGACCAGCAGACCGCGATGCTGCGCCCGCAGAACGGCTCGGCACCCACGTCGATGCTGCCCCCGGTCAACCCCGACGACGGCGGCTACGGCTACGACGACCGCCCCGACCGCCGCAAGCAGGGCAAGAACCGCACGTCGACGATCCTGCTGGTGCTCGCGGGCGTCCTCGTCCTGGTCGGAGCGATCCTGATCGGGAAGTACGTGTCCAGCGGCGGCAATTCGGACGACGGCAAGATCGACGTGCCGAGCCTCGTGGGCAAGACGTTCCAGGACGCCCAGCAAAAGGCCGAGAACGTCGACCTCAAGGTCGTCCGCGGCGACAGCATGGCCTGTGACGACCAGCCCGCCAAGCACGTCTGCGAGCAGGACCCGAAGGACGGCCAGATCGCCAAGAACGACACGATCACCGTCCGCATGTCGACCGGGGCGCCGAAGGTCGCCATCCCGGACGTCAAGGGCCTGTCCTACGACGAAGCCGTGTCGACGCTGAACGACAAGGGCTTCACCAACATCAAGAAGGAAACCAAGGAGTCCGACCGGACCGCCGGCAAGGTCATCGACCAGGACCCCGAAGGCGACACCAAGATCGAAAAGGGCTCCGCGATCACCCTGACGGTCGCCACGGAGAAGGAGACCTCCCGGGTCCCCGACGTCTCCAGCGGCAAGAACCTCACCTGCGAGCAGGCCACCTCCCAGCTCGAGGCCAACAACCTCAAGGCCAGCTGCACCGAGGAGGAGAACGCCGACGTCGAGGCCGGCAAGGTCTTCTCCCAGAACCTCACCGCGGGCACCGAGGCCGACCCGGGCTCCACGGTCCAGCTGAAGGTGGCGAAGGCAGCCCAACAGGTACAGGTTCCTGCGGACGTCGCGGGCAAGAAGCTCAAGGACGCGCAACAGCAACTGACCGGCCTGGGCCTGAAGGTGCAGGTCTCCGGCTCCTCCGACGAGAACGCCACGGTCGTCACGAGCCAGCCGACTCCCGGCAGCACTGTGAAGCCGGGCGACACCGTCACCCTGCTCACCACACCGCCGGGCAACGGCAACAACGGCGGCGGTGACAACGGCGGCTTCATCGGAGGCGGCTTCGGCAACGACAACTGACCCGCCAACCCGCCACAAGACAGGGCCCCGGCAGCGCAAGACGGCTGCCGGGGCCCTGTCTTGCGCTCCCCACACGCGCCCCGTATGACGCTATGGGGATTTCATTGATCTTGAGGGTCTTGATATCGAACAAGAATAACCGAGGAGGGGATGGCCCATAGTGCCCCGAATAAACCTCACGGAAGAAGCCAAAATTAACTCCCGCAAAAAATACGCAGCCCCTGGGCCCATCACCGCTCACCATTTTAGGCGCCAGCCTTATCGCGGCCCCTTCAGCTTCTGCAGCCACCGCGTACAACAGAGCTTGCGGCTCCGGATACAGCGTCGTGAAATCCCGCAGCATATCGACCCTGTGAACAGTGGTGGAATCGGTGAACCACACCACTTGTGCCGGACCTGTCTACGTTTCCGGATCAGGCTCCTGCATGGACCGGACCGGCCTCATCGTGAAGAACAACCTCGCCTACGTCGGCGAAGCCAAGGCCACGAACTGCGGATACGGCAAGCAAGGAGCAGGGAGCCCCGCCGAGGCGTTCGGACGAGCGCGGCACCAGCGTTGCGCACGGTCAGAAGGCCCTAGTTCACCGAGTGGACACCAACGATCACGCTTGATCTGCACGCTGGTCCTGGAAGCGCCTCCCACGCGAGTTGCATTCGGCGGCTTCGGCGGATTCGGCGGCCGCGAACAGCGCGGAAGTATGGTGCCTCAGATCCCATGGCCTGACCCAATAACGAAGGGCCCGAAGCCGTAAAGGAAAGTTCCGGCTTCGGGCCCCATTTATCGTAGTGCCGATCAAAGCGAGCTCTACTGCCGCAGTTCCTTCGGCGGTGTCCTGTCACTGTCGACCTTCTCGACCCGCTCCAGTTCGCCCCACACCACATACCGGTACCGCGACGTATAAACCGGCGTGCACGTCGTCAGCGTGATGTAGTGACCGGCCTTCTTCTTCCCCGACTCCTTGGGGATCTTCCCCAAGACGTCCACGTTGTACTTCGAGGTCTCCGGAAGAATGTCGTAGACCTTGTAGACGTACCACTTGTCCTTGGACTCGTAGACGATCGCGTCGCCCTTTTTGATCTTGTCGATGTTGTGGAACTTGGCACCGTGCCCGTCCCGGTGCGCGGCCAGCGAGAAGTTCCCCTCCTTGCCGCTGGTCGGCAGTGCCGCCTTCACGGGATCCGTGTAGTAGCCGGCGACACCGTCGTTGAGGACCTTGGACGACGTGCCCTTCTCGACCAGGACCTCGCCCTTGCTCATCGACGGCACATGCAGGAAGCCGATGCCGTCCTTGGTGTCCAGAGCACCCGGACCGGTGGCCTGGGACCAATGGTCGCGGACCTTGTCCCCCTGCTTGTGCGCGGCGCGGTCGGCCACCACATTCGTCCACCACAGCGAGTAGACGACGAACAGGCCGAGCAGCACGCCCGCGGTGATGAGCAGCTCACCGAAAACACTGACAGCCATCGCGATACGCCCGCGCCGCGGCGGAGGAGAAGCGGCCTTCGTGTCCGCCTCTTCCTCGTGGTCGGTCGTCGCTCCCACTGCCTGTTGCCCCGTCCCTGTGCCGATGTGCCCCATGCCGCTGCCGGCTCAGCCGACGAGCGCGTCCGGCTTGCCCTTGCTGCGCGGCCGCTCCTCGACCATCTTGCCCCAGACGATCATTCGATACGTACTGGTGAATTCCGGAGTGCAGGTCGTCAGCGTGATGTAGCGGCCCGCCTTCGTGAACCCGGAACCCGCGGGGATCGGATTGATCACCGCCGTGTTCGACGGAGGCGTCTGCGGCAGCGCACTCGCCATCTTGTACACGTAGTACTTGTCCTGCGTCTCGACCACGATCGGATCGCCCGGCTGAAGACGGTTGATGTACCGGAACGGCTCGCCGTGCGTGTTGCGATGCCCCGCGAGCGCGAAGTTTCCCGTCTTCGCGTCCGGCATCGCGGTGGGAATGCTGTCCTCGCCGTAGTGCCCGACCATGCCCTTGTCGAGCACCTTCGTCTTGCTGATGCCCTCCGCGATCGGCACGACGACATCCAGCTTCGGTATGTAGAGAATCGCGAAGCCCTGCCCGGGCTCGAACGTACCCGGCTTGCCCTTGCCACTCGCCCAGTCGTCCTCGAGATGGTGCCGGGCGTTACCCGCGAGGCTGTGAGCCCGTATGTTCGACCACCACAGCTGGTAGGTCACGAACAGCAGCATCAACACCCCGATGCTGATGAAGACTTCACCGACCGCACGGCTCACGACGACCCCGGCCGTGGGCTTGGCCGCCCGCGCCGCCCGCCGCGCCTCCACCCGCGTGAGCGGCTTGCCGTCGTCCTCCGCGGAGGCCTCCTGCGGCTCTGCCGCACGCCGTCTGCCGCCACCGCCCTTCTTGGCGGCCTTCCTGCGCGCGGCCCGCCCACCGGTGACGACAGGCGCCCCTGACGCCGTCCCCGGCTCCCGCTCCGCCACTGGGTCGGGCTCGGGCTCGGCCCCGGCTCCCGCTATTCGCCGGGTGTCCGCAGTCCGCAGAGCGACAGTCTCGTCATCCCGTACGGTCCGGGCCACGGGCTCCTGCGCCGCCGCGTGGGCCCCGCCGTACCAGTCCTGCGCATACCCCTCGGGGTCGTACCACTCCGGCTCCGGCTCCAGCCGCCCCTGCTCCGGCCTCCCAGACCCCGCCTCCGCCTCCTGCTGCGCGTCCTCCGCCCGGAACCACGGCGACGGATGCTGCCCCGGCAGAGGGTCGTTCAGCGGGTCGTCGAGGCGCCCGACGGCCTCCTCGAACCCGCCGGCACCGGCCTGCTCGGGGCGCAGCGCGGTCACGCCGAGGCCCTGCCCACGACCGGCGCGAGCCCGGCCGACCGGCCCACCGCCTCCTTGTCACCGCACTCGGCGAGCCAGTTCGCGAGCATCAGATGTCCGTGCTCGGTGAGGACGGACTCCGGATGGAACTGGACGCCCTCGACGGACAGTTCACGATGGCGCAGTCCCATCACGATGCCGTCCTCGGTCCGCGCGGTCACCTCGAGCTCGTCCGGAACGGTGCCGGGCTCCGCGGCCAGCGAGTGGTACCGCGTCGCCGTGAACGGGTCCGGCAGGCCCGCGAAGACGCCCCTGCCCCCATGCCGTACGAGCGATGTCTTGCCGTGCAGCAGCTCCGGCGCCCGGCCCACCACACCGCCGTACGCCACCTGCATCGACTGCATACCGAGGCAGACGCCGAAGACGGGCACCCCGGTCGCCGCGCAGTGCCGCACCATCTCGATGCACACACCGGCCTGCTCGGGGGCGCCGGGCCCCGGACTGAGCAGCACGCCGTCGAACCCGTCCTGCGCGTGCGCCGTGCTCACCTCGTCGTTGCGCAGCACCTCGCACTCGGCACCCAGCTGGTACAGGTACTGGACGAGGTTGAAGACGAAGCTGTCGTAGTTGTCGACCACAAGAATGCGGGTCTTGCGCGCATCTCGGATCTCACGCGTGCTCACTGGCCGTCCACCGTCACATCGTTGAAGGGCAGCAGCGGCTCGGCCCACGGGAAGACGTACTGGAAGAGGACGTAGACAACAGCGAGGGCCAGCACGATCGAGATCGCAGCCCTCAGCCACGCGTTCCCCGGCAGATGCCGCCAGATCCAGCCGTACATGCCGGTCGCTCCCCTTTGACAGTCCCGCAACACCATCACCGCACGGCCTCAGCCGTCGCCGTACGGCACCAGACTAACGGCGCAAGGCCTCCGGTTTCCCGGCCTCCACAGGCTGAGTGGCATCCAAATGCGCCCAGACGATCAGCCGGTGGCTGTGCCCCCACTCCGGCTCGCACGTGGTGAGGGTCAGATAGCGGCCCGGCTCGTCGTACCCGGACTTGCGCGGCACGGGGTCGATGACCGCGACATCGCTGGGCAGCGTCCTGTACGGCTTCGTATCGATCCGGTACGTGAACCAGGTCGTCCCGTCGGTCAGCACCACGGCATCCCCCGGCCCCAGCTTCGGGAAGTCCTTGAACGGATCGCCGTACGTACGCCGATGCCCGGCGACCGCGAAGTTCCCCTTCTGCCCCAGTTGGGCAGTGCCCGCGTAGTGCCCGAGCCCCTTCTTCAAGGTCTCGACCTTCGTGTCCTCGAGCACGGGCTTGTTCCACGTGAAACCAAGCCGCGGGATGTACATCACAGCGAACGGCTTGCCGTCCTTGTACGCGGCCGGCTCAGGTGGCGAATACGCGGACGGGGGTGACGAGGGGGACGAAGGCGATGCGGTGGCCACCGGCCGCCTGGCCCACTGGTTCTGGAGATCCTCGACCTGCCGGTCCATCGCACTGCCGGCCTTCACGCCGGTCCAGAACAGCACGTACACCGCAAACAGCACGATGACGGCGCCGACGGTGATGCACAGCTCGCTCAGCGACCTGACGACGACTCGCACCGACACCGACGGCCTCCCCCGGCTCGGGTGTTTCGGGTGTTACCGCACGGCCTACTGCACCGGCTTCGCGTAGTGGAGATCCACTGTGCCCGAGTACGCGGGAAGAGTCACCGCCCCGTCGTCCTCGACTTTCCAGCCGAGCCCGTACGCGTTGACGTAGAGCATGTAGTTCTGGATCTCCGGGGAGACCGCGACCGCCTGCTTCAGCTTCTCCGGGTCACCGACCGCGGTGATCTTGTACGGAGGCGAGTAGACGCGACCCTGCAGGATCAGGGTGTTGCCCACGCAGCGCACGGCGGAGGTGGAGATGAGGCGCTGGTCCATGACCTTGATGCCCTTGGCGCCTCCGTGCCACAGCGCGTTCACCACGGCCTGGAGGTCCTGCTGGTGGATGACCAGGTCGTTCGGCTGGGGCTCCGGGTAGCCGGGAAGCTTGGCCGTGGCGTTCGGCGGGGCGTCGTCGAGCGTGACGGAGACGGCCTCGCCCTTGAGCTTCTTCGTCCCGGAGGCCTTCTCCAGGCTGTTCAGCTTCTCGTCCTCGGCCTTCGTGGACCCGTCGTCCCGCTCGGCCAGCGCCTCGACGTCGTCCCGCACCCCGCTGTTGGACTCTTCCAGCCCCTTGTTCTTGTGGCTGCGCTCCTGAATCAGGTCGGAGAGCTTCAAAAGGGAGGCATCCGTACGGATATTGGTGCCCTTAGCCGTATTGAAGCTGGTGAAGAAGATGAGCCCGGCGAGGGCGAAAACGCCCACAGTGAGCAGCCGCACGGGCCGGAAGCGCCCGCGGGCGGGCCCGCTGTCAGGCCCTTTGTCAGGGTCGGCAGAATTGCTCAACGTACCCTTATCTCCTTAGACGCCGCGGAAGCACTACGCTAACGGACGCCCGGGGGAGCGCTCGGATTCCTCCAAAGTTCCCCTTGTACGCTGCTCCCGGAGCCAGCCAACGTCCCCTGCGCGGCCACGCAGCGCATCGACAGGAGAGACCCTCGTGCCGAAGTCACGTATCCGCAAGAAGGCCGACTACACGCCGCCGCCGGCGTCGAAGCAGGCAGCCAATATCAAGCTGACCAACCGCGGCTGGGTGGCCCCGGTGATGCTCGCGATGTTCCTCATCGGGCTCGCCTGGATCGTGGTCTTCTACGTGACCGACGGCTCGATGCCGATCGATGCCCTCGGTAACTGGAACATCGTCGTGGGCTTCGGCTTCATCGCCGCCGGCTTCGGCGTCTCCACCCAGTGGAAGTGACCCACCCGGCACCCCAGGCTCTGCCCCAAGCCATCCACTGAGTTATCCACAAGTTATCCACATGGGGAAAACATCGGACGATCTGTGGATAACCCAACGAGTGTTGACGCCGGTGTGACCGGCCAAGTGACCCTCGACCATCTGTTCGCCCCTTGTCCTTGCTGGGAAAACCCAGCTCAGCGACGAGGGGCACAGTTGTTCCCCACAGCATGCACAAGATCCGGCACCCGCTGTGGACAACGTCGGTCACCATCGGTGGGCGACCGGGCTCAAGTGAGCTGCGCGGTCCTGACCAGGACGGTGCCGAGCACGGCCGCGAGAACGAGGGCACAGGCCCCGTACTGCACCAGCGCGCGCCGCTCGCGCGGGGCGTGAACCATGGCGTACCCGACGACGAGGCCACCGACCAGGCCGCCGACGTGGGCCTGCCATGAGATACCGGCCCACGTGAACGTGAAGATCATGTTGATCACGAACAGCGCGATGATCGGGCGCAGATCGTAGTTGAGGCGGCGCATCAGTACGGCCGTCGCACCGAACAGGCCGTAGACGGCGCCCGAAGCCCCCAACGTCTGCGTGTGAGGGTCACCGAAGGCGTACACCGCAGCGCTGCCCGCCAGCCCGGAGACGAGGAAGAGCGCCAGGTACCGGGCGCGGCCCAGAGCGGCTTCCAGAGGTCCACCGAGCCACCACAGGCTGAGCATGTTGAATGCGATGTGCCACACCTGTGTGTGCGTGAACATCGACGTCACCAGCCGGTACCACTGGCCCGCCGCCACGCCTTCCTGCGGCTCGAAGGGGGCCGGCGGCCAGGACCCGAGCAGCACCAGATGGTTGATGAGGGTGTCGCTCGCGTGGACCGCGATGAACACGGCCACGTTGATCCCGATCAGTACTTTCGTCACCAGCCGCGGGTCGGCGGCGACCGTCCCCCCGGCGACGGTGCGCGGCTGATTGGCGGCGGGCGCGTGCCCGGTGCCCGAACCGCCGCGCACGCACTCCGGGCACTGGAATCCGACCGAGGCGCTGACCATGCACTCCGGGCAGATGGGCCGCTCGCACCGGGTGCAGAGGACGCCGGTCGGCCTGTCCGGGTGCCGGTAGCAGCCGGACAGGCCCTGGGCGTCCTGGGGTTCCTGCGGGCTGCCGGGCGCCTGGTCCATGGCGGTCGTCCCCTCGGATGAAGCCGGTCTCGTACGCGGGCGTTCGACGCCGTGCGGGAAGCCGTGTTCGCGTCAGCGGGTCTCGACGACGACCGATTCGATGATCACGTCGTTGACCGGGCGGTCGGTGCGCGGGTTCGTCTGCGTGTTGGCGATGGCGTCGACGACCTTCTGGCCGGCCTCGTCGACGACTTCGCCGAAGATGGTGTGCTTGCGGGTCAGCCAGGCGGTCGACGAGACGGTGATGAAGAACTGCGATCCGTTCGTCCCCGGCCCGGCGTTGGCCATGGCCAGCAGGTACGGCTTGGTGAAGGCCAGGTCGGGGTGGAACTCGTCCTCGAACTGGTACCCCGGGCCGCCCGTCCCGTTGCCCAGCGGGTCGCCGGCCTGGATCATGAAGCCGCTGATCACCCGGTGGAAGATCGTGCCGTCGTAGAGCGGTGCCTTGGACTTCTCGCCGGTCTCCGGGTTGGTCCATTCACGCTCGCCCTTTGCGAGCTCCACGAAGTTCTTGACCGTCTTGGGCGCGTGGTTCGGCAGGAGCCTGACCTCGATGTCGCCCTGGTTGGTCTTGAGGGTGGCGTACAGCTGCTCGGCCACGATCCGCCTTCCGTTGTCTTCTGTGCCCTGCCGATCCTCGCACGGCTCAGGTTGGCGTCCGAGGTTTCAGTCACCCAAAACCGGTCTACTCGTAACCGGAGAGGCGCGCCCTGCCACGATCCGTGGCATTGTCGTCGCCAAGCCCCTTACCGCTCCTTTCTTAGTCCTAACAAGCCTTACCACTGCATTTGATGCTTCTGGCAGGCATGATCCGCAAAAGGGTGGAAAGGTGAATCACCTGTACGCCACCGAGGAGGAGGATCCCGTGACCCGCATCGACAGCATGCGCGCCGCGACCGGCTCGGCGAAGGACAGCGTGCTGCACGCCGCGGACGTGGTGGCGCCCTACGCCGAGACGGCCAAGGACCGTGCGACGCAATATGCGCACGAAGCGCGCGTCGTGCTCGGCCCCAAGGTCTCGCAGGCCGCCCAGCAGGCGCGCGCCCAGTACGGCGCTCACCTGGCTCCGCGTCTTGAGCAGGCACGCACTCATGTCCCGCCGAAGGTCGACCAGGCCGCGCAGGAAGCGGCAACCCGTACTCGTCAGGCTGCCCGTCAGGCTGCCGAGTACTCGAAGCCGCGTATCGAGCACGCTGTGGCGGCGGCCCAGCCGGTGCGCGAGGAGGCGACGGCCCGCAGCGTCGCCGCGCTCGCCGCACTGCGCGGACAGGTCTCCCCCAAGGAGATCCAGAAGCTCGTCCGCAAGCACGAGCGCCGGGCTCGCGCCGGTCGTCTCGCCAAGGGCCTGGCTGTGCTCGGTGTCCTGGCGGGTGGCGCGTTCGTCGCGTGGAAGTGGTGGGACAAGCAGGCCAACCCGGACTGGCTGGTGGAGCCCCCGGCCGCCACCGAAGTTCCGGTTGCCGCGCCGCTGACCTCGGTCGACGGCGCCGGTCAGGACGTCCTCGACCCGGAGGTCCAGGCCAAGCAGGCCGAGGCGGAGGCGGACCCGGAGGAGCGCCGCTGACCGCTGCGTGCAGCGCGTCCTCACGTACGACGAAGCCCCTCCGACCAGGGAAGATCCTGGGCGGAGGGGCTTCGGGTTGTGGAGCCTAGGGGAGTCGAACCCCTGACATCTGCCATGCAAAGACAGCGCTCTACCAACTGAGCTAAGGCCCCGAAAAGGGTGCGTGCCACCTGAGGATTCACGCCTCGGGCGAGCACGCAGACCAGAGTACCGGGTCACCCCCCGGATCTCGCAAAAGGATTGGGGGTCCCGGCGGGCAACCACTCTCCGTAAGATGCCCCCACGTGCTTCACGGCAGCGAAGCAACGTATTTGGGGAAGCGATGGGGAGACGCAATGGACGCCGCACAGCAGGAAGCTACCGCAAGAGCCCGGGAGCTCCAGCGGAGCTGGTACGGGGAGCCGCTGGGGGCGCTCTTCCGTCGGCTGATCGAGGATCTCGGCCTGAATCAGGCCCGCTTGGCGGGCGTTCTTGGGCTGTCCGCGCCCATGTTGTCCCAGCTGATGAGCGGTCAGCGCGCGAAGATCGGCAATCCCGCGGTGGTGCAGCGCGTGCAGCTTCTGCAGGATCTCGCGGGTCAGGTGTCCGACGGCAGTGTCAGCGCGGCCGAGGCCACCGAGCGCATGGATGAGATCAGGAAGTCGCAGGGCGGCTCGGTCCTCACCAACACCGGTCAGACGGCGTCCGGTTCGGGCGCGCCCACCGTGAAGCGTGTGGTGCGTGAGATCCAGTCGCTGCTGCGCTCGGTCTCGGCGGCCGGCGACATCATCGAGGCCGCGGACTCTCTCGCCCCCACCCACCCGGAACTGGCAGAGTTCCTCCGGGTGTACGGCGCGGGGCGTACCTCCGACGCGGTTGCCCACTACCAGGCGCACCAGAGCTGACCCTGTCCGGGCGCAGCACTGGATCCGGCCTCGTGACCTCCACCGTCGGCGGTGGTCGCGGGGCGGTCCGGGCATTCTTGCGCGGTGTCCGTGGGGGCCTTCCGCATCGCGGGCCCGGGAGGGGAGCGACGCACGACCATGGGTGAGGTCTTCGCCGGCCGGTACGAACTGGCCGACCCGATCGGCCGCGGGGGAGTGGGCGCGGTGTGGCGGGCCTGGGACCACCGGCGCCGCCGCTATGTGGCGGCCAAGGTCCTGCAGCAGAGCGATGCCCACACGCTGCTGCGCTTCGTGCGTGAGCAAGCTGTGCGCATCGACCATCCACATGTCCTGGCCCCGGCGAGTTGGGCCGCGGACGACGACAAGGTCCTGTTCACCATGGATCTGGTCGCGGGTGGCTCGCTGGCGCACCTGATCGGCGACTACGGTCCTCTGCCGCCGCCGTTTGTCTGTGTTCTGCTCGATCAGCTCCTCTCCGGGCTTGCCGCCGTGCATGCCGAAGGCGTGGTGCACCGGGACATCAAGCCTGCCAACATCCTTCTTGAGGCCACCGGTACCGGTCTGCCGCATCTGCGTGTCTCCGATTTCGGCATCGCGATGCGCAAGGGCGAGCCGCGCCTCACGGAGACCAACTATGTGGTGGGTACGCCCGGTTATTTCGCGCCCGAGCAGGCGATGGGTGCCGAGCCGGATTTTCCCGCGGACCTTTTTGCCGCGGGTCTCGTCGCGCTTTATCTCCTCGAGGGCGCCAAGCCGGACGCGAAGGCTCTGATCGAGCACTTCGCGGAGTATGGGACGCCGGGTGCCCCGGTGGGCGTGCCCGGTCCGCTGTGGAGCGTCCTGGCCGGTCTGCTGCAGCCGGATCCCGAGGCCCGCTTCCGCAGCGCGACCGGGGCGCGCAAGGCCCTTCTCTCCGCCGCGGAGCTGTTGCCGGAGCCGGGACCGGACGACGAGCTGATCGAGGTCTTCGATCAACTCGGGCCGCTGCCTCGGGGGTTCGATCCGAGTGGTCCCGCCGTCCGGGGCCGCAGGGCCCGTCCGCTGCACGCCACCGCGACGACACCGGTCATGCCCGTCCCCCTCCAGGATGACGAAGTCCCGTCGAGGTCGTCCACGGAGCCGGCCCCGTACTCGTCCACAGAGCCGTCCTCGGAGCCGAACTCCGGGCCGAACTCCGGGCCGAACTCCGGGCCAACTGTGGAGCCGAGCTCCGCGCCGACCGGCGAGTCGGCGTACGAGCCATCCTCCGAGTCGGCCCTGCAGCCATCCGCGGACCCATTCCTGGAAGCACCCGCGGATCCGTCCGTGGAGCCATCCCTGGATTCGGATCCGCCTCTGGAGCCATCCTCGGATCCGTCCTCGGAATCGACCGTCACCTCGATGTCGGAGACGGGAAGCTTCCACCTCCCGCCCCCAGCACCAGCCCCCCATCCAAATCCGGATCCGGCCTCGACCCCGACGCCGACCCCGGTCGACGATCGGCTCCCGCCGCCCCCATCGGTGCCTCCGATGCCCTCGGCCCACCCCTCCACCGCGGTCCCACTGCCCGAGCCGCCGCGGCATCGGCCACCGGCGGCGGAGCCACCTCCTGCGCCGGTGCTCGAACCGCAGCCCCTCCCTCATCTCCCTGTTGCCCATGCCCTCTCCCCGCCCTCTCTTCCGGCCCACGCGATGGCCACCGTCACGCACCAGCAAGGCCGTCACTCTCTGTACACCGCTCGCGGTCGAGAGGTTCCACATCGGGGGCGAAAAATTTCCGGCCGCCGCCCTGGCCCACCCCCGAAGGTGGCGGTCCCGGTCCTGTTCATAGCCGTGCTGTGCTTCGCCGTGGGCATCTGGGCCCTGACCCAGGCCTGAGCTGCCGGGCCCGGCTGGTCGCAGGCGGCGCACCGGCGTAACGCACTATCTGTCACGGAAAGTAGTGACGGACAGTCGCAACGGACAGTCGCGACGAACGGTACGGAAAGACAGCGGCTCCCCCGGCGGACGCGTTCCGCCGGGGGAGCCGGAGAGGCCGAACCTTGGAGGGTGACGGCGAGGAGAGACGGCCGCCTGGCCTACGGCAGGGCAGGCAGGCCCCGTTGCGAAGGACCGGACAGGTGCTGCCGAGGATCTACTGCCGAGGGTCAGCTCGCGTAGAACGGCGTCAGCTCGTACGTGTTGGGCTCGGAGCCCACCATGCAGGCCCAGTCCACGACTACCCCGTCGGCCTTCAACGCCTTGCCCCAGTTCGTGCAGTCGTCAAGGGTGCCGGTTCCCTTGATGTCCGCGCCCTGCACCGGGGCCGCGGCCTGAGCCGCTCCGGCGGCTATACCGGAGAATGCCAGGACAGTGGCGCCGACAACTGCGGCCTTCTTCAGGGTCTTGCGCATTCTTCGCTCCCTTTCGTCTGTGGGCACGCACGCCAAAAGGCGCACGACCACTGGTTGGAGACGGACGCGGGGACACCACGCGATTCCGTCACGCCGTCCCGGACCGCAAAGACACAAGTCCGGGATGGACGACGTAGGTGACACGCCTCGCACCCCGTCCGGCCATGGGTTTTGACCGCACGAAGTACTGGTGCGCACCGGGGGTTCCCCGGGCATTTGCTATCTGATCACACCAGCAACCACTGCCTCAAAGATCACAAAGCCCTGTTACAGGCCCCTGACGAACCCCGGAAGAAGGCATTACCGAGGCCACGTTCAGCCCACTCGGCTCCTCACCCGTCGCACCGCCACCACCCGCCACACCCCGAGCCACAGCACCAGCGCGCTCCCCGTACTGATTCCGGCCACACCCAGCAGCACCATCGGGCCGTTTCCCGACGACGTGGACGAGGCGGCAGAGGAGGCAGAGGACGAGCCCGAATCGGCCGCGCCGGTACCGGAGGAAGCCCCGCCGGTACCCGCACCGGCGGACTCTGTCCCGTGCCCTCCCCCGTCGGCGCCGTCGGTCGCGCCCGGTCCCTCCCAGACGGCGCCGCCCTCCCCCTGCTCCGCGGCCTCCCGGTCTTCGGCCGTCACCTGGAAGTCCCCCGGGTCCCGCACGTAGTCGGGCGCCCGCCGCTCATCACCGTCGAGGGTCACACGCAGCGTCAGCCCCGACTCCTTGTCCCCGAACTTCTCCGCCATCGCCGGATTGAGAGTGACTTTGAGGTAGTACCAGCCGGCCAGCCGCATCGCCGCCTGGTCGCCGCGCATCAGATAGCGGTTCTCGTACGCCACAGGCGGCAGCGGTTCGAACGTGGTGGACGTCGGATCGCCCGTGTACGACGCCTCCTTGGACACGACCGACGCCCGTGCCGGGTTGTACAGCTCCATGTCGAGCGCGCCCGTCACGAATCCGTGTCGCGATCCGTCCCCCGCCGAACTGCCCAACTCGGCATCGAGAAAGAGCTGCTGCCCCCAGTTCACCGGAACCCGGTAGAAGTGGCTCTGGCCGGGCCGGATCCCGTCTTTCCACACTCCTGCCGACATCGCCACCGCGTCGTTGAAACCAGTGCCTCCCGAGCGCCGCGTGGCCTTTCCCGACGGCGGCTGCACAGAGGCGGAGGGCCAGGCCTTCGGCCCTTCGCCGGGAGTCGCCGACACCAACCCCGGCTCGGTGGCCACCCGCAGTTCGAGCCCCCACGCCTCGTGCGTCGAGTCGGCGTCCGCCTTGCGTTCCACTACGACGTAGTACGTCCCCGCCGACTGGCATCGCATCCTTCCCGGCCGTACGAGACGCTCCGCGACGGCCGCGAGGGGCCGCGGAAAGGCACCGGAGCGGAACGTCGCGCGCTCGGAGTCACAGCGGTTGCCGCTACGGTCCTGGAGCGTCACGGTGATGCCGTCCGAGTAGGCGACCTTCACGTCGCGCGCCAGTGACGGGACCGCGACCACCGACAGGTAGGCGTTGGCCGCGCCGTCCAGCTCGACGCGGTAGTACGCGGCGCCGCTCGCCCCGCTCCCGAGCGAACTCCGATACGTCCTGCCCGTACTGAGCCGCGGCGCGTCAGTGCTGTTCTGCGTCCCGCGGATCTTCTGGGCGCCCTTGGCGTAGACGTACGGGTCGGACCCGTCGGCCGCCACCGCCGCGCCGGGCAGCGCAAGGACCGCGCACAGACCCGCGCCGGCAGCGACCGCCGGTATCACTGCGCCGCGCCATCCCTGCACCAGCCTCCTCATGAGTCTCCCCATGAAGGGCCATCCTGCCGTTCCGGCCCGCGTACTGTCCGCCGTCCGCCGCAATCCCGCCACTCATTCACTGCTGCAAGAAGTGGCGTCGCATACGTGAATACCGTGGCCCCGCGCCGCCCACAGGGCGAGCCGAGCGGTCCCGGGCAGCACAAAGCCCCGGCCGCTTTCGCGACCGGGGCCTGTGCAGAGACTGTTGTCGATACTCACGAACCCGTGGGCACGGAGTCAGTCGCCTCCGTCCACAGATCCTGCTCGGCGCGATCCGCCTGGATCTGGCGGTACACGAGGAGCCCGCCGATGGCGGCCAGTGCGACCAGGAGAAGCTTCTTCACCGCGCGACCTCGTCTTTCCTTGGCGTAGGGGACTTCTGCCGCCCGACTATACACACCGACCGATACCGATCGGTGACCTGGGATACGCCCCCAACTCCCGCCCGGAACACAGCAGTAGAAGCGGACGATCTCGCTCCACAGAACACCCCCGACTCTCCCCATACGGTGAGAATTCTCCTCCCCAGCGGAGGAATCGGACCTCTTGCGCCCATCCGGGTGGTGTTCATCTGAAGATCGACGCGCCGCGAGCGTCGGTCCCGCACTCTTGGCGCTGCGTACACATCATGAGGAAAGTACGCAAATCGCCCAACCTGAAAGTGAGGGACACCATGACCAAGAACCGGGTCATGACGGTGTGGACCATCGTCATCTCTGCCTTCATCGCGCTCTTCTCGGCGCTCGGACTCGTCGCCCCGGCCGCCGCGGCCACTCCCGTACAGCAGACGGAGGGAGCCCGCAGCTCCGCGGTGAGCGCCCCCGCCGCCGCGTCGGCCCTTCCCTTCTGGACCTTCAAGCGGTCCCTGCCACCGACGATGAAGCAGCGCATCCGCGCCGAGGCCCACGGTTCCTCCCCCAGCTGCCGGCACCGCGCGCCGACCGACACCGAGCAGTCCGACGGTGAGCAGACCGGGCAGAGTGAGCAGACGGACAGGGACGCGGGACTGCGGACCGAAGCACTCACGGCAAAGCCGTAGTCGGAACCAGCCGTCCAGCTCACCAGCAGGACATCACGCAAGAACAGCCAGACCAGTAAGAACAGTAAGAACAGCTGGACCAGTAAGAACAGTGGCACCGCAACACAGCAACACCCGTAGCACCCGAAGCACCGCAGTAGGCCATACGTAGTAAGCAGCTAGTCAGTAGCAGGTAATAGGCCCTGAGTGCGACGCAGCACGGCAACAAACAGGGCGCACAGGCAAGACGGGGCGTACGAGCCCCGGCGCGACCATGGACCCCGTCCAGGGACGCAGCATCTCGTACACGGCCGAACCAGTGGGCGGCATCCTGATAGGCCGCCTATGAAGGCAACAGGCCCCAGGCGCAGGCAACAGGCGTCAGTAGGCAGGCAGTACCAGCGCAGCAAGTACAAGCGCAGAAAACCGCACAGAGGCAGACACGAGGCCCCAGCCATGACTTTCGGCTGAGAGGGCCCTTTCGGCATGCCCGGGCACGGGAACATACGCGATGCACGCATGGTGTACGCACAGCAGAAGACCCCCAAGCGTTTCCACTTGAGGGCCTTCATGATGTGGGGCTAACAGGATTTGAACCTGTGGCCTCATCCTTATCAGGGATGCGCTCTAACCAACTGAGCTATAGCCCCGCCGCGCTCTGCGGTGTGTGTCCCGCGCGCTGACCTCTGAAGATTAGCGCACCTGGGGGCCAGTCCCAAAATCGATAGTCCTGGCCCGCCGGGCATCAGCTCTCAGGCGGCCCTCAGGCCCCCGTACAGGCTGGAAACGCGCCGCTCACTCGTCCTCGGCGAGCGTGAGCTCGATGCCGCCGACGAAGCCGGCGGAGAGGTTGTAGATGAACGCGCCGAGCGTCGCGAGCGCCGTCGCCAGGACGACGTCGATGACCGCGATGACCGTCGTGAACATCAGCACGCGCGGCAGCGAGAGGAACGACTGAAGGTCGAAGCCGTTGGACTCGTTCGAGCCCGTGGCCTCGGAGATCGTTCCGCCGACCGTGGAGAAGACGCCCATGGCGTCCATGACCATCCACAGCACGGCGGCCGCGATGATCGTGCAGATGCCCAGCGCGATGGACAGCAGGAAGCTGACCTTCATCACCGACCACGGATCCGCCTTGGCCACGCGCAGGCGGGCCTTGCGGGTGCGTGGGGTGGTGCGTGCGCCGGTGCGCGGCCTGCGCACCGCTCCGGCCGGCGCGTTCTGGTACGCCTCCGGCGGATGGTACGGCTGAGCCGATTGTTGCGGCTGCTGCCTCTCTCCGGGCAGAGGACCGCCACCGTCCGCCGCGTACTGCTGTGCCTGCGGACCTCGGGTGTCCGTCACAGTTCCCCCCTGGGATCCATGAGACTCGTGCGAGTCCTTCGAGTCATGAGCGGGGCCACGGCCGCCCTCGGTTTCCGTACCGGTGGATGTTCCGGTAGAGCCTGCGCCCGTGGCTCCGCTCACGATGACTCTTCTCCTCGCGCTACTCGGCCGAGGACTGCTCGCCCTCGTCCGTTCCGACGACCGTCTCGTCCTGGGCCGATTCGTCCGTCACGGCGCCGTCCGCGTCCGCGGCGTCACCGTCGACCTCCTCGGCCTCGCGACCGGCCTCGGCGTTACGAGCGATGCCGACGACGGCATCGCGCTTGCCCAGGTTGATCAGTTGGACGCCCATGGTGTCACGGCCTGTCTCCCTGACCTCGTTGACTCGCGTACGAATCACACCGCCGGACAACGTGATGGCGAGGATCTCGTCGGTTTCCTCGACCACCAGCGCGCCGACCAGCGAACCACGGTCCTCCACGATCTTGGCGGCCTTGATGCCGAGGCCGCCGCGACCCTGGACGCGGTACTCGTCGACGTTGGTCCGCTTTGCGTACCCGCCGTCGGTGGCGGTGAAGACGAACGTACCGGGCCTGACGACATTCATCGAGAGCAGTTCGTCGCTCTCGCGGAAACTCATGCCCTTGACACCCGAGGTGGCACGGCCCATCGGACGCAGTGCGTCGTCCGTGGCGGTGAACCGGATCGACTGCGCCTTCTTACTGATGAGCAGCAGGTCGTCCTCGGACGAGACCAGTTCGGCGCCGATCAGCTCGTCGTCCGAACCGTCCGCCGCTTCGCGGAGGTTGATGGCGATGACACCGCCGGAGCGCGGCGAGTCGTAGTCCTTGAGCGACGTCTTCTTCACGAGGCCCGCCTTGGTGGCGAGGACCAGGTAAGGCGCCGCATCGTAGTCGCGGATCGCGAGGATCTCGGCGATCGCCTCGTCCGGCTGGAAGGCGAGCAGGTTCGCCACGTGCTGCCCGCGTGCGTCGCGGCCGGCGTCCGGGAGTTCGTACGCCTTGGCGCGGTACACGCGGCCCTTGTTGGTGAAGAACAGCAGCCAGTGGTGCGTCGTCGACACGAAGAAGTGGTCGACGATGTCGTCTTCCTTGAGCTTCGTGCCGCGGACGCCCTTGCCGCCGCGCTTCTGGGAGCGATAGTCGTGCGTCTTGGTGCGCTTGACGTACCCGCCGCGCGAGATCGTGACGACGATGTCCTCTTCGGCGATCAAGTCCTCCATGGACATGTCGCCGTCGAAGGGCACCAGCTTGGAGCGCCGGTCCTCGCCGAACTTGTCGACGATCTGCTGCAGTTCCTCGCTGATGATCTGGCGCTGCCGCTCGGGCGAGGCCAGGATCGCGTTGTACTCGTTGATCTTCTGCTGCAGTTCGTCGTGCTCGGCGACGATCTTCTGGCGCTCCAGGGCGGCGAGCCGGCGCAGCTGCATCTCGAGGATGGCGTTGGCCTGGATCTCGTCGATCTGGAGAAGGCCCATGAGGCCCTCTCGCGCGATCTCCACGGTGTCGCTGCGCCGGATGAGGGCGATGACCTCGTCGATGGCGTCCAGGGCCTTCAGGAGGCCGCGCAGGATGTGCGCGCGCTCCTCGGCCTTGCGCAGGCGGTACTTGGTGCGCCGGACGATGACCTCGACCTGGTGGCTCACCCAGTG
This sequence comes from Streptomyces sp. NPDC050264, assembly GCF_040655895.1. Lineage (NCBI taxonomy): Bacteria > Bacillati > Actinomycetota > Actinomycetes > Kitasatosporales > Streptomycetaceae > Streptomyces > Streptomyces sp. NPDC050264. Next base: position 382,238 of record NZ_JBFAKV010000003.1, read on the forward strand.
GCGGATGAACGCGTCGAGCGACAGCGTGCGGGGCACGCCGTCGACGAGCGCCAGCATGTTGGCGCCGAAGTTCGTCTGCAGGTCCGTGTGCTTGTAGAGGTTGTTCAGCACGACCTTGGCGACGGCGTCCCGCTTCAGGACGATGACCAGGCGCTGGCCCGTACGGGAGCTCGTCTCGTCGCGGACGTCCGCGATACCGCCGACCTTGCCGTCCTTCACGAGGTCGGCGATCTTCTGCGCGAGGTTGTCCGGGTTGACCTGGTAGGGGAGTTCGGTGACCACCAGGCACTGACGGTTCTGGATCTCCTCGACCTCGACGACCGCGCGCATCGTGATGGAGCCGCGTCCGGTGCGGTACGCCTCCTCGATGCCCTTACGGCCCACTACAAGGGCACCGGTCGGGAAGTCAGGGCCCTTGATGCGCTCGATGAGGGCGTCCAGGAGCTCCTCGTGCGAGGCCTCCGGGTTCTCCAGGCACCACTGGGCGCCTGCCGCGACCTCGCGCAGGTTGTGCGGCGGGATGTTGGTCGCCATACCGACCGCGATACCGGCCGAGCCGTTGATCAGCAGGTTCGGGAAACGGGCAGGCAGGACGGTCGGCTCCTGGGAGCGGCCGTCGTAGTTGTCCGTGAAGTCGACGGTGTCCTCGTCGATGTCCCGGACCATCTCCATGGACAGCGGCGCCATCTTGCACTCGGTGTACCGCATGGCGGCCGCCGGGTCGTTGCCCGGGGAACCGAAGTTGCCGTTGGAGTCCACCAGCGGCATGCGCATCGACCAGGGCTGTGCCAGGCGGACCAGGGCGTCGTAGATCGAGGAGTCGCCGTGGGGGTGGTAGTTACCCATGACGTCACCGACGACGCGGGCGCACTTGTAGAAGCCCTTCTCGGGCCGGTAGCCGCCGTCGTACATGGCGTACAGGACGCGGCGGTGGACGGGCTTGAGACCGTCGCGGACGTCGGGCAGCGCGCGGGACACGATGACGGACATCGCGTAGTCGAGGTAGGAGCGCTGCATCTCCGTCTCGAGCCCGACGGGCTCGATCCGCATCGCGATGTCGGCGCCCTCGTCAGGGGTGCTCGGAGTGTTCTCGTCGGCCATTGCTGGTGAAGATCCTTTCTGCGGCGGTCAGCTGAGACCGACTCAGATGTCGAGGAAGCGGACGTCCTTGGCGTTGCGCTGGATGAACGAGCGGCGTGCCTCGACGTCCTCGCCCATGAGGACCGAGAACAGGTCGTCGGCCTGGGCGGCGTCGTCCAGGGTGACCTGGCCGAGCACGCGGTGCTCCTGGTCCATCGTGGTGATGCGCAGCTCCTCTGCGTTCATCTCACCGAGACCCTTGAATCGCTGGACCGAGTCGTCGCGGATGCGCTTGCCGTTCTGGCGGCCGAGCTCGATCAGGGCGTCGCGCTCGCGGTCCGAGTACGCGTACTCGAAGTCCTCGCGGCCCCACTTGATCTTGTAGAGGGGCGGGCGGGACAGGAACACGTGCCCGGCCTCGACCAGCGGCCGCATGAAGCGGAAGAGGAACGTCAGCAGCAGGGTGTTGATGTGCTGGCCGTCGACGTCGGCGTCCGCCATCAAGATGATCTTGTGATAGCGGAGCTTCTCGATGTCGAAGTCCTCGTGGACGCCGGTACCGAAGGCGGAGATCAGTGCCTGGATCTCCTGGTTCTGCAGGATCTTGTCGATCCGCGCCTTCTCGACGTTGAGGATCTTGCCCCGGATCGGGAGGATCGCCTGGTACTGCGGGTTACGGCCGGATTTGGCCGAACCGCCGGCGGAGTCACCCTCGACGATGAAGATCTCGCACTTGGTGGGGTCGTTCGACTGGCAGTCGGAGAGCTTGCCCGGCAGGGACGCCGACTCCAGCAGACCCTTGCGCCGGGTCAGGTCGCGCGCCTTGCGGGCCGCCACGCGCGCCGTGGCCGCCTGGATGGACTTGCGGATGATGTCCGAGGCCTCGACCGGGTTCCGGTCGAGCCAGTCCGTGAGGTGCTCGTGCACGACCTTCTGGACGAACGTCTTCGCCTCGGTGTTGCCCAGCTTGGTCTTGGTCTGGCCCTCGAACTGCGGCTCGCCCAGTTTGATCGAGAGGATGGCGGTCAGACCCTCGCGGATGTCGTCACCCGTGAGGTTGTCGTCCTTCTCGCGCAACAGCTTCTTGTCGCGCGCGTACCGGTTGATGAGACCGGTCAGCGCGGCGCGGAAGCCTTCCTCGTGGGTGCCGCCCTCGTGCGTGTGGATCGTGTTCGCGAAGGAGTAGACCCCCTCGCTGTAACTGGTGTTCCACTGCATCGCGACCTCGACGGAGAGGAGCCTCTCCTTGTCCTCGGCCTCGATGTCGATCACGGAGGGGTGAACGACCTCGCCCTTACGGGAGTTGAGGTACTTCACGAAGTCGACGATGCCGCCTTCGTAGTGGTACGTCACCGAGCGCGCTTCGTCGACGTCGGACGCGTCCGCGGTGTCCGCACCCACGACAGCCTTGGCCGAGTCGCGCTCGTCCGTGAGCTTGATCGTCAGGCCCTTGTTGAGGAAGGCCATCTCCTGGAAGCGCCGCGACAGCGTTTCGAAGGAGTACTCAGTGGTCTCGAAGATGTCGCCGTCGGCCCAGAAGGTGACCGTGGTGCCGGTCTCCTCGGTGGCCTCGTGCTGGACGAGCGGCGCGGTCGGAACGCCCGCCTTGTAGTCCTGCGTCCAGCGGTGGCCCTCGGTCTTGATCTCGACGGAGACCTTGGTGGACAGCGCGTTCACCACGGAGACGCCCACGCCGTGCAGACCACCGGAGACGGCGTAGCCGCCGCCGCCGAACTTGCCGCCCGCGTGCAGGACGGTCAGCACGACCTCGACGGCCGGCTTGCCCTCGGAGGGGATGATGCCCACCGGGATGCCACGGCCGTTGTCGATGACGCGGACGCCGCCGTCGGGAAGGATCGTGACGTCGATCGTGTCCGCGTGGCCGGCCAGGGCCTCGTCGACGGAGTTGTCCACAACCTCCTGCACCATGTGATGCAGGCCACGCTCACCGGTCGAGCCGATGTACATGCCGGGTCGCTTGCGGACCGCGTCCAGCCCTTCGAGGACCGTGATCGCGCTCGCGTCGTATGAGGCCTCTGTTGCCCCTACGAGCGCGTGCGCGCCGGCGTCGGTGGACGGGATGTTCTCGTTGGGGTTGCCGGAATCGGCCACGAAGCGCCCTTTCTGGCACAGCACAAGCCAAGCTCCCGGTTGGTGGCCGGTGCGGCTGCGGCGTGTTGGTTCGGTAAGCCCTAGTCAGCGTTGCTCGGTGCGTCCCACAAGTGGGGCGGGATTAGCTTCCAGTCTACCGGTAGCGCCGACAGTGATGGGGGTTTGGCGGTACCTGAGTCCGCACGTGCCGCCCTCAACCGGTCTCGGCCGACTCCCCATATGCGGAGCGGGGCTCCAAGAGGCTCACAGCGGCACTCAGCGCTTCGGGGTGTCAACCCCCAGCTACCGGAGCCGCGCTGTCACCCATAGGTGTCGTTGTGACCGGTGCTTCCAGGGGCGCGCAAGGGGCCGTAGCGACGGGGGCCACCACCGGGATTCTTGATGTCGATCCGGCGCACCGTGCCGTGCCCGAGGTCCTCGTTGAGGCGCTTGACCAGCTGCGGAGCCAACATGCGCACCTGCGTCGCCCAGGCCGTCGAATCGCACTGCACCACCAGGACGCGCTCGTCCTCGTCATACTTTTGCGGCACACAGTGCTTGGCGAGATCCTCACCGACGATTTGCGGCCAGCGGCCCATGACACCGCCGACGGCAGCCGGCGTCTCCCACCCGCGCTCGGTGATCAGCCGGTTGATGGCAGGGCCCAGCCCCATCGGGTCGCGCCCGTCCGCGCGCGCCCCCGACCTCAGTCCGCCACCGCGCCGGACCTGCTTCTTCTGCTGCGCCGCGGCTCCACGCGCGCGTGCGGCCTCTTTCGCCGCTCGTAGGGCGACGCGGGCAAGGTCGACACCAGAAGGCTCCGGGACCGCTTGAGGTTCCCGCGGCCTGCCGGACTCTCCCGGACCGTCGGCGCCTGCGGCCCCGTCGGGAAATGTGCCGTCGCTCACAGTCGCTCCACCGCCCCGTCGGAGACGGCGAAGCGCGTACCGGCGAGCACACCCGGTACGTCGTCGTCGACCGCGGCCGTCACCAGCACCTGCTCACCGGGCGCCACGAGCTCCGCGAGACGCTCCCTGCGGCGCGCGTCCAGCTCCGCGAAGACGTCGTCGAGGACGAGCACCGGTTCGTTCCCCTCGGCCCTCAGAAGGTCGTACGAGGCCAGCCGCAGGGCCAGCGCGTACGACCAGGACTCGCCGTGGCTCGCGTACCCCTTGGCGGGCAGCTGGCCCAGCTTGAGGATCAGCTCGTCGCGGTGCGGGCCGACCAGCGTGACCCCGCGCTCGATCTCCTGCTTGCGCGCTCCTTCGAGGGCGGCCAGCAGCTGTTCGGAAAGCTCCTCGCGCGCGTGCCCGACGATCTCCGGCGATGACGGCTTGTAGTCGAGGGCGACCGGGCCGCCGCCGGGAGCCAGCTGTTCGTACGCCTTGTCGGCCAGCGGCTGCAGCGTCGCGATCAGATCGAGCCGCTGGGCGAGCAACTCGGCGCCCGCGCGCGCGAGATGCTGGTCCCACACGTCGAGCGTGGAGAGGTCCATGGAACGGCCACCGTGCCGCCGGGCGAGTGCCGCCGACTTCAGGAGCGTATTGCGCTGCTTCAGGACCCGGTCGTAGTCGGAACGTACGCCTGCCATGCGCGGCGAGCGGGCGGTGATCAGCTCGTCGAGGAAGCGGCGGCGCTCACCGGGATCGCCTTTGATGAGTGCGAGATCCTCGGGGGCGAACAGCACGGTCCGTACGATGCCCAGCACGTCACGGGGCCTGACCTGCGACGACCTGTTGATGCGGGCGCGGTTGGCCTTGCCGGGGTTCAGCTCGAGCTCGATGAGCTGCTGTCGGTCACCCTGGCGCACCTGGGCCCGGATGACGGCGCGCTCGGCGCCCATCCTGACGAGCGGGGCGTCCGAGGAGACACGGTGGCTGCCCAGGCTGGCGAGATAGCCGACGGCCTCGACGAGGTTCGTCTTGCCCTGCCCGTTCGGGCCCACGAACGCGGTGACGCCCGGGTCGAGAGGGACCTCGGCCCGGGTGTACGAGCGGAAGTCGGCCAGTGACAGGTGCGTGACGTGCATGGTCGTGGGCCGACCTCCCCCGGAGTTCGCTCACCGCTGTGGATCCGCCGGGGACCCACAGCGGACTGGTTGGCGCTGTGGACTGCTGGTTGCGCTGCGGACTAGCTCTTCTCGACGGCGTGGCCGCCGAACTGGTTGCGCAGTGCCGCGATCATCTTCATCTGCGGCGAGTCGTCCTGCCGCGAGGCGAAGCGCGCGAAGAGCGACGCGGTGATCGCCGGCAGTGGGACGGCGTTGTCGATGGCGGCTTCCACAGTCCAGCGGCCTTCACCGGAGTCCTGTGCGTAACCGCGCAGCTTGTTCAGGTGCTCGTCCTCGTCGAGGGCGTTGACCGCCAGGTCGAGCAGCCAGGAACGGATGACCGTTCCCTCCTGCCAGGAGCGGAAGACCTCGCGCACGTCGGTCACCGAGTCCACGGCTTCCAGGAGCTCCCAGCCCTCGGCGTAGGCCTGCATCATCGCGTACTCGATGCCGTTGTGGACCATCTTCGCGAAGTGGCCCGCGCCGACCTTGCCCGCGTGCACGGAGCCGAAGTCGCCCTCCGGCTTCAGGGCGTCGAAGACCGGCTGGACCTTCGCCACGTCCTCGGCGGTGCCGCCGTACATCAACGCGTAGCCGTTCTCCAGGCCCCAGACGCCGCCGGAGACACCACAGTCGACGAATCCGATGGCCTTGACGCCCAGCTCGACGGCGTGCCTCTCGTCGTCGGTCCAGCGGGAATTGCCACCGTCGACGACGATGTCACCGGGCTGCAGGTGCTCGGCCAGCTCGTCGATCGTGGACTGGGTCGCCGCGCCCGCGGGCACCATCACCCACACCACGCGCGGACCCTCGAGCCTGCCCACAAGTTCTTCGAGACTGTGGACGTCAGCGAGGTCCGGATTGCGGTCGTAGCCGATGACGGTGTGGCCTGCGCGGCGGATGCGCTCGCGCATATTGCCGCCCATCTTGCCGAGGCCGACGAGACCGAGCTCCATCAGTGGTTCCTTACGTTGCGACAGGGCGTGAGGGGCGCGTGACGGCTCCTGGCCGTGCGTTCGCACCTGTGCCTGAGCCTAAACCTGGGGGTACCACCCACGCCTTTCGGGCAGTGGGCGGGCTCACGCACACACCTGTGGACAGGTCGCTCAGGCGTACCCCGAGCGACCGTGTCCTTCGGCGACTCAGCCCGACAGCCGCACCGGCATGATCAGGTACTTGTACGCGTCGTCCGCCTCTGCGTCCACGGCAGGCTTGCCACTGAGCAGCGCGGGCTTGGTGGACGTCGTGAACGACAGCTGGGCGACCGGGGAGTCGATCGCGCTGAGGCCGTCCAGCAGGAACGTCGGATTGAAGGCGATCGAGATGTCGTCGCCCTCCAGCTGGGCGTCGACCCTCTCCACAGCCTGTGCGTCGTCGCTGGAGCCGGCCTCCAGGATGAGCACGCCCTGCTCGAAGCTGAGCCGCACCGGAGTGTTGCGCTCGGCGACCAGGGCCACACGCTTGACGGCCTCCACGAAGGGGGCGGTCTCGATGACGGCCACGGAGTTGAACTCCGTCGGGAACAGCGTGCGGTACTTCGGCAGGTCGCCTTCCAGAAGGCGCGTGGTGGTACGGCGGCCCGCACCCTCGAAGCCGATGAGCCCCTCGCCCGCACCCGAGCTGGACAGGGCCAGGGTGACCGTGTCGCCGCTCGTGAGCGCCTTGGCGGTGTCCAGGAGCGTCTTGGCGGGCACCAGGGCGACCGCGGAGGCCTCCGGGTCCTCCGGCTTCCACAGGAACTCGCGGACCGCGAAGCGGTAGCGGTCGGTGGACGCCAGCGTCACCGTCTCGCCCTCGATCTCGATGCGCACACCGGTGAGGACGGGCAGCGTGTCGTCACGGCCGGCGGCGATGGCCACCTGCTGCGCGGCGGAGGCGAAGACCTCCCCGGGGACGGTGCCCGTGGCGGTCGGCATCTGCGGCAGCGACGGGTACTCCTCCACAGGAAGGGTGTGGAGTGTGAACCGCGAGGAGCCGCAGACCACGGTCGCTCGTACACCGTCTGTGGAGATCTCCACCGGACGGTTGGGCAGGGCGCGGCAGATGTCGGCGAGGAGACGGCCGGAGACGAGCACCGTGCCCTCTTCGTCGATCTCCGCGTCCACAGAGACGCGTGCCGAGACCTCGTAGTCGAAGCTCGACAAGCTGAGTGCGCCCTCCTCGGCCTTCAGGAGAAGGCCCGCGAGGACAGGCGCAGGCGGTCGTGCCGGGAGGCTTCGTGCCGCCCAGGCCACCGCCTCCGCGAGTACGTCGCGTTCCACCCGGATCTTCACCGTAAGCCGCCTCCTGCTTATTGCTGGCTGCTCTCGCCCTGCGTTGGTCATCGGTCTCGTCGTCAGACGTGGTGTCACTCGGCCCACCGATGGGGAGAACACCGGGGACCAGTCTGACGCACCGCGCTGACAGTCGGTGCCCGTCGGGGTCAAGTCGCACCGAGCGGCAGTCGAGCAGCCGGGAGCAAGTTGTGCACAGCCCCCACTTCGAAACGGATTCCCAGCTCTCTCTAGTTGTCAGTAGTAGTAGGGGCTGTGGAAACCGTGGATAACCGTTAGTTCGCAGGTCAGAGGCGATTTTTTGTCCACCGAGGCTGTGGGCGGAGCCGGTGGACAACCGACCATTTCTGTGGACGGCGAAAAGTTCTGCACACCCCATGCACAGGACCGGGTGACTTCTCCCCAGGGCCGTCCCCAGCTTTACCCACGTTCCCCACAGCCCAACCGACCTCCTCGGTGTGACGCCTTTCACTCGCCACGGTGATGGGGCGCGTCGCGTTGCCGAACAGTGGACAGCGGTGTGGAGAAGCTTCGGATCGCTGTGCACAACAGCTGACATCCTGTGGGTCGACGGTGGACAACGGCATGCACAGGCTGTGGAAGAAAAAACTGTCCACAGCCTGTGGGTAACTTTTGTCCACCAATCCACAGGCACCTGACCTGGCCTGATGGTTTGTCACCAGCTCCCGCTGTGGACACAGTCTGGACAACTTTTCGTTCCCCAGGCTGTGGACCGAAAAAATCTGGCACATCTGTGGAGAACACCCGTAACGCGCCCAGTAATCGAACACCGGCGCAGCGCGAGGTCGTACACAACTGCGGACGGGAGCGTCCGCGCATACGAAGAAGGGCGCTCCAGGAGTCGATCCCGGAGCGCCCTACAGGGACGTGGCTGGGTGCTGTCAGCCGTTCTTGATGCGGTTGGTGAGCTCGGTGACCTGGTTGTAGATCGAGCGTCGCTCGGCCATCAGGGCGCGGATCTTGCGGTCCGCGTGCATCACGGTGGTGTGGTCGCGGCCGCCGAACTGGGCGCCGATCTTCGGCAAGGAGAGGTCGGTCAGCTCGCGGCACAGGTACATGGCGATCTGGCGGGCCGTCACCAGGACGCGGCTGCGGGAGGATCCGCAGAGGTCCTCCACGGTCAGGCCGAAGTAGTCGGCCGTCGCCGCCATGATGGCCGGCGCCGTGATTTCCGGGGACGCGTCCTCGCCACCGGGGATCAGGTCCTTGAGGACGATCTCCGTGAGTCCCAGGTCGACGGGCTGTCGGTTGAGCGACGCGAACGCCGTGACCCGGATCAACGCCCCTTCCAGCTCGCGAATGTTGCGCGAGATGCGGGAGGCGATGAACTCGAGGACCTCGGGAGGAGCGTTGAGCTGCTCCTGCACGGCCTTCTTACGGAGGATCGCGATACGGGTCTCCAGCTCGGGAGGCTGGACGTCCGTGATCAGGCCCCACTCGAACCGGTTGCGCAGCCGGTCCTCCAGGGTCACCAGCTGCTTGGGCGGCCGGTCGCTGGACAGCACGATCTGCTTGTTGGCGTTGTGGAGGGTGTTGAAGGTGTGGAAGAACTCCTCCTGCGTCGACTCCTTGTCCGCGAGGAACTGGATGTCGTCGACGAGAAGGATGTCCATCTCGCGGTAGCGCTTGCGGAAGCTGTCGCCCTTGCCGTCGCGGATGGAGTTGATGAACTCGTTGGTGAACTCCTCGGAGCTCACGTACCGCACGCGCGTGCCCGGGTAGAGACTACGGGCGTAGTGCCCGATCGCGTGCAAGAGGTGGGTCTTGCCGAGCCCCGACTCCCCATAGATGAAGAGGGGGTTGTACGCCTTGGCCGGTGCCTCGGCGACGGCGACGGCGGCCGCGTGCGCGAACCGGTTCGAGGCGCCGATGACGAAGGTGTCGAAGAGGTACTTGGGGTTCAGGCGGGCGGTCGGCTCCCCTGGGCCCGTCGCCGGCGCGGGCTGTGCGGCCAGCGGGCCGGGAGCGCCGCTGGGCACGCCGCGGCCACCGGGGCCGGGCCCTGTGGGACCGCCGTCCTGACCGCGTCGGCCGCCCACCGACGGTTCCCCTTGGTCACGTCGCTGGCGGCGGTCGTGCGGCGAGTCGTAAGAACCGCGTTCTTCGTAAGAGCGCCGCTCGTCGTAGGAGGACCGCTCTTCATAAGAGGGGCGCTCCGCCTGCTTCTGCTCGTAAGGGGAGCGGTCCTGCTGCTGGTCGTAGCGGCCACGTTCGGAGTCGTACGGCTGCTGCTCGTAGGGCGACCGCTCTTGCTGCCGGTAGTCGTGCTGCGGCTGGTGCGAGGGGCTCGCGTACGGATCGCGCTCGGGGAAACCGAGGCGCGGCTGCTGCCAGCCGTACTCGTCCTGGGGCCGCGGCCAGGCGCCCGGCTCGGGGCGCTGATAGTCCGGGTACGCGGGTCGGGCGGTGGGGAGTGGGTCGGCACGTGGAGCCTGCGGTTGCTCGCCGCGAGGGCCTTGGCCGTGCTCCTCCGGCCCGCGTCGCTCGTAGCCGTCATAGGCGTCGCGGCTCTCGTACGTGTCGCGGGGCTGGCCGGGAGCGGAGGGCGGCTCGGTGTCCTCGTAGCGGTGTTGCTGGACCGGCGGGGCGGCCGGCGCGGGCGTCTCGCCCATGGAGTCGTCGACCGTGATCGCGATCCGGATGGGGCGCCCGCACTCGCGGCTCAGCGTCTCGCTGACGACCGGGGCGAGCCGGCCTTCGAGTACGCCCTTCGCGAATTCGTTGGGCACCGCGAGAAGTGCGGTGTCGGCGACCAGAGCCAGTGGCTGGCAGCGCCGGATCCAGTGTTCGTCCTTCGTCTCGACGCCCTGTCCGCGGCCTTCCCCGAGGAGTTTCTCCAGAACTTGTGGCCACACTGCGGCAAGATCGGCAGGTACATCAGCCACAGGGCACGCTCTCTCGCTGGTCCCACGAACGTGTGGTTCTGGGACGGATCGGGAAGAAAATCGGGTGGGGCGGTGAGAAGGGAACGAATCGGAGTTCAGCCACGGTAGTCAGCGCGACCGCTGCGGTTCAAGTTGTTGTCCCCAGCCTGTGGACAGTGTCTCGCGCGTGACGCTGGTTTGACCGGATGGCGTAGCCGCGCGTACCGTAACCAGGTCGAGTTGTCGATGGCTGCTGCCGCCTGCCTCCGATGGGCAAGGTCACGGTCCCCGCATTTTGAGGGTCGTGTAGCGGTGCACTCGGGCGTATTGCGAGCTACTCGTGGGCGCACGGTGACAGCCAGGCGATGTCCCGCCACCACACGATTTTCTGGAGCCCCCGAGTGAGCAAGCGCACCTTCCAGCCGAACAACCGTCGTCGCGCCAAGACCCACGGTTTCCGCCTTCGCATGCGGACCCGCGCCGGTCGTGCGATTCTCGCCAACCGCCGTGGCAAGGGTCGCAGCAGCCTGTCCGCCTGATCTCGTAATCAGGTCATGACGTGCTGCCTACCGAGTATCGGCTGAGGCGGCGCGAAGACTTCGCGACCGCGGTACGCCGAGGACGCCGGGCCGGACGCCCGCTTCTCGTCGTCCATCTACGTAGCGGTTCAACGGACCCGCACGCGCTTGGGGAGAGCGTTTCCCCATCGCGTGCGGGTTTCGTCGTGAGCAAGGCCGTAGGTGGAGCCGTCGTGCGGAACGCGGTCAAGCGCCGTCTTCGCCACCTCATGCGCGACCGGGTGGCCTTGTTGCCCCCAGGTAGCCTGGTAGTCGTACGCGCGTTGCCCGGAGCGGGCGACGCCACCCACGCAGAGCTGGCCCGAGACCTGGATACCGCCCTTCAGCGGTTGCTGGGAGGGGGCGCGCGATGAAGTACCCACTGCTCGCTTTGATCAAGATCTACCAGTGGACGATCAGTCCGCTGCTCGGTCCGGTGTGCAAGTACTACCCGTCGTGTTCCCACTACGGCTTCACGGCCATCGACCGGCACGGCGCGATCAAGGGAACAGCCCTCACCGCCTGGCGCATCCTTCGATGCAACCCATGGTCGCCCGGCGGTGTAGACCACGTTCCACCACGCAAGCGTCCGCGCTGGCACGAGATGCTCCGCGACGCCTTGCGCGGGGACAAGAAAGCGACCCCCGTCGTTGAGGGCGACAGCCCCTCTGCCCAGGACGGCCCGTCCGCAGCGACTTCGCCCAATGCCCAAGGAGCCTGATCAGGGACATGATTTCCGATATCGTCAACGCGATTTCCGGTGTCTTCGCGTTTCTCACGACCCCGGTGTCCTGGGTCATCGTCCAGTTCCACAAGGTCTTCGGGGCCGTCTTCGGCCCTGACACTGGATGGGCCTGGGGTCTGTCGATCGTGTCCCTGGTGGTGCTGATCCGGATCTGCCTGATCCCGCTCTTCGTGAAGCAGATCAAGGCGACCCGGAACATGCAGTTGCTCCAGCCTCAGATGAAGGCGATCCAGGAGCGCTACAAGACCGACAAGCAGCGCCAGTCCGAAGAGATGATGAAGCTCTACAAGGAGACGGGCACCAACCCGCTCTCCTCGTGTCTTCCCATCCTGGTGCAGTCTCCGTTCTTCTTCGCGCTGTACCACACGCTCTCCGGCATCGCCGACAACAAAAAGATCGGCGTCATCGACCAGTCGCTGCTGGACAGCGCCCAGAAGGCGCACATCTTCGGTGCGCCGCTGGCGGCCAAGTTCACGGACAGTGCCAGCGAGGTCGCCAAGATGGGCGCCTCTCTGACCGATGTCCGCGTGGTCACCGCGATCATGATCATTCTGATGTCGGCGTCGCAGTTCTACACGCAGCGTCAGCTGATGACCAAGAACGTCGACCTCACGGTGAAGACGCCGTTCATGCAGCAGCAGAAGATGCTGATGTACGTCTTCCCCCTGATCTTCCTGTTCATGGGTATCAACTTCCCCGTCGGTGTTCTCGTCTACTGGCTGACCACCAACGTGTGGACCATGGGCCAGCAGATGACCGTGATCAGCAGGAACCCCACGCCGGGCAGCAAGGCGCAGGCCAAGATGCTCGAGGTCCTGCAGAAGCACGTCGTCACGCACAGTTCCACCCGTACCAAGCGTGAGCGGAACATCGTCAAGGGCATCGTCGCCAAGGGCCGTGACCGCAACGAGCAGGAACGCAAGTTCATCAACGGCCTGAGCAAGGCCGGTCTCGCGGCGCAGGCCGATGGCACCGTGGTGAAGAGTTCCGCTGCCACGGAGGTCCTGGACGAGGACGGCATGCCCGCCGGCACCCCGAAGCGGCAGCAGCCCAAGCGTCAGTCCAAGTCGCAGCGTCAGACGGGTGTGACCGCACCGGGCGCGAAGCCTGAGCCTTCCTCGCCGGCGAAGCCCTCGCTGGAGAAGAAGGACGAGCCGGAGGACGCCGCTCCTCAGGCGAAGCAGGGCGGATCCACGCCCGCCACTGGTGCGAACGGCCGGAGCAAGGCCAAGTCCGGCCAGCGCAAGGGCCAGCAGCGTTCCAAGTCCTCGTCCAAGAAGTAACCCTCGACGTAAGAAGGAGTCCATCCCGTGACGGAAGGCACCACCTCCGCCGCTCCTGAGGCCGGCGACACCCTGACCCGCCTCGAGCAGGAGGGTGAGATCGCTGCGGACTACCTTGAGGGTCTGCTGGACATCGCCGACCTCGACGGTGACATCGACATGGACGTCGAGGCCGACCGCGCCGCCGTGTCCATCGTCAGTGACGCGAGCGGTCGCGATCTGCAGAAGCTGGTCGGCCGCGACGGAGACGTCCTCGAAGCCCTCCAGGAGCTGACGCGTCTCGCGGTGCACCGTGAGACGGGCGACCGCAGCCGTCTGATGCTGGACATCGGCGGGTACCGCGCCAAGAAGCGTGCGGAGCTCACCGAGCAGGGCGCCAAGGCCGCGGCCGAGGTGAAGAACACCGGTGAGCCGGTCAAGATGCAGCCGATGACGCCGTTCGAGCGCAAGGTCGTGCACGACGCGGTCAAGGCCGCCGGCCTGCGCAGCGAGTCCGAGGGCGAGGAGCCGCAGCGCTTCGTCGTCGTGCTTCCTGCCTGATCGGCACGTTGCTTCCCGGCCCCGTCTGTTCGCAGGCGGGGCCGATCTTTGTCAGCCTGTTAGTCAGCCACCCAGTGCGGTATTGCGGTACGGAAGGACGGTCCCCGTGACGGAGGCAGCAGAACTCCCCCCGGCTCCGGAGCAGGCCCGGGCGGTATTCGGCGAGCGCTATGCGGATGCCGTCCGGTACGCGGAGCTTCTCGCCGACGCGGGGGTGCAGCGCGGCCTCATCGGGCCTCGCGAGGTGCCGCGTCTGTGGGAGCGGCACATTCTCAACTGCGCTGTGCTCTCCGAAGTGGTTCCGGAAGGCGTCACCGTGTGCGACGTCGGTTCGGGTGCCGGGCTGCCGGGCATCCCGCTGGCGCTGGTCCGGCCGGACCTCAAGATCACGCTCCTTGAGCCGCTGCTGCGCCGTACGACGTTCCTGACCGAGGTGGTCGAGCTGCTCGGGCTCGACCATGTGACGGTGGTGCGCGGTCGCGCCGAGGAAGTTCTCGGCAAGCTGACGCCCGTCCATGTCGTCACGGCGCGGGCCGTGGCCCCGCTGGACCGGCTCGCCGCGTGGGGTGTTCCACTGCTTCGGCCGTACGGGGAGATGCTGGCCCTCAAGGGCGATACGGCTGAGGAAGAACTCAAGGGCGCCGGCGCGGCGCTGAGCAAGCTCGGCGCGGTGCAGACCTCGGTGCTGCATGTTGGTGAGGGCGCGGTCGACCCACTGTCCACTGTGGTGCGGGTGGAGGTCGGCGAGAGCCCGGGCGGCGTGCGTTTCGCCGCCAAGCGCGCCAAGGCGGCTCGCACGGGCCGCACCCGGCGTAGGCGTTGATCGCTGAGGCGGTGTGGTGATGTGTACCGCTGATCCGTCCTGACGACCAGCGGTACTCCACAAAACCTGTCAAACGTACGCATGTCGGGGTGTCGCGCGAGACTGCGCCCGGCTGCGGTGCATCGTGTTTCACGTGAAACGTCGCTCACTGCTGCATGGCATCATCAGTCGCGGCCGCACAGCGGCCGCCCCCCGCGACCGTAGACCTTTCGGATCCCTCAAACCGGGCACGGAGTTGTCCACACCGGGGGATCCATCCACAGAAGACCGGGCCTCGCTGGTTCTCGACCCCGAAGACATGGGAGGCTCTGTTCATTGCGAGCCTGAAGTCGAGGAGAGTGAATCCTTGCGGTCCGACGCCAACATCGCGGGACCGATGACCGATCCGGTCCCCGGTCCCCGCACCGAGTCGGCGGGGGAGGATGTTTCACGTGAAACACCGCCCCCGATGGACGACACACCCATCGGTCGCGCTGCCCAACTGGCAGTGGAAGCTCTTGGCCGTGCGGGCGAAGGCCTGCCACGCCCGGAGCAGACCCGCGTCATGGTGGTGGCCAACCAGAAGGGCGGGGTCGGTAAGACCACGACGACGGTCAACCTTGCGGCCTCGCTCGCGCTGCATGGCGCACGCGTCCTGGTCATCGATCTGGATCCACAGGGGAACGCCTCTACGGCTCTGGGTATCGACCACCACGCCGACGTGCCCTCGATCTACGACGTCCTGGTCGAGAGCAGACCACTCTCAGAAGTGGTCCAGCCCGTCGGTGACGTCGAAGGCCTCTTCTGCGCTCCGGCCACCATCGATCTCGCCGGCGCGGAGATCGAGCTGGTCTCTCTCGTCGCCCGGGAGAGCCGACTGCAGCGAGCCATCCAGGCGTACGAGCAGCCGCTGGACTACATCCTGATCGACTGCCCGCCGTCGCTCGGTCTCCTGACGGTCAACGCCCTTGTCGCCGGGGCCGAGGTGCTGATCCCGATCCAGTGCGAGTACTACGCGCTGGAGGGGCTCGGCCAGCTCCTGCGCAACGTGGATCTCGTGCGTGGACACCTCAATCCCACCCTGCACGTCTCGACGATCCTGTTGACGATGTACGACGGGCGCACGCGGCTGGCTTCCCAGGTGGCAGATGAGGTCCGTAGCCACTTCGGCGAGGAGGTGCTGCGGACGAGCATTCCTCGCTCGGTGCGCATCTCGGAGGCGCCGAGCTACGGGCAGACGGTGCTGACCTACGATCCAGGGTCGAGTGGTGCACTCTCCTACCTCGAAGCGGCGCGCGAGATGGCGCTGCGCGGGGTCGGGATCCACTACGACGCCCAGCATGCCCACGTGGGCACTCAACTTGACCAGCAGAGCACGCCGGAGGGTATTCAGTGAGCGAGCGACGGAGGGGACTGGGCCGTGGTCTCGGTGCGCTGATTCCGGCTGCCCCCACGCCAGAGAAGACGGCGTCGAACGCCCCGGCAGGAGGAGCCTCGGCTTCTTCCGCCGCTGTGCCGATGCTGACAGCGGAGCGCGGGGTGGCGGCCGCGAAGGTGGCATCGCTTCCGCAGGCGCCTGTACCGCGGGAATCCGAAGAGACGACCAGCAATACGGTGGACGGCTTCGAGAGTCCTGCGGGGGCGTACTTCGCCGAGCTGCCGATCGATGCCATCACGCCCAACCCCCGGCAGCCGCGTGATGTGTTCGACGAGGATGCCCTCGCCGAACTCATCACGTCCATCAAGGAAGTCGGCCTGCTGCAGCCTGTCGTCGTACGGCAGGTAGGGTCCGGGCGCTACGAGCTCATCATGGGCGAGCGCCGTTGGAGGGCCTGCCGGGAAGCGGGGCTCGAGCGGATTCCTGCCATCGTGCGGGCCACGGACGACGAGAAGCTCCTTCTCGACGCGCTCCTGGAGAACCTGCACCGTGCGCAGCTGAACCCGCTGGAAGAGGCTGCCGCCTACGACCAGTTGCTCAAGGACTTCAACTGCACGCACGACCAGCTGGCGGACCGCATCGGCCGGTCCCGCCCGCAGGTGTCCAACACCCTGCGTCTGCTGAAGCTCTCCCCGGCGGTGCAGCGGCGGGTCGCTGCAGGTGTCCTGTCGGCCGGTCATGCCCGTGCGCTGCTGTCCGTCGACGACTCCGAGGAGCAGGACCGGCTCGCCCACCGCATCGTGGCTGAGGGGCTCTCGGTGCGCGCCGTCGAGGAGATCGTGACCCTCATGGGGTCGCGGCCCACGAGCACGGCGAGAGCGAAGGGGCCGAGGGCAGGCGCGCGCGTGTCTCCGGCACTGAATGTCCTCGCCACGAGGCTCTCGGACCGGTTCGAGACGCGGGTGAAGGTCGACCTGGGGCAGAAGAAGGGCAAGATCGTCGTCGAGTTCGCGTCGATGGACGATCTGGAGCGCATCCTGGGCACGCTGGCCCCGGGTGAAGGACCGGTTCTTCAGAACGGTCTGCCCGAGGCGGACGAGGGCGACGAGCAGGACTGACCTCCTTCGCGCAAGAAGGAAGCGGGCCGTGTCCGGTGTGTACCGGAACACGGCCCGCTCTTTGCTTTCTTACGGTATCGATGGAATCGCATCATGGTTACGATGCGACCGGGAAGAGCGCATTCACCCGACAGCACCTCACAGGGGAGGCGGGGGTCATGCGATCGGTGAGTCGCACGGGACTGCTGACCGCAGGTCTCGGACTGGGCGCGGTTGGCGGATTCGTCGGCGGCCTGCTCAGGGAGCGGGGCACACTGACAGCCGCCCGCGTCGCTGCGGGGGAAGGAAGCGAGGATCTGCCTTCATGGGGCGTCGGCTCGTACCGCTCACACTGGACAACCTTCCGGACCTTCCCAAGCGTTGCCGGTCGTGTGTCTTCTGGGAGCTCGACCCAGTCAGCGGTCAGGCCGCGGTAAGAGCGGGCACTCCGGAGCTGGAGAAGGAAGCGTGGATCTCGGGCGTCCTGCTGGAGTGGGGCTCATGCGGTCGCGTTGTCTACGTCGATGACGTCCCGGTCGGGTTCGTGCTCTACGCGCCGCCCGCGTACGTTCCGCGGGCCACCGCATTCCCCACCAGCCCGGTGTCCCCCGATGCTGTTCAGTTGATGACCGCCTGGATCATGCCGGGCTATCAGGGCCAGGGGCTCGGCAGAGTCATCGTGCAGACCGTCGCCAAGGACTTGCTGCGGCGCGGCTTCAAGGCGATCGAGGCCTTCGGTGATGCCCGATGGAAAGAGCCTGCCTGCCTGCTTCCAGCAGATCACCTGTTGTCCGTGGGCTTCAAAACGGTCCGGCCTCATCCTTCGTACCCGAGGTTGCGCCTGGATCTGCGGACGGCGCTCTCCTGGAAAGAGGATGTCGAAATGGCTCTGGACCGGTTGTTGGGCGCGGTACAGAAGGAGCCCGCACTGCGTCCGCTGTAGGCACCCACTGACGCCGAAGGGCCGACCCGCTCTGGGTCGGCCCTTCGTGTTTCACGTGAAACAGCATCTGCCGTTCGTGAAACGGCGTCGACGAGATTACTCGGCGATGAAGTCCTCGAGGTCACGCACGATCGCGGCCTTGGGCTTGGCACCGACGATGGTCTTGGCGACCTCGCCACCCTGGTAGACGTTCAGGGTCGGGATCGACATGACACCGTACTTGGCGGCGATGCCCGGGTTCTCGTCGATGTTCAGCTTGACGATCTCGATCTTGTCGCCGTACTCGGCCGCGATGGCCTCGAGCGACGGCGCGATCTGACGGCACGGTCCGCACCAGGCGGCCCAGAAGTCGACCAGGACGGGCTTGTCGTTCTTCAGGACATCCTCGTCAAAGGAGGCGTCCGTCACGTTCTTCAGGTTGCCGGCCACAGCGGGCTCCTCATTTCTTGGGGGGTTGCGGAAGTGAAAGTTCGGTTCAGACGCTGGCGGTCGGCGTCTTCTCGGGCTCGGCGGCTTCGCCGTCGGCGAGCGCGGCCAGGAAGCGCTCGGCGTCGAGAGCGGCGGAGCAGCCGGTGCCGGCCGCCGTGATCGCCTGGCGGTAGGTGTGGTCCACGACGTCACCGGCGCCGAAGACTCCGGTCAGGTTCGTGTGGGTCGACGGGGCCTGCACCTTCAGATAGCCCTCGTCATCCAGGTCGAGCTGCCCCTTGAAGAGCTCCGTGCGCGGGTCGTGCCCGATCGCGATGAACAGTCCGGTCACCGGCAGCTCGGACGTCTCCCCCGTCTTGAGGTTGCGCAGCGTCAGGCCGGCGAGCTTCGGGGCGCCCTTGATCTCGGCGACCTCGCTGTCCCAGACGAACTTGATCTTCGGGTCGGCGATGGCGCGCTCCTGCATCGCCTTGGAGGCGCGCAGGGTGTCGCGGCGGTGCACGATCGTCACGGACTTGGCGAAGCGCGAGAGGAAGGTCGCCTCCTCCATCGCGGTGTCGCCACCACCGATCACGGCGATGTCCTGATCCTTGAAGAAGAACCCGTCGCAGGTCGCGCACCAGGAGACTCCGCGGCCGGACAGCGCGTCCTCGTTGGGCAGGCCGAGCTTGCGGTGCTGGGAGCCGGTGGTGACGATGACGGCCTTCGCGCGGTGCACGGTGCCGGCGGTGTCCGTCACGGTCTTGATCTCACCGGACAGGTCGACGTTCACGATGTCGTCGGGCACGAGCTCGGCGCCGAAGCGCTCGGCCTGGCCGCGCATGTTGTCCATGAGCTCGGGGCCCATGATGCCGTCCTGGAAGCCGGGGAAGTTCTCCACCTCGGTCGTGTTCATCAGCGCGCCACCGGCGGTGACTGCGCCCTCGAACACGAGCGGCTTCAGCGACGCGCGCGCGGTGTAGAGCGCCGCCGTGTAGCCGGCGGGCCCGGAGCCGATGATGATCACGTTTCGGACGTCGCTCACGGCTTGATTCCTCGTCTCTGCGGGACTGCTGCGTACTGCCGGGGGAGTCTCTTCTCAGGACTCTCACCCCACCCAACGGATCCTACGGGGCGTGCATTCCCGACGTGGTCGGGCGCACGTCAGGAGTGCGCCCGACCACCCTCAGCCGCGGTCGTAGTCGTGGGTGTAGAGCAGCTTGCCCGCGGAGGTCGCCTGCTTCACGCACGCGGAGTCCACGATGAAGGCCGTGACACGATGAGCGGGATCGGTCTTGTGGGGCAGCACGACGAGGTAGACGCTCTTTCCCTCGTACGTGCCCTTCTCCGCAGCCAGAGGATCCTCGTTGCGATGGGTTCCGAGTTGGACGCAGGCCGGGACCGTGGTGGCCAGCTTCGGCATCGGCCCGACCGTCTGCGGCGTCATGGGGCCGCTGTCCTGCGTGCCGAAGGACGGCTCGTCCGAAGAGGGAGGTGCAGAGGGTTCGCCGCCCGTGCCGAGCAGTTCAGACACCTTCGCGTCCAGCGAGCTGTCGGCGAAGGTGTCAGCGGCGCTGCTTTCCCTCGCAGTCGGAGCACCGCCGCCGTTCTGCTGCAGAAGCAGGGCACCCACGCCGAGGGCGGCCGCTGTCAGGACCGCTCCGAGTGCTGCGCTTGTACGACGGCGTGCCGTGCGGGGCTTGCGTCCTGGGCCGGCGGCGCCTCGTGGGTGCCCTGCCGGGCGGTCCACGGAATGCGGGTTCGGTTCGGGTTCGGGAGCGTCGACGACCGATGTTTCACGTGAAACGGGATCGCTTGTTTCCCTCGTACCTTCTTCCGTTCCGCCCGGGACGAGGCTGTCCAGGAGCGCTTCGGCGGCCAGCGCCGCATCTATGCGCCCGGCGATGTCCTCGGGCATGCGCGGCGGCCCCGGCAGGGTGCCGAGCATGCCGCGGATCTCCTCCATGGAGGCGTAGACATCGGCGCACAGCACACAGTTGTCGAGATGCCTTCGGACGTCGGACGTGCGGGACGCGGGCAGCAGCCCTTCAGCGAGGTCGGAGATCTCGGTGACCTCCGGGTGCTCCGCCGTGTCGGTCGTGGATGTCACGCTCGCCCACCTCCGCCCTTCACCGCAGCCGAATCATGTGGTCCTGCCTCGTCCCGAGGTCCCGCTGCCGGTGGGACGGATGTCCCCTGCGTCCGGTTCCTTCCTGGGGGCGGGTTCTCGCCACCTTCCCGGCCACCGTTCTCCGTCCGGAGGTGCGTCACGAGAGGGAGGAGCCTTGCTCTGCCGCGGGCACAACGGCTTTTGACGGTGCCGGTGGGTACGTCGAGGATCCGGGCGGCCTCCGCCACCGGGTAACCCTGCATATCGACGAGGACGAGTGCGGCCCGTTGATCGGACGGCAGTGATCCCAGGGCTTGGAGGAGTTCCCGATGGAGGTCGTTGCGCTCTGCTGGAGCGGCGGCGGACTCGTGCGGCTCCAGCAGCTGATCGAGGCGCTCGGTGTCGTCCACAGGCGACGTCTTCCGGGAGGCCGTTTTGCGGGCCCGGTCCAGGCACGCGTTGACCGTGATGCGATGCAGCCAGGTCGTCACGGCGGACTGGCCGCGGAAGGTGTGCGCGGCACGGTAGGCGGACACCAAGGCGTCCTGCACCGCGTCTGCGGCTTCCTCCCGGTCTCCCAGGGTCCTCAGGGCCACGGCCCAGAGGCGGTCCCGGTGCCGCCGCACGATCTCGCCGAATGCGTCCTTGTCCCCCGCGACGTGACGGCTCAGGAGCTCATGATCCGAGAGCTCGGATTGGGTTGACCGGCTGTCCATGCGTGTCCCCCGGAGGCCGTAGGGGAGGTGGCTCGTGACCCCAACTCGTAGACCGTTCGCCAGAATGCCATAGATCGGGCCTGGGGCGGAGCGTCCGGAGGAAGGTAGGACGGCGATCCGGCCGGACGGGCAGCAGGACGTCCCAGGAAGGAGGGCCGATGGAGATCAGCTGTCTGCTGGTTGTGGATCTTATGTGCGCGTTGAGCGGCTGCCCCGCGAAAAGGAAAAGGTGTCCGCGGCAGGAAAGCGGCTGGAACACCATGCCTGAGGGACGGCGAGCCACATACATGAAGATGGCCGTGGGGAGCCGCGCCGAGCGCGGCTCCCCACGGCCATCTGTGCCTGGTTCAGCTCGTGACCTTGATGTCCTTCACGCGTCCGCGGTAGGTGCCGTCCTCAGTCAGGGGCAGTTTGGTCAGCCAGACCAGAAGGTACCGGGACTTCACGGTCTTGTCCGGTTTGAGCGTGACGCTCGTGCCCGATCCCTCCGCGAACTTTTGGTACGCGCTGAAGGACGTGGGCTGCGAACTGTCATTGGTTGTGACGGCACGGAGTTCGACGGAGGTGTCTCCCATGAAAGAGACCTGCACCTTCCCGACCTCCTGCACCTTCCCCAGATCGAGCACTATCCCCAGGCCCGGCTTGAGGTTTCCGAACTCGGCGCCTTTGTAGAAGTCCGTCTGCCAGTACGAAGCCGGGTCGCTGTCGTACGCCTTGCCTATGTCCGCCGGCTTCTCGGAGTTGTCACCGAACGGGTCGAAGTCGTGTGCTCCGCTGATGGCGATGGACGTACCCGGCGGCTTCGTCGGGCTCTTGCCGTCGTCGTCGCCGTCCGTCGTCTGTGTCTGCTTCGTCTCGTCCGAGTCGCCCCCTTGGTTCATGAGCGCGTCGGCCAGCTGCCAACTGCCAAGGCCCAGCGCAGCGATCAGCAGTGCCGACACGGCCCACTTGAGGGCTTTTCCGGTACGGCTCTGCAGCGGGGGCGGCGGCGTGGCTACGGGCTGAGTGACGCCGGGGGCGGCAGGACGTCCGTACGTCCCCTGTTGGTACGTGGTCCGCTGGTACTCCGGCGGTGCGGTGAACGCGGGCTCCGGCGGACGGATCTTGGGCATCTCGCCGATGGCCTTCACCAGGTCCTCCGGTGTGGTGCACGGGGGTTCCTGGCGGGACGCCGTCGCCCCGTCGTTGGCGAGCGCGCGCATGGCGAGCTCCGAGAGACCACGGTGAACGCCGGCCCGCACCTGGTCGGGGGCGATGAGGCCCACGCCCTTGGGCAGTCCGGACAGGCCGTACGCGTCGTTCTCGTACGGCCAGCGCTGGGTCAGCACGGCATAGAGGAGCGCGCCGATGGCCTCGGTGTCGGTGCGCTGCGGGGTATCGGAGGTGATGCCTCGCAGCGCGGCGTTCACGGCGAGGCCGCGGATGCGCCACTGCCCGGTGGAGGTGCGCAGCACGGCGCTGGGGGTGAGCCGTAGATGGGCGAGGCCTTCGCGGTGCGCGGCGGCCATGGCGTAGGAGATCTGGCTGACCATTTGGTACGCGTCGTGCGCCTCAAGGGAACTCGCAGCGAGCAGTGCCGTCAGCTCGGTGGCGTCGGGCAGCCACTCGTGCACGACATAGACGAGATCGTTCTCCTCGACCGCGTCCAGGACCTGTACGAATCGCGGGTCGCCGAGCAGCGCCGACGAGCGGGCCGCTGCCAGGACCGAGCGGGCCCGCGGGTGGTCGGCGGGCAGCAGGTGGACGCCGACGGCTCGGCGAAGCTTCTCGTCGACCGCACGCCAGCTGCTGAAACCGTCCAGACGAGTGACGCATTCTTCGAGTCGGTAGCGTCTGGCGAGCTTGTGTCCGCTGTGCAGCTCGGGAGGTGAGGTCGTGGTGGGGCTCACATGTGTCCCCGTCTCCGCGGTGTCCGCGGGCTCCTCCCGTGCAGTGGTCTCTCGTTCCGCGATCGTGGCCACCCCGTCGGCCGTGGCCTGCTCCGCCTTGGCGGTCAGCGGTTCATCACCGCCGTTGTCGGCCACGTCGACGGCAGCCGTGCTCCGTTCCGCCACCGTCGTTCCTGCCTCCCCATCCGTTGCAATCACTCCGACGCCAAAACCAATTGTGCCCACAGTCCTGCGCTATGCACGACACGCGGTGGTCGCCGATGGTTGTGCGCGATGTCGCCCGAGTCAGCGACCGAGTCGACCGCGGACCATACCAACCATCGAATTCAGCTCCTCGATCCGCATTTTGCGGGCTGCTAC
This sequence comes from Streptomyces sp. NPDC050264, assembly GCF_040655895.1. Taxonomy (NCBI): domain Bacteria; kingdom Bacillati; phylum Actinomycetota; class Actinomycetes; order Kitasatosporales; family Streptomycetaceae; genus Streptomyces; species Streptomyces sp. NPDC050264. The sequence goes on from NZ_JBFAKV010000003.1 coordinate 405,445, forward strand.
GTAGAAGGTCCCCAGCAGTGCCGCACCGCCGACGACCAGCGCTGCGATCGATCCGACTGCTCCGTGGCCGAGCGCTTCCGTGAGCGCGTACCCGATTCCGCCGCCGATGATCGCGGCAGGTAGTGCAGCGAGGCAGAGGCGGGCGTACGTACGGACGACGTTCGCGCCGTCCAGGTCGCCGCCGAGCCGCTTGCGCAGCCGCTGCCACGCGACACCGACACCGATCGCGTACGCGAGACCGTACGAGAAGGCCATGCCGACGACCGCCCAGCGGGCGGGCAGGATCACGTAGCACAGCGCCGAGGCGGCGGCGTTGACGGCCGCGACGATGACCGTGTTGTAGAAGGGCGTCCGGGTGTCCTCGTACGCGTAGAAGCCGCGCAGCACCACGTACTGCACGGAGAACGGGATGAGGCCCAGGCCGAACGCCATGAGGATGTAGCCCATGGACTGGGCGGCTCCGGTGCCGCTGGAGCCGAACAGCAGGGTGCACATCGGGACGCCGAGCGCGACGAACATGAAGGCCACCGGGACGATCGCCACGGCCGAGGTGCGCAGGCCCGAGGAGATGTCGTCCCGGACCGCGCCCGGGTCGCCGTCGTGGGCGGCGCGTGCGATGCGCGGCAGCATGGCGGCCATGACGGAGACGGTGATGATGGCCTGCGGCATGCCCCAGATCAGCTGGGCGTTCGAGTAGCCCATGATGCCGGTGCCCTTGACGTCGGTCGCCGCACCGGCCGCGGTGGCGAGCTGGGTGACGACGATGACGCCGGCCTGGTTGGCGAGGACGAACAGCACGGTCCACTTGGCGAGCTTCACGGCCTTGCCGAGGCCGTGGCCCCTCCAGTCGAAGCGGAGACGGAAGCGGAAGCCGGTTTCGCGCAGGTACGGGATCATCGCCAGCGCCTGCACCGTCAGGCCGAGCAGGGTGCCGATCCCGAGGAGGCGGACGGCGTCCGGCGGGATGGTCGTCACGCCCATCTTGGTCTCGGCGGCTGTGCCGTAGACCCAGATGAACATGCCGAACGTGAAGATCATGACGATGTTGTTGAGGACCGGGGTCCACATCATCGCGCCGAACTTCCCGCGGGCGTTCAGGATCTGCCCCATGACCACGTGCACACCCATGAAGAAGATGGTGGGCAGGCAGTAGCGGGCGAAGGTGACGCCGACGCTGTTGGCGGCCGGGTTGCTGGAGACCGTGTCCGACATCAGGTTGATCAGCACCGGTGCCGCGACCACGACGACCGTGACGATCACTGCCAGAGCGACCATCACGAGCGTGAGGAGGCGGTTGGCGTAGGCCTCGCCGCCGTCGTCGTCGTCCTTCATGGCGCGGACGAGCTGCGGCACGAACACCGAGTTCAGACCGCCGCCGACGGTCAGGATGTAGATCATCGTCGGCAGCGTGTACGCGACGGTCCAGGTGTCCCCGAGGAGTCCGGCGCCCAGCGCCGCGGTGATCACCATGGTGCGGACGAAGCCGGTGAGGCGGGAGACCAGCGTGCCCGCTGCCATTACCGCGCTCGACTTCATCAGGCTGGACGCGCGGCCGCCCTTCGCGGGGGCAGGGGCCGGTGCCGCGATGGGCGGCGGGGGCGGCGGTACCTGGCCGAGAACTCGGGTCGGGTCGTCGACCGGTGGTTCGGTCGATGTACGGCCTCCGCTGTAGCCAGGCTGCTGGTCACGGAAGAGGTGGGCGAAGGCGTCCGGTTCGTGACGCTCCTCGCCGGCCTGCGTCACCAGGTCGTCGACGCCGACGAACTGGGTCGTCCGCGCGTCGTCGCCGTAGGGCAGGTACTGGGTAGGGCCCTCCGGCTCCGGCGCGGGCGTCTGCGCCCACACTCGAGGGTCGGGCTGGTACTGGTTAGTGGGCGGCGGCGCGTACAGGGGCTGCGGTGCCTGATAGGCGCCCGGGGGCGGCGGTGGGTGCGCGGCCCGGTCGTACAGCGCCTCGGTCACCGGGTCCTGGGCGGCGAGGTCGTGCGCCCGGTACGGATCCTGGTCGTAGGCGTCCTGGAGGTACGCGTCCTGCGGATACGCGTCGGGGGCGGGCTGGGGAGGCGGGACCTGCCCGCCTGCCCCGTGCGGGCCGGCGTACGGGTGGCCATCGCCCGAGGCGGAGCCACCCGAGCCCTGTCCACGGTCACCGTCGTACGGCGCGTTCATGGTTACCCCACCTCATCGTCCCCGGCCCACCGGCCACGACATCGCTCAACGGTCCACTCTCTCACCCGGGCCCGACGGGGCCGCGCTTTCCGAAGCGGTGTCAGCCATCGGGTCACTCGGCTGCTGCGGAACGTCCGCCCGCGCGGTGGGAGCCGACGGGTCCTCCGGCTCGCTCTGCGCCGCCGCGTCGTCGTCCTGCGGTTCGTCGTCCTGCTGCTGGGCGGCCGCGGTGCGCTTGCGATGGGTGTACATCCGGAACCCGGCCAGGACCAGCAACAGGACACCGCCGCCGATGACGAGCATCACGGTCGGCGTGATCTCGGTGGCGTCGACCTGGAAGGCGATCTTCTCGCCGTAGGGCTGGTTGTCCTCGGTGTACAGCTGGGCATAGACGGTGATCGGTCCCGTCGCCTTGGCCGTGGTGGTGAACTTCACCGACTGGCTGTGCCCGCTGGCGATCTTCACCGCCTTGTCCTCGGAGACGCCGTCGCCGATCTTGAGGCGGGTGCCGTTGTCCGACGTGAGGCGCAGCACCAGGTGGTCGACGTCCTGCCACAGGTTGTTCTGTACGGACACAGGGATGGTGGCGCTGCGTCCTGAGAGCCGCACCCCGGACTTCTCGATCAGTGCGACCTGACTGGTGATGTCGGAGAGGTACGTCGAGACGCCGTCACGGAACGACGCGGAGGTTCCGGTCCTGCTCCGCCACGACGCGGACATCTCCCGGTCCATCGCGCGACCGAACGGTGTCACCACCCGGGACTGGTCGGTGAGGACGACCTTGAAGTTCTCGAGGTCGCTCTGGGTGCCCTGGATCTGCTCGAACGCCTCGCCGGACAGTTCCTGCTTGCGCAGTGACTTCGGGTAGGCCCGGGTGGACGGGACGCGCGTGGTCGCGCCCGGATCGGGCTTCGCCTTGGTGGCGGCCGACAAGCTCTGGGGCTGCGTCCAGGTGCCGTCCTGCAGAGCGTGCAGCGCCTGAGCCATCGAGTGGGCCTGGCTGGTCGTGGGCATCCGCTGCGGGGCCACGACGACGCTGCGCTGCTTGGCCGTCTGCTTGGTGAGCATCAGGCTCTGGGCGAGGAACTCCTGCACGGCGAGCGTGGAGTTTTCGGCGCGTGCCATGTCGCCCTGGAAAGCGGTCGACAGCCGGGCGTCGGCGACCACGGCCGTCGCTCCGCCGCCGATGGGACGCGCGGCGGACGGCGTGTACGCGAGATTGCCGGTCTCCGGGAAGGTGTCACTGCGCGCGATGATCTTGTCGGCGCCGGCGGAGGTGGCGACCTTGACGATGTCCGGGTCCACAGCGCCCTCGGCGGGCCACGCGTAGGACGTGTCGGCCTTCACGTGAAGAATCGTGTCCACGGTCGACACGGCGGCGTCCGTGGCGTCCTTGAGGTGCCCGAGCGACCCGGTGACCTTCGTGCCGCTGTGCGCGAGGGACGCGAGATCCGGATCGGCGAAGGGCAGCGTGACCACCTTCCGGCCCTGAACGGCCGTCTGAAGGTCGCTCAGCCACTCCTTGGCGATCGCCTGGTCCTTGCCGGACGTGAACTTCCCGTTCGCGCCCTTGATCTTGTACGCCTCTGTCATCGCGTCGACCGAGGCCAGCAGGTCGGGGTCGATCACCCAGGTGACGTCTAGGTCGTCGCCGAGCGCCAGCATCTGCTGGAGACGGCCGCCCGGCCGGATCTGCCGGGCCAGGCTGTCGTCGTTGAAGACGGGCGTCTGCTGCTCGTTCGTACCCGTCTCTGCGGTGAGGTGGGTCTCGGAGATCAGCGGCCACAGCGCGGTGGTCCTGGTCCTGGTGCTCGCTGCGGCGGGCTGCCAGGGCAGGAAGGTCCGCTGGATGCCGAGCGTCTGGTCGTACGGCTGCGCGGCTGTCTGTCCCATGAGGGCGGCGCTGATCTGGTAGACGCCGTCGGCGCCGAGATGCAGTTCCTTGACCGGCACCGACAGGGCGAAGTCCTGTGTGGCGCCGGGCGCCAGCTTCGCGACCTTCTGGGCGTACTTGCTCGCGACCTCCGTGCCGTCGGGAGAGCCGCCGGAGCCGTTCTTCGCGGCGTCGTCGATCTCCGAGCGTCCGCCGTAGGAGGTGCCGACCCGCAGCCCCACGTGGGCGTCGGTGACGGCCTGCCTGCCGTTGTTGGTGATCGTGCCGGTGACGGTGAGGGTGTCCTGAGCTGTCGGCGCGACGGGTGAGAGCTGATTCACCGCCACGTCGACCGTTTTCGTGCCGGTCGCGTTCGCGGCGGCCGTCGTCATGGGGGTGTCCGCCGACGCGGGGGCGGCACCGGGCAGCAGGGGCAGCGCGGCCAGGAGCGGCGCCGCGGCGAGCAGTGCGCCGGTGCGCCGCAGCAGACGGCGGGCAGGTGAGGGACTCATCCCTGGGAAGTCTGCCGCCTCGGCCACGCGTTCGTCCGTCCCTCGTCGTCGTCAGTGGTCGCAGATGTGTCCACGCATGGTAACGAGGAGCACTGTGGCTTGGTGCCACGGTCCGTTCCACAAGATCGTGGAGCCAGGGTAGGGGGCGGCTTCCACGGTCGTGCCGCGGCCCCGGGAAACGGTTCGGTCCGAGCGCTCGGGGCCACGTACCCTGTCCTGTTGTGCCGAACGCCAATGAAGACAACCCCAGTGCCCTGAGCCAGGTGCAGCGACTCGCGGTCAGCGAGCTGCTGCGGGTCTCGCCTGTCGCGGACGACCTCGCCCGCCGATTTCAGGAGGCCGGGTTCTCCCTTGCCCTGGTCGGCGGGTCGGTCAGGGACGCACTGCTCGGCCGGCTCGGCAACGACCTGGACTTCACCACCGATGCCCGTCCCGAGGACGTACTGAAGATCGTCCGGCCGTGGGCCGACGCGGTGTGGGAGGTCGGGATCGCCTTCGGTACCGTCGGCTGCCAGAAGAACGCCCGCGTCGGTGACGTCGAGCAGAGCTTCCAGGTCGAGGTCACCACGTACCGCTCCGAGGCGTACGACCGCACCTCGCGCAAGCCCGAGGTGTCGTACGGCAAGTCCATTGAAGAAGACCTCGTCCGCCGCGACTTCACCGTGAACGCGATGGCCGTCGCGCTCCCGGAGAAGGACTTCATCGACCCGCACGGGGGCCTCGAGGACCTGGCGGCGCGCGTCCTGCGCACGCCGGGCAAGCCCGAGGACTCCTTCTCCGACGACCCGCTGCGGATGATGCGGGCGGCGCGCTTCGCCGCTCAGCTCGACTTCGAGGTGGACCCCGGGGTCGTCGCCGCGATGAAGGCGATGTCGGGCCGTATCGAGATCGTCTCCGCGGAGCGCGTCCGGGACGAGCTGAACAAACTGATCCTCTCGGCGCACCCGCGCAAGGGCCTGACCCTCCTCGTCGACACCGGCCTGGCCGATCACGTCCTGCCCGAGCTGCCCGCCCTGCGTCTGGAGCGGGACGAGCACCACCGGCACAAGGACGTCTACGACCACACGCTGATCGTGCTCGAGCAGGCCATGGCGCTGGAGACCGACGGGCCCGATCTGACGCTGCGCCTCGCGGCTCTGCTGCACGACATCGGCAAGCCGCGCACGCGCCGTTTCGAGTCGGACGGCCGCGTCTCCTTCCACCATCACGAGGTGGTCGGCGCCAAGATGACGAAGAAGCGCATGACCGCGCTCAAGTACTCCAACGAGCTCGTGAAGGACGTCTCGCGCCTCGTCGAACTGCACCTGCGGTTCCACGGCTACGGCACCGGCGAGTGGACGGATTCCGCCGTACGTCGGTACGTACGGGACGCCGGACCGCTCCTGGAGCGGCTGCACAAGCTGACCCGCTCGGACTGCACGACGCGCAACAAGCGCAAGGCGGCTTCCCTGTCCCGTGCCTACGACGGCCTTGAGGAGCGCGTCGCCCGGCTGCAGGAACAGGAAGAGCTGGACTCGATCCGCCCGGACCTCGACGGCAACCAGATCATGGAGATCCTGGGTGTGGGGCCGGGCCCGGCGATCGGTCAGGCCTACAAGTTCTTGCTGGAGCTGCGTCTGGAGAACGGTCCGATGGAGCAGGACGCGGCGGTGTCGGCCCTCAAGGAGTGGTGGGCGGAGCGCCCGCAGGACTGAGATGCGAGTGACACCTCGGGGCTCTGTTTCACGTGAAACAGAGCCCCGAGGTGTGTGTGGGGGCGTTGTTTCACGTGAAACAACGCCCCGTGCGCTGAGTATTTGCTTCAGGCCGGGTTCTTCACCCGCGTACCGGCGCGGGCCATGGCGAGCGTGACCCCTCCGTAGAGAGCCGCAACGAGCACGACCAGGGGAACGGAGCGGCCGTCGGGCGGCAGCATCAGTGCCGCCACGCCGGCCGCGCCGACGAACGAGATGTTGAACAGCACGTCATAGACGGAGAAGACCCGGCCGCGGAAGCCGTCGTCCACCGACGACTGCACCACCGTGTCGGCGGCGATCTTCGCTCCCTGTGTGGTGAACCCCAGGACGAAAGCGGCCACCAAAGTGGGGGCGGGCTCGAAGGGGAGGCCGAGCGCGAGCTCGAGGACGGCTGCCGCGCCGGCGCAGACCGCGATCCAGCCGCCCGCCCCGAAGCGCCCGGCGGCCGCGGGTGTCACGACGGCCGCGACGAAGAACCCCGCCCCGGAAACACCCACGGCAAGGCCCAGCAGGGCCAGACCTTCGGACTCGGTGGACGACCAGGCGTAGCGGCACAGCATGAGCACCATGACGAGCAGGGTGCCGTAGCAGAACCGCATCACCGTTATCGCGGCCAGGGCGCGCGCCGCGGGCCGTCGGGACGTGAGGTGGCGGACACCGCCGAGAAGATCCCGTGCGGTGCCGGCGAGGGCGGCACCGAGGCGTGGTTGCACCAACGCCTGTTCCGGTCCGAGGAGTTGTACGTCCATGCGGAGAGAGGCGAGCGCGGCGCAGAGATAGAGGGCCGCACCGAGCAGAACGACTGCCGCGTCCGAATCCGACCCCACCAGTCGTACGGCGAAGGCGAGGCCGCCGCCGAGGGTCGCGGCGAGCGTTCCGGCTGTCGGGGAGAGCGAGTTGGCCACGACGAGGCGGTCGGCGTCGACGACGCGCGGCAGTGCGGCCGAAAGCCCGGCCAGCACGAAGCGGTTGACCGCGGTGACGCTGAGCGCGGAAGCGTAGAAGAGCCAGTCCGGTGCGCCGCTGAGCATGAGGGCGGCCGTCGCGGAGGCCAGCAGTACCCGCAGGAGGTTGCCGTAGAGGAAGACCTGACGTCGGCGCCAGCGGTCGAGCAGGACGCCCGCGAAGGGGCCGACGAGGGAGTACGGCAGCAGCAGAACGGCCATGGCCGAGGCGATCGCGGTGGGTGAGGTCTGCTTCTCCGGGGAGAACACGACGTACGTGGCAAGCGCGATCTGGTAGACGCCGTCCGCGCCCTGGGAGAGCAGGCGCAGCGCGAGCAGGCGCCGGAAGTCGCGCAGGCGCAGTAGGACGCGCAGGTCACGGACGACAGCCATGGGGCACAGCTTCACATACGGGTAAGGCCCCCGGACGCACGATGTGTGCGATCCAGGGGCCTCGACAACCCTCGGGCAGGGCATGTTTCACGTGAAACAAGCTCCCAGGGGGAAGGTCAGCGCTCGACTTCGCCCTTGATGAACTTCTCGACGTTCTCGTAGGCCTCGTCGTCGAAGTACTGCACCGGCGGGGACTTCATGAAGTACGAGGACGCGGAGAGGATCGGACCGCCGATGCCGCGGTCCTTGGCGATCTTCGCGGCGCGTACGGCGTCGATGATGACACCCGCGGAGTTCGGGGAGTCCCAGACCTCGAGCTTGTACTCCAGGTTCAGCGGGACCTCACCGAAGGCACGGCCCTCGAGGCGGACGTACGCCCACTTGCGGTCGTCGAGCCACGCGACGTAGTCGGACGGGCCGATGTGGACGTTCTTCTCGCCCAGCTCGCGGTCGCGGATCTGCGAGGTGACGGCCTGCGTCTTCGAGATCTTCTTCGACTCGAGGCGGTCACGCTCGAGCATGTTCTTGAAGTCCATGTTGCCGCCGACGTTGAGCTGCATGGTGCGCTCAAGACGGACACCGCGGTCCTCGAACAGCTTCGCCATCACACGGTGCGTGATGGTCGCGCCGACCTGCGACTTGATGTCGTCACCGACGATCGGGACGCCCGCCTCGGTGAACTTGTCCGCCCACTCCTTGGTGCCGGCGATGAAGACCGGAAGGGCGTTGACGAACGCGACCTTGGCGTCGATGGCGCACTGGGCGTAGAACTTCGCCGCGTCCTCGGAACCCACGGGCAGGTAGCAGACGAGAACGTCGACCTGCTTGTCCTTGAGGATCTGGACGATGTCGGCCGGGGCCTCGTCGGACTCCTCGATCGTCTCGCGGTAGTACTTGCCCAGACCGTCGAGCGTGTGGCCACGCTGGACCTGGACGCCCGAATTCGGGACGTCGCAGATCTTGATGGTGTTGTTCTCGGAGGCGCCGATGGCGTCCGCGAGGTCGAGGCCGACCTTCTTCGCGTCGACGTCGAACGCGGCGACGAACTCGACGTCGCCGACGTGGTAGTCGCCGAACTGGACGTGCATGAGGCCGGGGACCTTGGTCTCCGGGTCAGCGTCCTTGTAGAACTCGACGCCCTGCACCAGCGAGGCGGCGCAGTTGCCCACGCCGACGATGGCTACGCGAACCGAACCCATTCCGGTTGCTCCCTGTGTGTACTGGTGAAGTCCTGAGCGGACTTCACGTGGCGGTGTCGTCGGACGGATCCGGCCGGGTGCTGTCCCGGTTCCGGGGCAGGCCGCCCGTCTCTCCAGATGTGTCCTGCTGAGCTGCGTCCCCCGGGCCCGGCCTTCGCTGGTCGCGGCCCGCGCGCTCGCTCTCGATGAGCTCGTTCAGCCAGCGCACTTCGCGCTCCACGGACTCCATGCCGTGTCGCTGCAGCTCGAGCGTGTAGTCGTCCAGGCGCTCCCGGGTGCGGGCGAAGGAGAGGCGCATCTTTTCGAGGCGCTCCTCCAGCCGGCTGCGACGGCCTTCGAGGACGCGCATGCGTACGTCGCGTGATGTCTGCCCGAAAAAGGCGAATCGCGCGGCGAAATGCTCGTCCTCGTAGGCGTCGGGCCCGGTCTGCGAGAGGAGGTCCTCGAAGTGCTCCTTACCTTCCGCCGTCAACCGATAGACGATCTTGGCGCGACGCCCTGTGAGTGGAGCAGGGGCGTCGGCGGGGCCGACAGCACCCGGTTCCTCGATCAACCAGCCGCTCGCGACCAGCGTCTTGAGGCAGGGGTACAGCGTCCCGTAGCTGAAGGCGCGGAAGACCCCCAGCGAAGTATTGAGTCGTTTGCGCAGCTCATAGCCGTGCATCGGTGATTCGCGGAGCAGTCCGAGTACGGCGAACTCGAGGATGCCGGAGCGCCGGCTCATCGTCGCCTCCTCACTGTCGCGGGCCCATGTATCGACTCTTTATGTCGTGCTGATGTATCGACTCGATACATCAGCACGATAGAACGACGCGACGACTGCGACAAGAGGGATCACGGTGAACGGCGTCACATCACCAATTCTCAGGAAGCAACTTGCCTGATTTGGGGTGAACTTCGACCCTCGGAGGGTTTTGACGGTGCGTAGTCTGTCCGCCATGCAGACCACCGGGAACCGAGTGACGCCTGGGGGCGTCGTTGTCCTGGGTGCAGTGCGGGTGAGTGCCGTAAGGGGCGCATCCGTACTTCGGGGGGACCGGAAACCAGACGCCGTTTCCAGGCGCGCTTGGCCGCGCCTGCCCGAGGAGTAATCGTTCGATGAGCGAGCACCGTCGCAAACCGCCGCAGCCGCAGGGCGGCGGACGCGCCGCGGCCCGTCGCGGAGCGTCAGCAGAACCGTCGGGCCGCCGTGCGGCACCGCGCGGCAGCACCGCGTCGCCTTCTGGTTCCGACGAGCCCCCGAGTTCCTCGGGCTCGTACGGCGGCCAGGGCGACGACGACCGTCCCTGGGGAGGCCGTGCGGAAGCACGCCGGGCTGCCCAGCGCGGCAGCGGGAGCAGGCGCAGGGCGTCCGAGAGCGGTGGCACCGGCCACGGTGGCACCGGCGGAGGGGGACGCCGTGGTGGCGGCGGCCCGAACGGCCCGGGGCGCGGCAGGGGCCGCGGCTCAGGGCGCCCGCAGAAGAAGAGGTTCATCGACTACCCGCGCGCGGGCAAGCACGGGCCGGCTCGGTTCGTGCCGTCGTGGAAGCAGGTCGTCGGTACGTGCTTCGGCTTCGTACTTCTGGGGATCGGAGCGTTCGGCATCGGCCTGTTGGTCGTGTCCGTGCCGATCGAGGCACAGGCTGCCCAGGCCCAGTCGAACGTCTTCTACTGGGACGACAACACGCAGATGGCCGCGACAGGGGGCAAGCAGAACCGCCAGATCGTGCCGATGGACGAGATTCCGAAGTCCATGCGGAATGCCGTGATCTCGGCGGAGAACGCCTCGTTCTACGACGACTCCGGCGTCGACCCGATGGGTATCGCGCGCGCGATGTTCAACATGGCGCGTGGCGGTCAGACGCAGGGCGGCTCGACCATCACCCAGCAGTACGTGAAGAACGCGATGCTGGATGACCAGTCCCAGTCGATCTCCCGTAAGGCCAAGGAGCTCTTCATCTCGGTGAAGGTCGGCGCCACGGTCGACAAGGACGACATCCTCAAGGGGTACCTCAACACCGCGTACTTCGGTCGCAACGCCTACGGCATCCAGGCTGCCGCGCGGGCCTACTTCGACACTGAGTCCAGCAAACTCACGCCCGAGCAGAGCATTTTCCTCGCTTCGGTGCTGAAGGGCCCGAACCTCTACAACCCCGACGGTGGCATCGGCGAGATCGCGACGCCGGCTGCCAACAAGGCGCGTGCCGAGTCGCGGTGGAAGTGGATCGCCGACCGTGAGGTCGAGGTCGGGAACATGTCTCAGGCCGATCGCAGCAGCCTGAAGGGCTTCCCGGAGATCAAGAAGCAGAAGTCCGCTCTCTCGGGCCAGACCGGTTACCTGGTGGACATCGCCAAGGATTACGTCACCAAGAACAGCAAGATCTCGCCCGAGGCCCTGGAGATGGGCGGCTACAAGATCTACACGACCTTCAACAAGAAGAAGGTCGAAGAGCTGCAGAAGGCGGTCAAGGCCACCGAGGACAGCTTCCTGGATCCCAAGAATCGCGCCAAGGACAAGTACGTTCAGTTCGGCGCCGGTTCGGTGGATCCGAACACCGGCAGGATCGTGGCGCTGTACGGCGGTGCGGGGTACGACAAGGACCACTACACGAACAACGCCAACACCGCGGGTGTGCCCGTCGGCTCCACCTGGAAGCCCTTCGTGCTGGCCTCGGCGATGGAGTACGGCACGTACAAGTCGGACGGGAAGCCGATCTCGCCGATGAGCCTGTACAACGGCAACGACCTCATCGTGATCAAGGACCGCAACGGTGACCCCATCCGAGCGGCCGACGGCACGCCGTTCCGGCAGAAGAACGAGGGCACCAAGGCGTGGGGCGACATCACCCTGCGCAAGGCCATGGAGCAGTCGGTCAACTCGCCGTTCGTCCAGCTCGGCATCGACGTGGGTCTGGCCAAGACGCGAGAGCTGGCCAAGAAGGCGGGCATCCTCGAGTCCAGCTTCGACCAGGGCAACCTGAACAACGCCTCGTTCTCGCTGGGTACGTCCACGCCGAGCGCCATCCGCATGGCCGACGCCTACGGGTCGTTCGCCACGTCCGGTACGCACTACGACCCGTACTCCGTGACCAAGGTCGTGGACAAGAACGGCAGCGAGCTTCAGGGATTCGACAAGCCGGAGCCGTCCCAGGCCATGGGGAAGTCGGTGGCGGACAACGTCACCGATGTCCTGCAGAACGTGGTGAAGAACGGCACGGCCAAGGAGAAGGTCGCGGACATCGGCTTCCCCGTCGCCGGCAAGACCGGTACGACGGACGAGAACAAGTCGGCGTGGTTCGTGGGCTACACCCCGGAGCTCTCGACGGCCGTCACGCTGTTCCGTACCGACCCCCGGTCCAACGGCAAGAAGCTCCTTTCCATGAACGGCACGGGTGGCGTGGCCTCCATCCATGGTGGTGACATTCCGGCGCAGATCTGGAAGGACTACATGGCGGCCGCCCTGAAGGGCGTGGACCACAAGGACTTCCCCGATCCCGAAAAGATCGGCGAGATCGTCGGCACCCCGACTCCGACCCCGACGCCGTCCCCGTCGGTGACGCCTTCCCCGACCGATACGAAACCGGCCGAGCCCTCCACGTCCCCGACCACGAGCCCCACGCCGTCCACCAGCGAGACGTGCAGTGGATGGGACTGGAACTGTGAGGACAACGGTGGTGCGGGCAATGGAGGTACCGATTCGGGAGGTACCACCGACGGTGGGATGACATCGTCGCCGACGGAAAGCGCCACCGAAGGAACCGGGAATACAAAAGGCAATGAAAACGGGGGCGGTCTATTCGGAGGGGCAGGATAGGCGGCTCGAAAAAACGGACTGAGGGCTGCGCGCGGATCCCGAACGGGAAATCCGCGCGCAGCCCTCAGTCGTTGACCGGGCAGGTGGTGAGGATCAGGAGGAACCGTCCGCAGCCGCCCGAACCCACGGGGAGCACTGGTTGACGTTGTCGCTGTCCCCCACCCATCCCGATCCGGCGGAGCCGACGCAGACCTGGAAGCTGATGCCGCCGGATTCCGGAATGGGAAGGTCTGTATAGACCCCGCCGTTGTGCGACCCCGTGCTGTCCCAGAGGTACCAGGTCGTGCTGCTCCCCGTGTAGTTGAAGCGCGCGACCGCGGAGTACCCGTCGGCCTGGTAGTCGTGCACGTGGAGACGGTCACCGGTGGACACGAACTTGGCCTGTGCCTGCTGGTCGTTGTAATCGGCCCAGAGGATCGCCTTGGTGTCCAGCGCATAGGCGCTGTTCGGTACCGCTATGACCAGAGCTGAGGCTGCCAGGGCGCCGAAAGCGATTCGCCCGATTTTCGATCTAACGTTCACGTTAATCCTTCTTCTCTTCTTTCTGGCCTATGCTCGAAATTTACTCGCAGAGACTCGCTTTACCTTTCCTTTGTGTTCATCGTGATGGTGCTGTAACTTTTTCCGGGTTGTTTCGAGTTCCTTTTGGGGAGGGGTTTGATATGCGTGTAAGTCCTTGGTTGTCCAGGATCGCCTTGGTGGGGGCCGCGTCGGTGGGAATCGGACTGACAGCCGTTCCGCAGGCGATCGCGTCGGAGACCTGTACGAGCACCACGGGCGCGCGAGTCTGTTTCGAGACGTACGGAGACCACTTCTTCGTCTACGACACCTCGGAGGACGGCCACCGCGCAGCGGTGAAGTACTACTGGGACGGCAGTGGCGGCAGCTACTACTGCGAGAAGACCGACGGCGCGAGCGGCACGCCGAAGGACTGCAACCGCGACCTTCCTGAGAACGTGCGGGTCTATTTCCGCGCCGACGTCTGCGAAGGCACCTGCAGCAAGGACGGCGCTGTGGTGCGGACTTCCGCCTGGGACGACGCGATCAACGAGAACTGACGTCGTACACACGGGGGCCGTCGCACTCTTCGGGGTGCGGCGGCCCCGCCGCGTTCTCAGCCTCGTACGGCAGGATGTGCGGCATGCCCAGTGCAGAGACGACGCATGTGAGCCGGCTGGAGCCGGAGCCGGTACGCCCGACCAGGGACGACGAGGTCGCGGCGGCCGGCAGCGAGTTCATCGGCGGGCCCGTCGGGCGAAGGGCGCTGCTCGGCCGCTCGTGGTGGACCCCGGTGCGTGTCATCGCGCTCGTGATGCTCGGCATGTTCGCGCTCGGCATGGTGCAGAAGTTCCCGTGCTACGACGGCGCGTGGTTCTACGGAGCGAGCTCCCAGTACACACATGCGTGCTACTCGGACATTCCGCACCTCTTCCAGGGGCGCGGCTTCGCCGACGGTCTCGTGCCGTACTTCGACAAGTTGCCCGGCGACATGGACTACCTCGAATACCCGGTCCTCACCGGTGTGTTCATGGAGGTCGCCTCGTGGCTGACGCCGGGCAGCGGCACCATCCAGCACCAGGAACAGGTGTACTGGATGGTCAACGCCGGGATGCTGATGATCTGCGCCGTGGTCATCGCCGCCTGCGTCACCCGCACCCACCGCAGGCGCCCCTGGGACGGCCTCCTGGTCGCCCTGGCGCCCGCCTTCGCGCTGACCGCCACCATCAACTGGGATCTCTTCGCAGTGGCGCTCACAGCGGCCGCGATGCTGATGTGGTCGCGCGGCCGCGCCCTCGCCTTCGGCGTGCTGCTCGGGCTCGCGACCGCCGCCAAGCTCTATCCCGTCCTGCTGCTGGGGCCGCTGTTCGTGCTGTGCTGGCGGGCCGGGAAGTGGCGGGCGTTCGGCATCGCGACGGTCGGCGCGGCCGTCTCGTGGCTGGTGGTGAACCTGCCGGTGATGCTCCTCGCGCCCGAGGGCTGGGCGAAGTTCTACACGTTCAGCCAGGAGCGTGGTGTCGACTTCGGCTCCTTCTGGCTGATCATCTCCCAGCACAAGGACACGCCGCTGGACACCGATGTCGTCAACACCCTGGCCACGGCGCTCATGGTGCTGGCCTGCCTCGGTGTCGCGGCCCTCACGCTGACCGCGCCGCGCCGTCCGCGCTTCGCGCAGCTGGCCTTCCTGGTGGTCGCCGCCTTCATCCTCACCAACAAGGTCTACTCGCCTCAGTACGTCCTGTGGCTGATCCCGCTCGCCGCGCTGGCACGGCCCAAGTGGCGGGACTTCCTGATCTGGCAGGCCTGCGAGGTCGGGTACTTCCTGGGGATCTGGCTGTACCTCGCCTACACGACCAGCGGCGACAAGCACCAGGGCCTGCCGACCGACGGCTACCAACTGGCCATCGTCGCCCACCTCGTGGGCACCCTGTACCTGTGTGCCGTCATCGTGCGCGATATCTGGATGCCCGACCGCGATGTCGTACGCCGCTCCGGTGAGGACGACCCGTCGGGCGGCGTGCTGGACGGCGCCGAGGACGTCTTCGTGCTCGGCTACGCGGCCCATCCCCCGCGGCACGCCGACCACGGGAGTGAACAGCCTCCGCCGGTGAACTGGGGCAAGGAGTAGGCCTGTTCACTCTGAGCGAACAGGGTGCGGGAAGGGAACGAAATCGGGGCCGGGCACCTTCTAGGTGCCCGGCCCCGACCTGTGCGTCTTCAGTAGAAGTCGGCTCAGCGGTCCACGATCCGGTCGAACTGCGTGGTGGTGTGCCGCAGGTGGGCCACCAGCTCCTCACCGACCTTCGGCTCGGCGGCGTCCGACGGCACGAACAGGATCGACACCTGCATGTGCGGCGGCTCGGCGAACCAGCGCTGCTTGCCCGACCAGACGTACGGCGCGAGGTTGCGGTTCACCGTCGCGAGGCCGGCGCGGGCGACGCCCTTGGCGCGCGGCATGACGCCGTGCAGCGCCTTCGGGGCCTCCAGGCCCACACCGTGCGACGTGCCGCCCGCGACGACCACGAGCCAGCCGTCGGAGGCCGCCTTCTGCTGCCGGTAGCCGAACCGGTCGCCCTTGGCGACACGCGTGACGTCCAGGACCGCGCCGCGGTACTCGGTCGCCTCGTGATCGCCCAGCCACAGCCGCGTACCGATCCGCGCGCGGAAACGGGTCTGCGGGAACTGCTGCTGCAGACGCGCCAGTTCCTCGGCCTTGAGGTGGCTCACGAACATGGTGTGCAACGGAAGCCGGGCCGCGCGCAGCCGGTCCATCCAGCCGATGACCTCCTCGACGGCGTCCGAGCCGTCGGTGCGGTCGAGCGGCAGGTGGATCGCGAAGCCCTCCAGGCGTACGTCCTGGATGGCGTGCGAGAGCTGCGGTAGGTCCTGCTCGGTCACGCCGTGCCGCTTCATCGAGGACATGACCTCGATGACGACGCGTGCGCCGACGAGGCCGTGCACGCCGTCGACGGAGGAGACGGAGCGGATGACGCGGTCGGGCAGCGGAACCGGTTCTTCGCCGCGCCGGAACGGGGTCAGGACCAGCAGGTCGCCGCTGAACCAGTCCTTGATCCGGGCGGCTTCGTACGTGGTGCCGACGGCGAGGATGTCGGAGCCGAGGCGGGTGGCCTCCTCCGCGAGCCGTTCGTGGCCGAACCCGTAGCCGTTGCCCTTGCAGACGGGTACGAGCCCCGGAAACTGCTCGAGCACGTGCTTGTGGTGTGCCCGCCAGCGCGCGGTGTCGACGTAGAGCGTGAGCGCCATGGCCGGTCCCGGAACCTTTCTCGTGGCTGCGGTGTATCAGAGATGTGGAAAGTCTTTGGAGCTACGTGAATTGTGCCGGGTCCGCGGGGAAAGCGGAGCAGGGTGTGCCGGGAGGGGCCGTTGAGGACGCCGTGCCCGGCTCCCGTCAGCGCCGCGACATGTAGATGTCGAGCGCCTTGTGCAGCAGCTTGTTGAGCGGGAAGTCCCACTCGCCGAGGTATTCGGCGGCCTCGCCACCCGTTCCGACCTTGAACTGGATCAGGCCGAAGAGGTGGTCGGTCTCGTCGAGCGAGTCGCTGATGCCGCGCAGGTCGTACACCGTGGCACCGAGCGCGTAGGAGTCGCGAAGCATCCGCCACTGCATCGCGTTCGAGGGCCGGACCTCGCGGCCGATGTTGTCGGAGGCGCCGTAGGAGTACCAGACGTGCCCGCCGACGACGAGCATCGTCGCCGCCGAGAGGTTCACCCCGTTGTGGCGCGCGAAGTACAAGCGCATCCGGTTGGGGTCCTCGGAGTTGAGGGCCGTCCACATGCGCTGGAAGTACGAGAGCGGGCGCGGCCGGAAGTGGTCGCGCACGGCCGTGATCTCGTACAGGCGCTGCCACTCCGCGAGGTCCTGGTAGCCGCCCTGGACGACCTCGACACCGGCCTTCTCGGCCTTCTTGATGTTGCGGCGCCACAGCTGGTTGAAGTTCTTGTGGACCTCTTCCAGGGAGCGGTTCGCGAGCGGCACCTGGAAGACGTAGCGCGGCTGGACGTCGCCGAAGCCGGCGCCGCCGTCCTCGCCCTGCTGCCAGCCCATACGGCGCAGTTTGTCGGCGACCTCGAAGGCGCGGGGCTCGATGAAGTCCGCCTCGATGTCGCGCAGGCGCTTCACGTCCGGGTCCTGGATGCCCTTCTTGATCGAAGTGGCTTCCCAGCGCCGGATGATGACCGGCGGGCCCATCTTCACGGAGAAGGCGCCCTGCTGCTTCAGGTGCGCGAGCATCGGGCGCAGCCAGTCATCGAGATTGGGCGCGTACCAGTTGATGACCGGGCCCTCGGGGAGGTACGCGAGATACCGCTTGATCTTGGGGAGTTGGCGGTACAGGACGAGGCCCGCGCCGACCATCTCGCCGGTGCGCTCGTCGAACCAGCCCATGCTCTCGGAGCGCCACTCCGCCTTCACATCAGCCCAGGCCGGGACCTGCATGTGGCTAGCCGCGGGCAGGCTCTGGACGTATGCCAGATGCTGCTCTCGACTGATGGTCCTCAGGGTCAGGCTCATTCGGGGCGCTCCTCGGGCTGGTGTGTCCCCATGGGTACAGGGGCTCCGGCTCTCGCGGCGAAGCCTACTGCGCCCTGTGAGCGCCCCGACTGGCCGTATGGGCGGTCAGTCCCCTCGGGGGTGCTGACCTCAGCCGATGACCCCGCCGAAGAGGCCGCCGTGGGCCATGCCGATGAAGAAGCCGACGGCCGATGCCCCCAGGCCGAGGATCAGGGCGAAGCGCTCCCGGGTCGTCTCCGAGACGTACTGGCCGTAGGCCCCGGTCAGGATCCCGATGAGGCCGGTCCAGGAGCTCAGGAGATGGAGGCCGCTCCAGATCGACGTGACGATGGCGATCACGCCGAGCACCGCGGTCACCGCGACCAGGGTGTCGGGGAGTGGATGGGACTTGCCGTCCGAGGCGAAGAGGGAGCCGGCGCTGGTGCTGTTGGGTCGCATTGCTTGTGCCATGAGGGCACCTCCTGCGGAAGGTGGCGCATCGTAGCGCCATACACACCCGATGTGTACAGAGTGCGGTCATCCGCTGTCGGATTTCAACCGGAAGCCGAGGTGCGGGTAGTCTGGACCGTCTGCATTGGTATCTGCCTGCTTCCCGACGAGGGACCAGCACCCACGAACCGCGCGGTTCTCCTTCGGGAGGCCCGATTGTCAGTGGTGGCCGATACCGTTGCTCACGCATAACAACCCTCCTGCCACGGAACGACCGTGGCCGCTGAGTCCAAAGGAGGTGGGTTCCACATGCGTCACTACGAAGTGATGGTCATCCTCGACCCCGATCTCGAGGAGCGTGCTGTCTCCCCGCTGATCGAGAACTTCCTCTCCGTCGTCCGTGAGGGCGAAGGAAAGGTCGAGAAGGTCGACACCTGGGGCCGTCGTCGTCTCTCGTACGAGATCAAGAAGAAGCCCGAGGGCATCTACTCGGTCATCGACCTTCAGGCCGAGCCTGCGGTCGTCAAGGAGCTCGACCGGCAGATGAACCTGAACGAGTCGGTCCTCCGGACCAAGGTCCTCCGTCCCGAGACCCACTGAACTTCCCAGTTCAGCGGTACTACGGGATTCGAGTAGCAGCAAGCAGTCCGCAGCAAACCCGCCGAGAGGTACCCCATGGCAGGCGAGACCGTCATCACGGTTGTCGGCAATCTTGTCGACGACCCCGAGCTGCGCTTCACCCCCTCCGGTGCGGCGGTCGCGAAGTTCCGTGTCGCGTCCACCCCCCGCACCTTCGACCGGCAGACCAATGAGTTCAAGGACGGCGACAGCCTGTTCCTGACCTGCTCGGTCTGGCGTCAGGCGGCGGAGAACGTCGCGGAGTCGCTCCAGCGAGGCATGCGCGTCATCGTGCAGGGCCGGCTGAAGCAGCGGTCATACGAGGACCGTGAGGGCATCAAGCGCACGGTCTACGAGCTGGACGTCGAGGAAGTCGGCGCCAGCCTGCGCAGCGCCACGGCCAAGGTCACCAAGACCAGTGGTCGCGGTGGCCAGGGCGGTTACGGCGGCGGCAGCGGCGGTGGCGGCCAGCAGGGCGGCGGCTGGAGCGGTGGCTCCGGTGGCGGTCAGCAGCAGGGTGGCGGTGGCGGTGCTCCCGCCGACGACCCCTGGGCGACCGGTGCGCCGGCCGGCGGCGGTCAGCAGCAGGGCGGCGGCGGTGGCGGCTGGGGCGGAAGCTCCGGCGGCTCCAGCGGCGGTTCCGGCGGCGGCTACTCGGACGAGCCCCCCTTCTAAGCCCTCGGGCCGAAGGTGGGCCGTACCCCCACTTCTTGATCACACAGGAGATACACCATGGCGAAGCCGCCTGTGCGCAAGCCGAAGAAGAAGGTCTGCGCTTTCTGCAAGGACAAGGTCACGTACGTGGACTACAAGGACACGAACATGCTGCGGAAGTTCATTTCCGACCGCGGCAAGATCCGTGCCCGCCGCGTGACCGGCAACTGCACGCAGCACCAGCGTGACGTCGCCACGGCCGTCAAGAACAGCCGTGAGATGGCGCTGCTGCCCTACACGTCCACCGCGCGATAAGGGAAGGGTGACCGAATCATGAAGATCATCCTCACCCACGAGGTCTCCGGCCTCGGTGCCGCCGGCGAGGTCGTCGACGTCAAGGACGGGTACGCCCGTAACTACCTGATCCCGCGGAACTTTGCGATCCGCTGGACCAAGGGTGGCGAGAAGGACGTCGCGCAGATCCGTCGTGCGCGCAAGATCCACGAGATCGCCACGATCGAGCAGGCCAACGAGATCAAGGCCAAGCTCGAGGGCGTGAACGTCCGTCTGGCCGTCCGCTCCGGCGACGCCGGTCGTCTCTTCGGCTCCGTCACGCCGGCCGACGTCGCTTCGGCGATCGAGGCCGCCGGCGGTCCGAAGATCGACAAGCGTCGCGTCGAGCTGGGCTCGCCGATCAAGACGCTGGGCGCCTACGAGACGTCCGTGCGTCTGCACCCCGAGGTTGCCGCCAAGGTCAACGTCGAGGTCGTCGCTGCCTGAGCCCTGCCCTGAGCAGAGCTGAAGCACATGTGGGGCCGCACCCTTTCGGGTGCGGCCCCACACGCTTGGGACCGTGGTCCGTCAGCTCGCCGTTTCACGGTGTGCGGTTTCACGTGAAACGGTGCCCTCTGTTCACCGCGTCGCGCCGGTGACAGCCCAGCGGCCGGAGCGATAGCGCAGCCAGAGCGTCACCATGCGGACCGCCATCATCAGTGTCATCGCTCCCCACACGGCGGTGAGCCCGCCGCCGAGGGCCGGTACCAGCAGGGCCACAGGAGTGAAGACCGCCAGGGTGATCAGCATGGCCCAGGCCAGGTACGGCCCGTCACCGGCGCCCATGAGGACGCCGTCGAGCACGAATACGATGCCGCAGATGGGCTGGGACAGTGCCACCACGATCAATGCGGGCAGGGCAGCGTCCTGGACAACCTGATCGCTCGTGAACAGCGGAACGAACAGGGGGCGTGCCACGACGACCAGCACGCCGAGAACCACACCTGCGGCGATGCCCCACTGCACCATGCGGCGACAGACATCGCGTGCGCCGGCGGCGTCGTCGGCGCCGAGATGACGACCGATGATGGCTTGACCGGCGATGGCGATGGCGTCGAGCGCGAAAGCGAGCAGGCTCCACAGGGACAGGATGATCTGGTGTGCTGCCACGTCCGCGTCGCCGAGCCGGGCCGCGACCGCCGTGGCGATCATCAGGATCGCGCGCAGCGACAACGTACGGACGAGCAGAGGCGCGCCGGTCTGGGCGCAGGCCCGGATGCCCGCAGCATCGGGACGCAGCGACGCGCCATGGCGTCGGGCACCCCGGACGACCACGATCAGGTAGACCGCGGCCATGCCCAGCTGAGCGATGACGGTGCCCCAGGCGGAGCCGGCGATGCCGAGGTCGGCGCCGTAGACGAGCCCGACGTTGAGTGCGGCGTTGGCGACGAAGCCGGCGACGGCCACGTACAACGGGGTCTTCGTGTTCTGCAGGCCGCGCAGGACGCCGGTGGCGGCCAGGACCACGAGCATGGCGGGGATGCCGAGCGCTGAGATACGGAGATATGTGACCGCGTAGGGCGTGGCCGTGTCGGAGGCGCCGAAGAGGCCGATCAGGGCCGGGGCCGTGGGCAGGACGATCGCGATGACAGCGGCGCCCAGGAGCAGGGCGAGCCAGATGCCGTCCATCCCCTGTTGGATCGCTGCCCGCAGATCGCCCGAGCCGACGCGGCGGGCGACGGCGGCCGTGGTCGCGTAGGCGAGGAAGACGAAGACGCTGACCGCGGTCGTGAGGAGGGCGGAGGCGACGGCGAGTCCCGCCAGTTGGGACGTGCCGAGATGGCCGACGATCGCGCTGTCGGCCATGAGGAAGAGGGGCTCAGCGACGAGCGCGCCGAAGGCGGGGACGGCGAGGGCGACGATCTCTCGGTCGTGCCGACGGCGGGCGACCTTGGGTGTCGCGGGAGCCTGTGTCATGAGCACCAATCTAATCTTCCACAGGTAAGAGATGCAACGGCATCGAGACCCTTACTTGTGAAGGGCTTGCGCGTGTCGTGAGGCTGGGTTTCCAGAGATCTTGGGCCGACTGGGGAAGTTTTTCTTCTGCACAGCCAGTGGATGGGGTTTTCGCAGGTCAGAGGCTGTGTATGCAAATGCCTGAGGGCTTGTTCACAGCACTGTCCACCGGGTCGTACACAGCTTTTCCTCAGTTACCCACAGCTTGGGGCCCGTCATCCACACCGCCTGTGGATAACCAGATTGGCTGACGGTGCCGACAGGCCTACCGTGGGGCGGCGCCCACCGTCTCATCCGGCCTCGGAAACCTCACGAAACCGACGCGTCAGAAGCGGAAACGGGCCCCTTATTTGTCAGTGTCGTGCCGTAGGAATGAGTGGCACGGCGAGGTCCGCTCGGCGGACGGGAGGAGGTGGCCCGGTGAGTATTTCCGAGCCCTTGGACGACCCCTGGGCCGACAGCGGTCCCAGCGACCGTCTGCCCCCCTCCCGGCAGAGCCGAAACGGTGGCCGCGGCCAGGGGGACCAGCACGAGCGAGGCCGGGAAGGCGGCGCCTGGGACGACGGCCCGGCCACCTTCGAGCGTGTACCGCCCCAGGACTTGGACGCCGAACAGTCCGTCCTCGGTGGCATGCTCCTGTCGAAGGACGCGATCGCCGACGTCGTCGAGGTCCTCAAGGGTGCCGACTTCTACAAGCCGGCCCACGAAACGATCTTTCAGGCGATCCTCGACATCTACGCCAAGGGTGAGCCGGCCGACCCGATCACCATCGCCGCGGAGCTGACCAAGCGCGGCGAGATCAACAAGGTCGGCGGCGCATCGTATCTGCACACCCTCGTCCAGACCGTCCCGACCGCGGCGAACGCGGAGTACTACGCGGAGATCGTCCACGAGCGCGCTGTGCTGCGGCGTCTCGTCGAGGCGGGCACACGGATCACGCAGATGGGATACGCGGCCGACGACGACGTCGACGAGATCGTCAACAGAGCGCAGGCCGAGATCTATGCGGTAACCGAGCAGCGCACCAGCGAGGACTACCTCCCGCTCGGCGACATCATGGAGGGCGCGCTCGACGAGATCGAGGCGATCGGCTCGCGCAGCGGCGAGATGACCGGGGTGCCGACCGGCTTCACGGACTTCGACTCCCTGACCAACGGTCTGCACCCGGGCCAGATGATCGTCATCGCGGCCCGTCCCGCCATGGGCAAGTCGACGCTCGCGCTGGACTTCGCGCGCGCGGCGTCCATCAAGCACAACCTGCCCAGCGTCATCTTCTCTCTCGAAATGGGGCGCAACGAGATCGCGATGCGTCTGCTGTCGGCGGAGGCGCGGGTGGCTCTGCACCACATGCGCTCCGGAACGATGACGGACGAGGACTGGACGCGGCTCGCGCGCCGGATGCCCGAGGTCTCGGCCGCGCCGCTCTACATCGACGACTCCCCGAACCTGTCGATGATGGAGATCCGCGCGAAGTGCCGTCGGCTGAAGCAGCGCAACGACATCAAACTCGTGATCATCGACTATCTGCAGCTGATGCAGGCCGGCGGATCGAAGCGGTCCGAGAGCCGTCAGCAGGAAGTTTCGGACATGTCCCGAAACCTCAAGCTGCTGGCCAAGGAGCTGGAGGTCCCGGTGATCGCGCTCTCCCAGCTGAACCGTGGTCCCGAGCAGCGCACGGACAAGAAGCCGATGGTGTCCGACCTGCGTGAGTCCGGTTCCATCGAGCAGGACGCCGACATGGTCATCCTGCTCCACCGTGAGGACGCGTACGAGAAGGAGTCACCGCGCGCGGGCGAGGCCGACATCATCGTCGGCAAGCACCGTAACGGTCCGACGGCCACGATCACGGTCGCCTTCCAGGGTCACTACTCGCGGTTCGTGGACATGGCGCAGACCTGATCAGGCCGCGTCGTGGAACCGGGGCCTGATCAGCCTCCGGTGAAATCGGCTCGACGCGGGTCAACAGCCGGGGTGGACTGGGCACATGACGACACCCCCAGAGCTATTGCCCGCCACACGCCGCGCTCTCCAGTACCGCATCGCCGTCGCACAGAGCGAGGGGCGTGCGCCGTCTCTCGTCGCCGCGGTCGCCCGGGACGGGAAGCTCGTATGGACGGGGTCACGCACCTCGGTGGACGGGCACGGGCCGGATGAGAACGTGCAGTACCGGATCGGTTCGATCACGAAGACCTTCACCGCCGTGCTCGTGCTGCGGTTGCGCGACGAGGGGCTGCTCGGCCTGGGTGACCCGTTGGAGAAGTATCTGCCCGGAACGGGGGCGGGAGAGGTCACCATCGCCGAACTCCTCGCGCACACCGGTGGGTTGGCGGCTGAGACGCCGGGAGAGTGGTGGGAGCGTTCGCCCGCCACGCTCCGTCCGACTCTCGCTGACGTCCTCGGAGAACAGCCTTTCCGGCATCCGGTCGGACGCCGCCATCACTACTCCAACCCCGGTTATACGCTGCTGGGCTCGCTGGTCGAGACGGTGCGTGGTGTCACCTGGGAGGAGGCCCTGCGCGGCGAGATCCTCGAGCCGCTCGGCCTGAGCCGTACCAGCGTCCAGCCGCAGGCGCCGCACGCCGGGGGCTGGGCCGTGCATCCGTACGCCGATGTGCTGCTGCCGGAGCCCAGCGAGGATCTCGGTCTGATGGCGCCTGCCGGCCAACTGTGGTCCACCACCCGGGATCTGGCGGTTTTCGCGGCCTTCTTGGTCGTGGGTGACGACCGCGTGCTGAGTGCGGAATCCGTACGGGAGATGCGGACACCGGCGGCGCCGACCCTGCCGGGCGACTGGGAGGAGTCGTACGGGCTCGGGATGCAGGTGCTGCGGAGGGACGGGCGGACGCTGGCGGGGCACACCGGTTCGCTGCCCGGGTTCGTCGCGGGGCTGTGGCTGAGTGAGGAGGACGGACTCGTGGCCGTCACGCTGGTCAACTGCACCTCAGGGGTGCCCGCCGCCACGGTGGCGGCCGACCTCCTGAAGATCGTCGCCGAGACGGAGCCCAGGACCCCCGCGCCCTGGCGGCCCTTGCCCGAAGTCGACCCAGCGGTCCTGGAGTTGGCGGGGCCCTGGTATTGGGGAACGCAGATCGTGGCCCTGCGGCTGGCGGCCGATGCGGGGGTGGAGCTGGGCCCGGTGGCCGGCGGGGGGCGGCGCTCCCGGTTCCGGCCGAACGGGGACGGCACGTGGACCGGCCTCGACGGCTACTACGCGGGGGAGGTGCTCCAGGCGGTACGGCGGCAGGACGGTTCCGTGAGCCATCTGGACCTCGGGTCCTTCGTCTTCACGCGGGAGCCGTACGGCGCGGATGCTCCGGTGCCGGGCGGGGTGGACCCGGAAGGGTGGCGGGGATTGCCGCAGTAGTCGGGGCCCGGCAGTGAGGGCGTTTCACGTGAAACAGCACGCTGCGGGTGTTTCACGTGAAACGGGCCCATGGCGCGCGGGTTGCGCCCTCCGTGCGTGACCCGGCCCGTCACAGCTGCAGTTTGAACCCCACATGCGATGCCACGAAGCCGAGCCGTTCGTAGAAGCGGTGAGCGTCGGTGCGGGTCGCGTCGGATGTCAGCTGCACCAACTGGCAGCCCTGACGCCCGGATTCCAGGACGGCCCACTCGATGAGCCGTGTCCCCAGGCCGCTGCCCCGCTCGTCGGTGTGGACGCGCACGCCCTCGATGATCGCGCGGGTGGATCCCTTCCGGGAGAGGCCCGGGATGACGGTGAGCTGAAGGGTGCCGATGACGCGGTCCTCGCGTGCGGCGACGACAAGGTGCTGGTTCGGGTCGGCGGACAGCCGGGCGAGGGCAGCGAGATACGGCGTGAGGTCCTCCGGCGACTCGCGCTGAGCACCCAGTGGATCGTCGGCCAGCATCGCGACGATCGCCGGGACGTCCTCGGCCACGGCCGGTCTGATCTCAAGATCTCCCATGGCCGCAGCCTAGACGGGACGTCCTGGGCCGACGTCTCGGGTCACGCGGGAACCCGTAGCCCCTCGACGGCCCGGACGAGAGGCGCGAGCTCGGGGTTCTCGGCCGCGGCGTCCAAGGCTTCGCGCAGGGCCGTCTCGTTCGTGGGGCGGGCTGCCGCGAGGAGTTCGAGGCCCGTCTCGGAGACGTTCGTGTAGATGCCGCGCCGGTCAGTGGGGCACAGGTAGCGCAGGAGCAGGCCGCGGTCCTCGAGGCGGGTCACCAGGCGGGTGGTGGCGCTCTGGCTGAGGACGACGGCGTCGGCGACCTGCTTCATCTGCAGATGGCCTCCCTCGCCGTCGTGCTGTCGGCTGAGGACGTCCAGCAGCGAGTACTCGCGCACGCTGAGGTCGTGCTCGGCCTGCAGGGCGCGCTCGATGTGGGCCTCGATCCTCCCGTGGAGCAGGGAGAGGGCGCACCAGCCCTGAGAGAGGGCGGTGAGTGCGGGGTCTGTCGCGGTCATGGCTTGTGAATCCTCCGTCCCGGAGCGTCTGGACACCAGGATAGTCGATGAGCGAAATTGCCCGCGCTTGCAATTAGCCAGCGTCTGCAATTATTGTGAGGTCTCGTAAAGCGCACCCGCAACAGTCTGGAAGGTGACCCCATGCCTCTCGCGCTTCTCGCCCTCGCGATCGGGGCCTTCGGGATCGGAACCACCGAATTCGTGATCATGGGACTGCTCCCAGAGGTCGCGGGTGACTTCGGCGTCTCCATCCCCACGGCCGGATTCCTGGTGACCGGATACGCCCTCGGCGTCATGTTCGGCGCCCCGCTCATGACCGTCCTGGGCACCCGCATCTCCCGCAAGCGCATGCTGATGCTGCTGATGGGCCTCTTCATCGTCGGCAATCTGCTCTCCGCCGTCGCGCCCGTCTTCGCCGTGATGCTGATCGGCCGTGTGGTCGCCTCGCTCGCTCACGGCGCCTTCTTCGGCATCGGCTCGGTCGTCGCGGCCGAGCTGGTCGCCCCGCAGAAGAAGGCCGGAGCGATCGCCATGATGTTCACCGGCCTGACCGTGGCCAACGTCGTCGGCGTCCCGCTCGGCACCCTCGTCGGCCAGTCCGTCGGCTGGCGCGTCACGTTCACGATCGTGGCCGCGCTCGGTGTCATCGGACTCGTCGGCATCGCCAAGCTCGTACCGGACCTGCCCAAGCCCGAGGGCGTGCACCTGCGCCATGAGCTGGCCGCGTTCAAGAACGTGCAGGTCCTGCTCGCCATGGCGATGACCGTGCTCGGCTTCGGCGGTGTCTTCGCGGCCATCACCTACATCGCGCCGATGATGACGCACGTCGCCGGTTTCGCCGACGGCTCGGTGACCTGGCTGCTGGTCCTCTTCGGACTCGGGATGGTCGGGGGCAACCTCGTCGGCGGCAGGTTCGCCGACCGCGCCCTGATGCCCATGCTCTACGTCTCCCTGGGCGCCCTGGCCCTCGTGCTCGGCCTGTTCACGGTCACCGCACACCACAAGATCCTGGCCGCGATCACCATCGCGCTGATCGGCGCGCTCGGTTTCGCGACCGTACCGCCGCTGCAGAAGAGGGTCCTCGACCAGGCCTCCGGCGCGCCCACGCTCGCCTCGGCCGTCAACATCGGTGCCTTCAACCTCGGCAACGCCCTCTCCGCCTGGCTCGGCGGCATGGTGATCTCCGCGGGCCTCGGTTACACCGCCCCGAACTGGGTCGGCGCGGTGCTCGCCGGGAGTGCCCTCGTCCTGGCCGTCGTCTCGGCCACGCTGGAGCGCCGCGCTCCCGCGCCGAGCCCGGTCGTCGCCGGTGCCGAGCAGCGGCACGCCGAGCCGGCCCACCACTGACCTGATCCCGCGCCCCGGCGGGGACGACGCAGTCCCCGCCCGTCGTCCCCTCGGCGAGAGACCCTCACCCAGCTCGACAAGCACCACCCCGCAAGGAGCACCCCCGCATGAGCACCAGCACCGCCGTCGCCCCGCTGACCACCCAGGACGCCGAGACCCTCGTCTCCGCCGCCCGGCAGGCGGCAGAAGCGGCCCAAGTCACCGTCAGCGTCACCGTCCTCGACGCCGGCGGCCACCTCCTGGCCTTCCGGCGTGACGACCGCGCCGTCCTCATCTCCGGCGAGACCAGCACCCGCAAGGCGTACACCGCCCTGCAGCTGAACGCGCCGACCGCCGACCTCGTCGACCTGGTCAAGCCCGACGGCCCCTTCCACAGCCTGCCCACTGCCCTCGACCGGCCCCTGCTGTTCATCGCGGGCGGGCTGCCGGTCCACCGCGACGGTCGCCTCATCGGTGCCGTCGGGGTCGGCGGCGGCGCGCCCGAGCAGGACCACGGCTTCGCCTCGACGGCCGTGGAGGCGCTCGCGTAACAAGCGTCACCCCATAAGGGCCCGCCCCGAGCGACCGCGTCTCAGCGGGCACGTGGGGGCGGGCCCGCCGCGTTCCTCAGCCGGCCGCGACCGTCAGCGGGGCGAAGCGGCGGGTCCAGTCACCGGGCAGGTCCGATGCGCCGTAGTTCATCACCGCGTTCAGAGAGATGCCCTGCAGGCCGCGGTCCTTGAGCCAGGACAACAGCTCCTCGTGGCGTACGTCGATGTCGGTCCGCAGCGGCCGGTCCGTGCCCGCAGCGAGGGAGGCGACAAGGGACTTCGCTGTGTCCGTGTCGCGGGCGATCAGCGGGCCGACGACATGGGTGTCCATATTGGGCCAGGCGGCGGCGTAGCCGATGAGTCCACCGCGGTCCTCGGCGACGCGCAACTGGTCCGCGAAGGCCGGAAGCCGTGCGATGACGTGTGTGCGGTCGGGGCCGAACACATCGACGTCCAGACGCAGGATCGCCGGCAGATCCTCAGCGGTGGCCGGGCGCGTGGCCACGGCGGGCGCCGGGCCACCGGCGATGAAGCGGCCACGCACCATCTCGGCCTGTCCGGTCACCTTGAAGCCGAGCTCCTCGTAGAGCGGCCGCCCGTACGGCGTCGCGTGCAGGGTCAGTGGAGTCGTGCCCGCCCGCTCGACGGCGTACCGCATCATGCGTCGGCCCACTCCCCGGCGCGCGTGCCGTTCGGCGACCAGGACCATGCCGATCGCGCCGAGTTCGGGCTGCTCTCTGGGCCCGTACTCGGTCACCACGAAAGCGGTGACGAGTCCGCCGTCGGGGTCGTCGATGCCGTAGCCGGTTCCGGCGGCGAGCAGCAGGCCCCATTTGTGTTCCTCGCGGGGCCAGCCCCGGTTCTCGGAGAGGTCGGCGCACGCGCGTACGTCGCGCGGGGTGAGACGGCGGATGGGCAGATCGGAGAGGGAAGGTGTCGACACGCAGGTCAGGCTGTCGGACGGAGCACCGTGACGTCCACCGCTTTGCGAGCAGTGGCCCGATACTTTCGAACGCCTTCGTGGCAGAGCCCGGCGCGGTGGCCGACGGAGCGGCGTTGAAGTTTCACGTGAAACACGGCGCCGGGAGGGCGGGGCCGTCCGTCAGAGCGTCTGACGTCAGGTGTACCCCCGGATACCGGCCACTGCGTTCAAGGGCGAGACCGAGGTTGTATCTCTTCGACCTCTCTTGACCTGGATCGGTCGTTCCTGTCCGGACGGTCTGCGGTGTCGTGGCGGCGCTTCCCGGCCGAGCTTGTATCGGTCGCGATCAATGCGAGCCGATGGCACGAATTGGGACGGCGTGGCCGGTAATTGAGGAATTACCGCGAGTCCGGGGACCGCTTAATCGGCGGTTAAGGCGGGAGGTGCTTGTGCCCCTCGCGGCTGCCGGTATGGTCGACCCGGTTCGCTCTCGGTGCCTTGAGGAGGCTGAGCGGTACGGGGAGGCGCGCGCAGGCCGTCGCAGCCTAACCGGACGGAGAGATCGAAGACCCGCGCTTTCCTCTTTGTGTTCCGGGCAATGGAACCTGAGGGCACGCTGTGGTGAGCGGACTGCGGCCAATGTCACATTCTTGCCTTACTCGTCCGTAGCGGCCTGGAATGCGGGGTTGAATGTGTGCCGCATTGGATGTCGCGGCAAACGGGGAGAAAGCGCTCAGCTTCCGACCAGTGGGAGACCCTGGCAGAGCACGGAAGTACGTAGACCGACCAGAGATGTTCGAGGCGAGGCACAGTATGGACGCTCCGACCACTACGTCGGCCGAT
Organism: Streptomyces sp. NPDC050264; assembly: GCF_040655895.1. Taxonomy (NCBI): domain Bacteria; kingdom Bacillati; phylum Actinomycetota; class Actinomycetes; order Kitasatosporales; family Streptomycetaceae; genus Streptomyces; species Streptomyces sp. NPDC050264. The sequence continues at coordinate 435,153 of NZ_JBFAKV010000003.1, forward strand.
TCCGGTTCGGGCGGGGGCGGTTGGTTCACGCCGCGCACCACCCCGGCGCCGCACCTGACCCCCGCCGGCCCCGACCGGGAGTCCGGCGACGGCCGTCGGGTATCCGCGATACGTCCCGTCGGCCGCCCCACGACGGCTCCGCCCGAGTCGGACGAGGGCCGAATACCCCAGCCACGCAAGGGCCGTGAGCCGGAGGCGCCCCAGAAGCCCTCCGCACCGCCGCAGGCCCGGCCGGCGGCTGCGGGAGGACCCGAGCCGCGCCCCGCCCCTGCGAATGCCTCGCCCGACGCGATCCTCGTGCGCCGCACGATGGACGAGATCGGAACCATCGCCGACAAGGTCACCTCGTACTTCTACGCGCTGCTCTTCGTCCGTCACCCGGAACTGCGCCCGCTCTTCCCCGCCGCGATGGACACCCAGCGCGACCGGCTCCTCAAGGCGCTGCTGACCGCCGCGGAGCATGTCGACAACAAGCTCGTCCTGGTTCCGTACCTGAAGAACCTGGGCCGCGGCCACCGCAAGTACGGCACGCAGCCCGAGCACTACCCGGCCGTGGGCGAAGCCCTCATCGCGGCGCTCACCAGGTATGCCACGGCCACCTGGGACGCCGAGACCGAAGCAGCCTGGGTCCGCACGTACACGACGATCTCCCAGGTCATGATCGACGCGGCGGCCGAGGACGAAATGAAGGCCCCCGCCTGGTGGCTTGCGGAGGTCGTCGCGCATGATCTGCGCACGCCCGACGTCGCGGTCGTCACCGTCCGGCCCGACCAGCCGTATCCCTTTCTGGCCGGTCAGTACACGACGCTCGAGACGCCATGGTGGCCGCGCGTCTGGCGGCACTACTCGTTCGCGGCGGCGCCCCGCTCCGACGGGCTGCTGTCGTTCCACGTGAAGGCGGTCCCGGCCGGCTGGGTCTCCAACGCCCTGGTGCACCGCGCCCGGCCCGGCGACGTGCTGCGGCTCGGCCCGCCCGCCGGCTCCATGACGGTCGACCACAGCACCGACAGCGGTCTGCTCTGCCTGGGCGGCGGCACCGGCATCGCGCCCATCAAGGCGCTCGTCGAGGACGTCGCGGAACACGGGCAGCGGCGGCCGGTCGAGGTGTTCTACGGCGCCCGCACCGACCACGACCTGTACGACATCGACACGATGCTGCGGCTCCAGCAGAGCCACCCCTGGCTCTCGGTCCGCCCGATCGTCGACCAGCAGGCCCACCTGCAACTTCCGGACGCCGTGCGGGAGTACGGCCCATGGAACGAGTACGACGCCTATCTGTCCGGGCCGCCCGGCATGATCCGCAACGGTGTCGACGCCCTGCGTGACATCGGTATCCCGGTGAGCCGCATCCGCCACGACTCGGTGGAGGAACTGGTCACCGCCGCGGACTGAACCCCGTACCAGGGTTGAGGTTCAGCCCAGATCGGGCGCGTGCATCGCCCGTACCCCCTCGATGTTGCCGTCGAGATAGTGGCGCAGGGACAGCGGCACCAAGTGGACCGAGGCGATGCCCACGCGCGTGAACGGCACGCGGACGACCTCGTACTCGCCGCACGGCTCCTCGATCTCGGGGCCGTGCCGCAGGTCAAGATCCATCGACTCCAGTCTGCAGACGAAGAAGTGCTGGACCTTCACGCCGGTCGCGCCGCCGTCCTCGCCGATGTGCTCGACGGTGTCCACGAAGCAGGGCACCACATCGGTGATCTTGGCGCCGAGTTCCTCGTGCACCTCGCGGTGCAGGGCGTCCACGACAGTCGTGTCCTCCGGCTCGACGCCGCCACCGGGGGTCAGCCAGTACGGATCGATGCCGGGCTTGGTCCTTTTGATCAGGATCAGGTCGTCGCCGTCGAGCAGGACGGCGCGTGCGGTGCGCTTGACCACGGGTCGGACGGTCATGGGAGGAATGTGGCCCGGCCGGTTCCACGTGAAACATTCCGCACCGGGTAAGTCCCCGCTCACGACCAGTCGACAGCAGCGCGCAGCAGCCACTCATGCGCCCGCGCGATGTGCGGCAGGACGAGTGTGCCGGTGCGAACGACGAGGAAGTACGTGCGCAGCGGCGGCACCGGCGGGTCGAGCAGGGCCACGACCTCGCCGCGCTCCAGAGCGGACGCGCACAGATACCGCGGCAGGACGGCGAGGCCCGCCCCCGTGACCACGCAGGCCAGCACCGCGCGTAGATCCGGAACGATGACCGTGCCGGAGACGGCGGGGCGGGAGTCGAAGACGGAGGACCAGTAGCGCGAGACGAGCGGCAGCGATTCATGGACTTCGACCACCGGAAACTTCTCGAGGGCGGGCGCCGCGTCCCGGTGCAGCTTGCCGGAGCCGATCCGGGCGGCCCAGCGAGGGGCGGCGACCAGCACGTGCTCCTCGTCGCAGAGCGGAGTCGCGGTGAGCAGGGCACCGCGCGGACGGGCCGTCGCGATGGCCAGATCATGATGTCCGGCGGCGAGCCCCTCCAAGGACTCCTCGGCCGTGCCGAAGGAGGCGCGTAAGGCGATGCTCTGATCGTCGTTCCTGGTCAGTGCCGTGAGGGCCGGCAGGGCTCGCTCCGCGGTGAACTCCGGGGGCCCTGCCAGATGCAGGGTGCGGACGGCCGACTCCTCGTCGAGCCCGGCCTCGGTGATCTCCACCAGGGCGTCGAGATGCGGGGCTGCCTTGTGCGCCAGTTCGTCGCCGATGGTCGTGGGCGTCACGCCGCGCGCCTGGCGCAGGAAGAGCGGGCGGCCCAACTGACGCTCCAGGGCACGGATCTGGGAGGTCACCGCCGGCTGTGAGAGTCCGAGCAGTGCGGCGGCGCGGGTGAACGACCCGGCGCGATGAACCGTCACAAAGGTGCGCAGTAAGGCGAGGTCCATGCGACGCCCCTCCCTTCCTGCCTCGGGTCGCGGGCAACTATAAATATGTCGATAGGCCTCTGTCGCTACGGTGATTGGACACTGACACAGAGTCAACTAGCCTTGTTTGCGCGGTTCTTCGCGCGCAGAACCGGGACGGTCCGAGCCACGAGGGGGGAGGCTCGGGCCGTTCGTTGTGCGTAGCCCGGTACTAGTCAGGGCGGTACCGGTCAGGCCGCCCGCCCCTCCACCGCGTCGCGCACGGCGTCGAGCAGGCCGTCGCTCGCCGCCTCGACCATCCGCAGACACTCCTCGAAGCCGTCCATGCCGCCGTAGTACGGGTCGGGGACGTCCTGGTCGGCTCCGTCGGCCGCGGGGTCGTAGGAACGCAGCAGGCGCACCTTCTCCGCGTCCTGCGGCGTCGGGGCCAGCCGGCGCAGGGTGCGCAGATGACCCGCGTCGAGCGCGAGGACCAGATCGAGGCGGTCGAACCAGCCGGGGTCGAACTGGCGGGCCGTGTGAGCGAAGGCGTAACCACCCTGCCGGAGGACGTCGGCGGTGCGCGGATCGGCGCCGTCGCCCACGTGCCAGCCGTCGGTTCCGGCGCTGTCGGTCTCGACGGCGCCGGACAGGCCGGCCTCCTCGACGCGGGCGCGGAACACCTGCTCGGCCATGGGTGAGCGGCAGATGTTGCCGGTGCAGACGAAGCAGACGCGGAAGGTCATGACGGGGCTCAGTCCTTGTCGGGAAGGACGACGTTCAGCGCCCAGGAGACGATCGAGATGATCAGGCCGCCGAGGACGGCGGTCCAGAACCCGTCGACGTGGAAGCTCAGGTCCAGCTTGTCGGCCAGCCAGGAGGTGAGCAGCAGCATCAGGGCGTTCACGATCAGCGTGATCAGGCCGAGGGTGAGGATGAAGAGCGGGAAGGTGAGGACCTTCACGACCGGCTTCACAAGGAAGTTGACCAGGCCGAAGATGAGCGCCACCAGGATCAGCGTGCCGACCTTCTTGCCGGTGCTGTCCCCGGTCAGCGTGATCTTGTCGATCAGCCAGACCGCGACGGCCAGGGCCCCTGCGTTGGCGATCGTCTTGACTAGGAAATTCATCATGTGTCTGATCGTGGCAGACGACACCGGTGACAATGTCGATGTCAGGTGTGGACAGCGTGGACAGCGAGGGTTTCGAGGGCGATGAAGGCATTCCGGCTGGACGAACTGGAGGCGGAGCGCGCCGCCAACGACGGCGCGTATCTGCAGTTCCTGCGTGAGCGGAACATGTCGGTCGGGCTGTACGCGCTGAACGCGGGGGAGCACGACCCGCAGCAGCCGCACCACCAGGACGAGGTCTATCTCGTGGTCAGCGGTCGCGCCTCGATCACCGTCGGCATGGAGACCACGCAGGTCGGCCGCGGCAGCGTGGTCTACGTACCGGCCGGTGTCGCCCACAAGTTCCACCACATCAGCGAGGACCTGCGGGTCATGGTCGTCTTCTCTCCCCCCGAGAGCTGACCCCGGACCCCGGGATTCCCTAAGGGTCGGGTCAGGGGAGGACAAGGGGCCGCGCGGCCCCGTCCGGGTCCCCGGCGTGTCAGCATCGAGTGCAGGAAGTCAGAAGAGTCCCGACGCGGGCCTCGGAGCGAAGGAGCGATGGCAGTGCGAGAAATATTCGCGGGCATGCCGTGGTGGGTGAAGTGGGTCGCGGTGCCGGTCATCGCCCTGGTCGTGTTCGGCGGGCTGATCGCCAGCGTCGTCGGATTCGTGATCGGTCTGCTCTTCAAGGTGCTGGTGTTCGCCGCGCTGGTGGGTGGACTCATCTACATCGTGCGGAAGTTCATGGCGGGCTCGTCCTCGCGCAGCGACTGGTGAGCCGCGGTGGGGTCGCCGGCGGGGGCTCCGGTGGTTGTGCGCCGCGACCGTTCGCACGACCGGGGGAAGTTTCCGGTCAGGGCCCGCGCCGAGCGGTGGCCAAGGGTTAAAGTCCGGATTCCGACGGCTTCACCCCCGTAAGCCCCGGGGACGCGGGGGGAACCACGCGTACCGGGAGTGAACCTTGGCCACGGCTGACCCCGCACCCGCAGCCCCGCAGACGCTCATCGGCTCCGTCCAGCGAGCCATGCGGCTGCTCGAGGCGGTCGCCACGCACGACGAGGGGGCTCCCGCCAAGCAACTCGCCCGGGAGGCCGGAGTCGCCCTCCCCACGGCGTATCACCTGCTGCGCACGCTCGCCCACGAGGGCTATCTCCGCAAGGAGAAGGGCGTCTTCATGTTCGGGGACGCGGCCGAGCGGTTGAGCAGCAGCGGAGCGCAGCAGAATCGTCGCGGCATGATCACCGACGCGCTGCGACACTGGCGGGACACCATCGGTGTTCCCGTCTACTTCGCGATCTACCGTGACGGCGAGATCGAGATCGTCGCCATCGCCGACACTCCGGCCAGTCCGGCCGTCGAGGAATGGGCGGATTTCCGCGAGACCGGCCACGCCCACGCGATCGGCCAGTGCCTCCTCTCCCAGCTGGGCGAAGAGGCGCGCAGGGATCATCTCGACCGCTATCCGGCCCGGTCCATCACCCCGTACTCGGTGCGTGACGACCGGACCCTGCTGCGCAAGCTGCGAACGGTCGGGCGGATGGAGCCCGTCATCGAGCGTCAGGAGTACGCGCTCGGCACGGTCTGCGCCGCGTTCCCGCTCACCATCGGTTCGGCCGCGGCGGCTCTGGCCATTTCTCTCCCTTCCCACCAGGCCGGGAAACTGCTGCCCGCGGTACGTCAACTTCAGGACGAGATCGGAAGCCTGGTAGGGACACTCGCCTTCTCTATCAGCATCTGAAAACTCACTCCTTGTGATCCTCCGTGTACGTTGAGCAAGATGCCAGCAGTGTCGGGAAGGTCGTTCCTGGCCAATCGACGGCAAGTTGACGGGGTAGGCGATGCGCGAGTCGGTACAAGCAGTTCAGGCAGAAATCATGATGAGCTTCCTCGTCTCCGAGGAGCTCTCGTTCCGCATCCCGGTGGAGCTCCGGTACGAGTCCGCGGATCCGTACGCGGTGCGGCTCACCTTCCATCTCCCCGGGGACGCGCCGGTGACCTGGGCGTTCGGCCGGGAGCTCCTCGTCGACGGGGTCAACGGCGCCACGGGTGACGGTGATGTGCGGATCTCCCCCGTCGAGCTCGCGGACGGTGGCGGGGCCGGTGAAATGCCGGGCGAGGTGCACATCCGGCTCCAGGTGGGCAGCGATCAGGCGCTGTTCCGGGCCGGGGTGGCGCCCCTCATCGCGTTCCTCGACCGCACGGACAAGCTCGTACCGCTCGGCCAGGAGCAGGCACTGGCCGACTACGAGGCCGAACTCGACGAGGCACTCGACCGGATCCTCGGCGAGGAGCAGAACGCCGGCTGACCGCCGGGCGGGCAGGGCAGTTGACGTAACGCTTCAGCAGCGCGGTGCACCCGAGCCGTTCCGCGCCGCTCAGCGTTTGCGTCGCCGCCCCCTGCCGCCACGCCCAGGCGCGGCCTGCGCGGGCTCGTGGGAGCCCGTCCGGTCCGCGGAGACCACCAGCGCGGCGAGAGCGGTGGTCACCGGCACCGAGGCCACCAGGCCGATCGAGCCGACCAGTGTGCGCACGATCTCCTCGGCCACCAACTCGCTGTTGGCCACGTCGGTCACGCTGCTCTGCGCGATCGAGAAGAGCAGCAGCAGGGGCAGCGCCGCGCCCGCGTACGCGAGCACCAGGGTGTTGACGACGGACGCGATGTGGTCGCGGCCGATCCGGATGCCCGCCCGGTACAGACCGCGCCAGCCCATCGTCGGATTGGCCGCGTGCAGCTCCCACACGGCCGACGTCTGCGTCACCGTCACGTCGTCCAGGACGCCGAGCGAGCCGATGATGACACCGGCGAGCAGCAGGCCGCTCATGTCGATGTGCGGGTACAGGCCGTGGATCAGCCCGGTGTTGTCGTCCGTGTTGCCGGTCAGTGCCGCCCAGCCGATGAACAGTGAGCCCAACAGGCCGATCAGCAGCAGCGATACGAGGGTGCCGAGCACGGCGACCGAGGTCCGGGCCGACAGGCCGTGACACATGTAGAGCGCGATCAGCATGATCGCGCTGGCTCCGACGACCGCCACCACCAAAGGGTTGGAGCCTTGCAGGATCGCCGGGAGGATGAAGAACGTCAGCACCATGAAGCTGACCGCGAGCGCGACCAGCGCCATGACGCCCCGCAGACGGCCGACCACGACCACGGCCACGGCGAAGATCCCGGCGAGCAGCGCCATGGGGAACTTCCGGTTCGCATCGGTGACCGAGTACTGCAGGTTCTCCGGGGCGTCGGGCGCGTAGGCGACGATCACCTGCTGGCCCTCGCGCAACTGCCGTGGCGAGTCCGGCTGGACGACCTCCTTGAACGTACGGCCCTTGTCCTTGCCGGTGTCGACCCGGATCGTCGCGTTCTCGCAGGTGCCGGTGGCCTGTTGCTGGGCGGAGGAGCCCTCGGCCGTGGAGGTGTCGCCGGTCGGGGTGTCACCCGAGGCGTTCACGGACTTGCAGTCGACCTTCTCGACCCGGGTGACCGTGGCCTGCTGGGTCTGACGGTCGAAGCCGACACCGGTGCGTTCGTGCGCGGGTGCGCCTCCGGGCCACAGCACCGCGAGACCGACGACGACCGCGACGGAGAACGGCACCAGGATCGCCGCGATGACCTTGCGCAGATGCTGGGAGACGGGCGCGGCGGGGCCGTGGTTGTGGGAATGGCCGTGTCCGTGGTCGCCGCTCCCTGCGCCCGACCGGCCCGGTCCGTGCGGTGGCTGGGGCGGCGGAGGCGGAGGCTGCTGCGTCGTGGTCACCGCCCGATCATCGCAAGAACGGCAGGGGCCCTCTGTTCAACGCGTCCGAAGGGACGCTAGCGTGGAGGCACCTTTGCAAACGCGGGAGCTCGGAGCACCGGGCTGAGAGGGCGCTGACCTTCGTCCCAGCGTGTTTCACGTGAAACAGCGTGGAGCACCGACGACGAATATCGCTGCGTCGACCGCCGAACCTGTTACCGGGTAATGCCGGCGTAGGGAGTAGGTCTCATGACCACAACGGACGCACGCACGCCTGCCTCCAGCAGCTCTGAGCCGGAGGCCGGGAAGTCCACCGGCTGGCACAAGGGGTATGTCCAGGGCTCGCGCCCCGACCTCCAGGTGCCGGTCCGCCAGGTGCACCTCACCAACGGCCAGGCCGTCACGCTGTACGACACCTCCGGCCCGTACACCGATCCGACCGTCGACACCGATGTCCGCAGGGGACTCGCGCCCCTCCGGGAGAACTGGATCATCGCCCGCGGCGACACCGAGGAGTACGCGGGCCGGCCCGCCCGCCCCGAGGACGACGGGATCAAGCACACCTCACCGCGCGGCGGACTGCGCAACCTCGACGCGGTCTTCCCGGGCCGCCCGCGCCAGCCGCGGCGCGGCAGGACCGGCGAGCCCGTGACCCAACTCGCGTACGCCAGGCGGGGGGAGATCACCCCGGAGATGGAGTACGTGGCCATCCGGGAGAACGTGGCCCCCGAGGTGGTACGCGAGGAGATCGCGGCGGGCCGCGCGGTCCTGCCCGCCAACGTGAACCACCCGGAGATCGAGCCGATGATCATCGGCAAGCGGTTCCTGGTGAAGGTGAACGCCAACATCGGCAACTCCGCGGTCACCTCGTCCATCGAGGAAGAGGTGGACAAGATGACATGGGCGACCCGCTGGGGCGCCGACACCGTCATGGACCTCTCCACCGGCCGCAACATCCACACCACGCGTGAATGGGTGCTGCGCAACTCCCCCGTGCCTATCGGTACCGTGCCGCTCTACCAGGCCCTCGAAAAGGTCGACGGCAAGGCCGAGGAGCTGACCTGGGAGATCTACAAGGACACGGTCATCGAGCAGGCCGAGCAGGGCGTCGACTACATGACGGTCCACGCCGGCGTCCGCCTCCCGTACGTCCCGCTGACCGCCGACCGCAAGACCGGCATTGTTTCGCGCGGCGGTTCGATCATGGCCGCGTGGTGTCTCGCGCACCACAAGGAGAGCTTCCTCTACGAGAACTTCGAGGAGCTGTGCTCCATCCTCGCGGCGTACGACGTCACGTACTCGCTCGGCGACGGCCTGCGCCCCGGCTCCATCGCGGACGCCAACGACGAGGCGCAGTTCGCGGAGCTCAGGACGCTCGGCGAACTCAACTCCATCGCCAAGCGGCACGGTGTGCAGACGATGATCGAGGGACCGGGCCATGTCCCGATGCACAAGATCAAGGAGAACATCGACCTTCAGCAGGAGATCTGCGAGGAGGCGCCGTTCTACACGCTCGGCCCGCTGACCACGGACATCGCCCCCGCGTACGACCACATCACGTCCGGGATCGGCGCCGCGATGATCGCCTGGTGGGGCACGGCGATGCTCTGCTACGTCACGCCCAAGGAGCACCTGGGCCTGCCCGACCGTGACGACGTGAAGACCGGTGTCATCACGTACAAGATCGCGGCCCATGCGGCGGACCTCGCCAAGGGGCATCCGGGCGCGCAGGACTGGGACGACGCGCTCTCCGACGCCCGCTTCGAGTTCCGCTGGGAGGACCAGTTCAACCTGGCTCTCGACCCGGACACGGCACGGGAGTTCCATGACGAGACGCTCCCCGCCGAACCGGCGAAGACCGCGCACTTCTGCTCGATGTGCGGCCCGAAGTTCTGCTCCATGAAGATCTCGCACGACATCCGGCGTGAGCACGGCTCGACGAAGGACGAGGTCGAGGCGGGCATGGAGCAGAAGTCGAAGGAGTTCGCCGAGGCGGGCAACCGCGTCTATCTGCCGCTCGCCGACTGACCGGCGTGCGCGCCTGACCGAGGGCTCGGGGCCCACGCGGTGCGCCCCGAGCCCTCGGTCACGGCCCCCTGCCCCGCCCGGGTGTCAGTCGGGCTGGTGCTCGGGGCCACCGAAGTCCGGGCTCGTGAAGTCCGGGCTGGAGAAGCCGGCGCGCTGTCCCGTGGCGGTACCTCCGCCGTCGGGACTGCTGAACCCCGGCCTGTTGTAGCCGAGGTGGGGCATGCGGCCGGTCGAGCCGCCGCCCCGGCCGCCGAGCGGCGCTCCGCCTCCCGGGGGGCCCGCCAGGGCGTCCCGCAGGAACGGCATGATGCCGCGCTCGAGGAGTACTTTGCCCCACGCGTCTCTGGCGCGCGCGACCTCCTCGTTGGCTTCGCCGTGGGCGCTTGCCTGGAGTGAGGTCGACCCGTTGCGCAGGGCCGTCAGGAGCAGGCACACCGCCGCGACGAGGATGCACGCCGCGGCGAGCGCGCCGAAGACCCATCCGACCGACAGCAGGGTGTCGGCGAAGTCCGGCGGTGGGTTGAGCATCTTCAGGATGAAGCCGACCAGCAGGAAGATCGCTGCCGCGGTCCCGGCGAGGACCGGGGCGAGCACGACGGCGACCGCGGCGACACCGGGCCCGGTGGTCTCCGCGACCTCGCCCACGGTGGCGGCGAAGCCCATCGAGCTGCCGCCGGAATCGGCCTGGCCGGCGCTGCCTCCTTCACGTGGCGGACGGACGGGCCGCGGGGCGTCACGCAGTTCCTCACGGACCTTGACGTAATGCTGGTACTCCGTGGCGGCCGCCGTGCTGATCAACGCGGCGGCGTTGAGCGCCATGGTGCGCAGTTGTTCGGGGTTGAGCCGCTGGCCCACTGTGGCGGGATCAGGTTGGTTCGGTGCGGTACGCAGAGCCTCATCAAGGATCCGCTCGAACTCGGGGCGGTCCTCGTTCAGCAAATGCGGAGCGCTGTTCATGTGCATCCCCCGATGCTCCGTAGGGCTTGGTGGCTCGCATGGTTACGAGCCGTCGGGCAGAAACGGAGGGGAGCCTGCTACGGATAAGCCGATGGTAGAGCGGTCACGGCAGGCGGTGACAGGGGGTTTCCGGAAATTGCCCCCGCTGCCTGTCGGATCCTCCACTTACCGCGCCTGCCCGATGAACTGTCAGATATCCATGGGGAGTTGCTGGACCAGCAGCTTTCCGGCCATGGTCACGCCGCCGTCCATCGCGAGGGCCAGTCCGCCCGCGTACACATGAGGTCCTTCGACCACGGGCCCGCTGTCCTCGCCGTCGGCGTCCTCGGTGCCGACCTCGCCCAGCAGGTACGGGATCGGGCTGTGGCCGTGCACGACGCGCGAGCCCCCGTAGGCGCCGAGGAGTTCGCGGACGGCTCCGGGGCCCGATTCCTCGTCCCGGAACGCGAAGCGCTTGGTCAGCTTGCGGAACAGGTCCCAGCACTCGTCCGCGTCGTTGCGCGTGAGGGTCTCGCGGATCGTGTCGTTGACCGCCTCGATGGAGTCGCCGTAGTCGAGGTAGGCCGTCGTGTCGGAGTGCATGAGCAGGTGGTCGTCCTCGATCTCGATCGCGTCGAGCCGGGACATCCACTGCAGATGCACGTCCTGGAGGCGGTCCATGTCGGACTTCTGGCCGCCGTTGAGCAACCAGGCCGCCTGGAAGGTGGCGGTGCCCGCCCCGGAGTTGACGGGGGTGTCGCCGAACCGCTTCGCGCCGAGCAGCAGCAGTTCGTGGTTGCCCATGAGCGCCTTGCAGTAGCCGCCCGCCGCGGCCGCCTCGGCGCTCAGCCGCATCACGAGGTCGATGACACCGATCCCGTCGGGCCCGCGGTCGGTGAAGTCGCCGAGGAACCACAGGCGCGCGTTACCCGCCGCCCAGGTGCCCTCGGTGTCGACCAGGCCCTTCGCGTGGAGCGCCGCGAGCAGCTCGCCGAGGTAGCCGTGCACGTCGCCGACGACGAACAGCGGGCCCATCTCGTCGCCGCCCGGCCGCGGCACGGCCTGAGCGGTCTCCATCTGCACCGTGTCCCCCCGGTTGATGACCGGCAGATCGCGCTCCGTCGGCGTGTAGCCGTCCGGGAAACCCGCTGGCTCGGGGGAGCCGGGAACCGGGTCGGTGGGCAGCACGTTCGCCGGTACGTCATGGACGTACGCGGGAACGCGGAAGTCACGCAGCGTCTCCGTGCGCGCTGCGGGTCCCTGACCGGCCCCCTGAGTCATCGACCCCTCCACCATTGCGCCGCCTGTGCACCGGATCGGACTGCCTGGTCGCAGCGGCCCGCGGTGTCGTGCGCCCATCATAGGAATGCGGCTCGCGCTGTGTGATGCACCAGGGGTGGTGAATCGGTGACGGGCGGCTGTTCACCACACTTTTCTCCCGAATTGGTGTGGACTTTTCCTCTCGTCCGCGACGGCGGCGGCGGGGGGTGGGGCCGGTCAGCCCTGTCCCGGGGAGCGGGGCGGGCTGACCGTGGTGCGCGGCGGGCGGCGCTGCGAGGAGGTCCGCACGATCAGTTCCGTCGGTATCACCTGCTCGACCGGCAGATCCGAATCGACCCCCTCGATGGCGTCGATGAGCAGCTGGACGACGGCTGTGCCGATGCGTCGCGGTTTGAGCGAGAGGGTGGTGACGGGCGGTTCGGTGGTGGCGTACACCGTGGACTCGCTGCAGCACACGAGCAGCAGGTCGTCCGGGACGCGCATGCCGTAGCGGCGGGCCGCGGCGAGCAGGTCCGTGCCATTGGGGTCGAACAGGCCGTAGACCGCGTCGGGGCGGTCGGGCCGGGCGAGCAGCCGGTCGGCGGCGACGGCGCCCGCGCACGGGTCGTGCGCGGGATAGGACTCGTAGACCGGTTCCTGCCCGATCCGCTCGCACCAGCGCAGGTACGCGGAGGTGGAGAGGTGGGTGTAGGTGTCCGTGGTGGTGCCGGTGAGCAGGCCGATGCGGCGCGCGCCGGCCTCGGCGAGGTGGTCGAGGATGCCGAGGACGGCGGCCTCGTGGTCGTTGTCGACCCAGGCGGTCACGGGCAGGGTGCCCGCGGGACGTCCGTCGGAGACGACGGGCAGGCCCTGGCGGACCAGCTCGCTGACGACCGGGTCGTGGTCGGAGGGGTCGATGACGACGGTGCCGTCGAGAGCGACGTTCGACCACACGTCGTGACGTGAGGTGGCGGGCAGGATGACAAGGGCGTACCCGCGGGCCAGCGCGGCGGAGGTCGCGGCTCTCGCCATCTCCGCGAAGTACGCGAACTCGGTGAAGGTGAAAGGTTCATCCCCGTATGTCGTCACTGTCAGGCCGATCAGGCCCGACTTGCCGGTACGGAGCGTGCGGGCGGCCGCGGAGGGGCGATAGCCCAACCGATCGGCGACCTCGCGGACATGGCGTCGGGTGGCGTCCGGGAGCCGGCCCTTGCCGTTGAGCGCATCGGAGACAGTTGTGATCGAGACCCCGGCGGCGGCGGCAACATCTCTGATGCCTGCCCGGCCCGGCCGGGTGCCCCTGCGGGTCGTCTCCGCCCGGCTCACCTGGTGCTTCCCTGCTGCTGTCATGGCGAGCCGATAGTAGGGCTCATGCGGCTGCATGGCGGGGGTGCATATGCACGCGTTGACAGGCACGTTTCTGCAAGGTGAAACTCCGTCAGAAGCCTTGGAAAGCAAGGGAGTTTAGGGGTGTGACGGTACTAGGTCACGCATCGGTACGCATGGGCCTGCCAAGTCGGCGATGTTGCGGATAGGTCTCAACTCACCTTCACGGGTGATGCGCGCCACGGCGCGAGCCACCGGCGCGCGCCAGGGTCTGGAGCGCTCCCCCCTCCCCGTACGCCTTCACACGCCTTCGGGAACGGCGGAGGGGACCGGGCCATTGGGGCGGGCGGCCAATCCTCTTAAGGTGAGCAGTATTGGAACGGCGGCCACATAGGAGGACTGCGGTGAGCGAGACGAACCCCAAGCTGCGTGCGGAGCTGGCGGGGATCCCCACCTACAAGCCGGGCAGGCCGGCGGCTGCGGCTGCCGGGGGCCCGGTGGCGTACAAGCTGTCCTCCAACGAGAACCCCTATCCCCCGCTGCCCGGCGTCATGGAGCGGGCGATGGCCGCGGCGGGGACCTTCAACCGCTACCCGGACATGGCCTGCACGGAGCTGATGAACGAGCTGGCGGAACGCTTCGGGGTGCCTGCCACGCATCTGGCCACGGGCACGGGCTCGGTCGGCGTCGCCCAGCAGCTGCTCCAGGCGACCAGCGGGCCGGGCGACGAGGTCATCTACGCGTGGCGGTCCTTCGAGGCGTACCCGATCATCACGCAGATCAGCGGCGCGACGTCGGTGCAGGTGCCGCTGACGCCCGACGAGGACCACGACCTCGACGCCATGGCCGACGCGATCACCGATCGCACGCGCCTCATCTTCGTGTGCAACCCCAACAACCCCACGGGCAACGCCATCCACCGGGCCGAGCTGGAGCGCTTCCTCGACCGCGTGCCCTCCGACGTGCTGGTCGTGCTCGACGAGGCGTACCGGGAGTTCATCCGCGACGCCGAGGTGCCGGACGGCGTGGAGATCTACCGGGACCGCCCGAACGTGGCGGTGCTGCGGACCTTCTCGAAGGCGTACGGGCTCGCGGGGCTGCGGGTCGGGTTCGCCATCGCGCACGAGCCGGTGGCGGCGGCGCTGCGCAAGACGGCGGTCCCCTTCGGAGTCAGCCAGCTCGCGCAGGACGCGGCGGTGGCCTCGCTGCGCGCGGAGGACGAGCTGCTCGGCCGTGTCGGCTCGTTGGTGTCCGAGCGCACCCGGGTCCTCGACGCGCTGCGGGCGCAGGGCTGGACCGTGCCCGGGACGCAGGCCAACTTCGTGTGGCTGCGCCTGGGCGAGCGGACCATGGATTTCGCGGCCGCGTGTGAGCAGGCCGGGGTCGTCGTACGGCCGTTCGCCGGTGAGGGGATGCGGGCCACGATCGGTGAGACCGAGGCCAACGACATCTTCCTGCAGGCGGCGGAGGCGTTCCGCAAGGAGCTCTGAGCTCCCCGGTTCACCGAGCAGACTGCACAGGCTCGCGAGGCGGCGTTCGTTCGTCGCTTCGCGAGCCTCACGCGTTTCTGTGGCGTTGCTCGCAGTAGGGGGACCCCCCTTCGGATCCCGACTGTCAGTACGACATAATGCTTGTGAATGTGAACGCGTTCACAAGCGCGTCCCAGTTCCTCCCATGATCGGTGGGATTAACGGGGCAAACTGCCGCTGTGACCACGGCGACGTAAGGAGATGACGCAGTGGACCTGGCTCTGGCGCCGGAGACTCTGGCGCGATGGCAGTTCGGCATCACCACCGTCTACCACTTCCTCTTCATCCCCCTGACGATCTCCCTCGCGGCGCTGACCGCCGGGCTGCAGACCGCCTGGGTGCGCACGGGGAAGGAGAAGTACCTCAGGGCCACCAAGTTCTGGGGGAAGCTCTTCCTGATCAACATCGCGATGGGTGTCGTCACCGGCATCGTGCAGGAGTTCCAGTTCGGCATGAACTGGTCCGACTACTCCCGATTCGTCGGTGACATCTTCGGGGCGCCGCTGGCCTTCGAGGCGCTGATCGCGTTCTTCTTCGAGTCCACCTTCATCGGCCTGTGGATCTTCGGCTGGGACAAGCTGCCGAAGAAGATCCACCTGGCCTGCATCTGGATGGTGTCGATCGGCACGATCCTCTCCGCGTACTTCATCCTCGCGGCCAACTCCTGGATGCAGCACCCGGTCGGCTTCAAGTACAACAAGGCCACCGGCAGGGCCGAGCTCACCGACTTCTGGCAGGTGCTGACGCAGAACACGGCGCTCACCCAGGCGTTCCACACGCTGTCCGCCTCGTTCCTCACCGGCGGCGCGTTCATGGTCGGCATCGCGGGCTTCCACCTGGCGCGCAAGAAGCACATCACGACGATGAAGACCTCGCTGCGGCTCGGGCTGATCACCGTCGTCATCGCCGGCCTGCTCACCGCGATCAGCGGCGACCAGCTCGGCAAGGTGATGTTCAAGCAGCAGCCGATGAAGATGGCCGCCGCCGAGGCACTGTGGGACGGCCAGGACTCGGCGCCGTTCTCGATCTTCGCCTACGGAGACGTGAGCAAGGGGCACAACTCCGTCGAGCTCTCCATCCCCGGGATACTGTCCTTCCTCGCCGACGACAACTTCACCTCGCACATCCCCGGCATCAACGACACCAACAAGGCCGAGCAGGAGAAGTACGGACCCGGCGACTACCGGCCGATCATTCCCGTCACGTTCTGGGCCTTCCGCTGGATGATCGGCTTCGGGATGGCGTCCTTCGCCATCGGCCTGGTCGGACTCTGGCTCACCCGCAAGAAGTTCATGCTGCCGCAACACCTGCGGACGGGTGAGGACGAAGCACCGAACCTGGTGCTCTTCAAGAAGAAGGCACTCAGCCCCAAGTTCACGAAGCTCTACTGGATCGTCGCCCTGTGGACCATCGGGTTCCCGCTGATCGCCAACTCCTGGGGCTGGATCTTCACCGAGATGGGCCGGCAGCCGTGGGTCGTCTACGGCGTCCTGCAGACCCGGGACGCGGTCTCCCCCAGCGTCTCGCAGGGCGAGGTCCTCGCCTCGCTGATCGTCTTCACCCTGCTGTACGCGGTGCTCGCCGTCATCGAGGTCAAACTCCTGGTCAAGTACATCAAAGCCGGCCCGCCCGAGCTCACCGACGACGATCTCAACCCGCCCACCAAGATCGGCGGCGACCGTGACGCCGACAAGCCGATGGCCTTCTCCTACTAGGACCGAGGGAGCGCTTCAGTCATGGAACTGCACGACGTCTGGTTCGTACTCATCGCGGTCCTGTGGATCGGCTACTTCTTCCTGGAGGGCTTCGACTTCGGGATCGGCATCCTCACCAAGCTGCTGGCCCGGGACCGCACCGAGCGGCGCGTTCTGATCAACACGATCGGTCCCGTCTGGGACGGCAACGAGGTGTGGCTGCTCACGGCCGGCGGAGCGACCTTCGCGGCCTTCCCCGAGTGGTACGCGACGCTCTTCTCCGGTTTCTATCTGCCGTTGCTGATCATCCTGGTCTGCCTCATCGTGCGCGGTGTCGCCTTCGAGTACCGCTCGAAGCGGCCTGAGCAGAAATGGCAGACCAACTGGGAGCACGCGATCTTCTGGACCTCGCTGATCCCGGCGGTGCTGTGGGGCGTGGCCTTCGGCAACATCGTGCGCGGCGTGAAGATCGACAAGAACTTCGAGTACGTCGGCACCTTCTGGGACCTGTTCAACCCGTACGCGATCCTGGGCGGACTGGTCACCCTGACGCTGTTCACCTTCCACGGCGCGGTGTTCGCGTCGCTGAAGACGCTCGGCGACATCCGGGTGCGGGCGCGGAAGACGGCACTGGGACTCGGTCTGGTGACCGCGGTGCTGGCCCTCGTGTTCCTGGCCTGGACCCAGGCCTCCAAGGGCGACAGCGGCTCGCTCGTCGCGATGATCGTGGCCGTGGTCGCGCTCGTCGGAGCGATCGTCGCCATCAAGGTGGGGCGTGAGGGCTGGTCGTTCGCACTGTCCGGCATCACCATCGCGGCGGCCGTCGCGATGCTCTTCCTGACGCTGTTCCCGAACGTCATGCCGTCGTCGCTCAACCCGGACTGGAACCTCACGGTCTCCAACGCCTCGTCGAGCCCGTACACCCTGAAGATCATGACGTGGCTCGCGGCGATCGCGACACCGCTCGTGCTGCTCTACCAGTCGTGGACCTACTGGGTGTTCCGCAAGCGGATCGGCACGAAGCACATCGCCGCCGACGCCACGCACTGAACCTGACCTTCATGCCTACGTACCTACGCGCCTACGTGAGGGTGTGTTTCACGTGAAACCGATCGACCAGCGCCTGCTCCGGTACGCCCGGGCCACCCGCCTCTTCCTGCTCGCGGTGGTCGTCCTCGGCGCCGCCGGGGCGGGACTGGTCGTGGCCCAGGCCATGCTCATCGCCGAGGTCGTGGTGGGCGCCTTCCAGCACGGCTTCGACGTGGGGCGGCTTACCAGCCCGCTGCTGCTGTTGGTGATGGTCGCGGCCGGGCGCGCCCTGGTGTCCTGGCTCACCGAACTGGCCGCGCACCGGGCGAGCGCGGCGGTCAAGTCGGAGCTGCGCGGGCGGCTGCTGGAGCGGGCGTCGCAGCTCGGTCCTGGGTGGCTGAGCGGGCAGCGCACCGGTTCGCTGGTCGCGCTCGCGACGCGCGGGGTGGACGCGCTCGACGACTACTTCTCGCGTTATCTGCCGCAGTTGGGGCTCGCGGTGGTGGTTCCGGTGGCGGTGCTCGCCCGCGTCGTCACCGAGGACTGGGTGTCGGCGGCGATCATCGTCGGCACGCTGCCCCTCATCCCGGTCTTCATGATGCTCATCGGCTGGGCCACCCAGTCCCGGATGGACCGTCAGTGGCGGTTGCTGTCCCGGCTGTCGGGTCACTTCCTGGACGTGGTCGCCGGTCTGCCCACCCTGAAGGTGTTCGGCCGCGCCAAGGCGCAGGCCGAGTCCATCCGCACCATCACCGGCGACTACCGCAGGGCGACGATGCGGACCCTGCGGATCGCCTTCCTGTCGTCCTTCGCGCTGGAGCTGCTCGCGACCCTGTCGGTCGCTCTGGTCGCCGTCACCATCGGCATGCGGCTCGTGCACGGCTCCATGGACCTCTACGTGGGCCTGGTGATCCTGGTGCTCGCGCCCGAGGCGTATCTGCCGCTGCGGCAGGTCGGGGCGCAGTTCCACGCGGCGGCCGAGGGGCTCGCCGCCGCGGAGGAGATCTTCGACGTCCTGGAGACACCGCTGCCCGAGTCCGGTACGCGAGCTGTCCCTTCGGTCGGTGCCATCGGGTTTGAATCTGTTTCTGTCCGCTATGAAGGGCGGGTCGAGGAGGCCGTCTGCGATGTCTCCTTCGAAGTCGCCGACGGCGAGACGGTCGCTCTTGTAGGGCCGAGCGGTGCGGGCAAGTCGACGTTGCTGAGCGCCCTGTTGGGGTTCGTACGTCCCTGTAGTGGCCGGGTTCTCGTCGGTGGCGCCGACCTCGCCGAGATCTCGCGGGAGGCGTGGCACGCGCGCGTGGCGTGGGTTCCGCAGCGGCCGCAGCTGTATGCAGGGTCGATCGCGGACAACGTGCGGCTCGCCCGGCCCGACGCCGACGACGCGGCGGTGCTGACGGCGCTGCGGGAGGCCGGGGCACTGGAGTTCGTCGAGGCGCTGCCCGGCGGTGTGCGTACCGAGCTGGGCGAGGACGGGGCGGGGCTCTCGGCCGGGCAGCGGCAGCGTCTCGCGCTGGCCCGGGCGTTCCTCGCGGACCGGCCCGTCGTCCTGCTCGACGAGCCGACGGCCGCGCTGGACGGCGAGACCGAGGCGGGCATCGTCGAGGCGGTGCGCAGGCTGGCGGTGGGGCGGACCGTGGTGCTGGTCGTGCACCGTCCGGCGCTGCTGGCCGTGGCCGACCGGGTGGTCCGGCTGGAGGCACCCGGTGCGGACCGGCTGCCGCGGCAGCGTGCCGCCACGTCGCCGGGCCTGCCCGGACCGGAGCCGGCCGGCACCGCCGTCGCGGCCGCGGAGGCGCAGGACGCGCCCGCGGACCGGCGTCACGTCCTCACCCGCCTCCGTGCAGCGGCGCGCCCGCGCCGCTCGCGGCTCGCTCTCGCGCTGCTGCTGGGGGCGCTCGCGCTCGGCAGCTCGGTGGGTCTGATGGGGACCAGCGGGTGGCTGATCTCGCGGGCCGCCCAGCAGCCGCCGGTGCTGTACCTGATGGTCGCGGTGACGGCCACGCGCGCGTTCGGCATCGGCCGGGCCTGCTTCCGGTACGCGGAGCGGCTCGTGTCGCACGATGCCGTGCTGCGGATGCTGGCCGACACCCGGGTCGCCGTCTACCGGCGCCTGGAGCGGCTCGCGCCCGCCGGGCTGCGCACGACGCGCCGCGGCGACCTGCTCTCCCGGCTCGTCGCCGACGTGGACGCCCTCCAGGACTACTGGCTGCGCTGGCTGCTGCCCGCGTCGGTGGCGGCACTGGTAGGCGTGGGGTCCGTGGCGTTCACCGCGTGGCTGCTGCCCGCGGCCGGTGCCGTGCTCGCCGCGGGGCTGCTCCTCGCCGGGGTCGGTGTGCCCCTGCTGTCCGGGGCGGTGGCCCGCAGGGCGGAAGGGAAACTGGCTCCCGCGCGCGGGGTGCTCGCGACCCGCGTGGCCGAACTGCTCACCGGGACCGCCGAACTGACCGTCGCCGGCGCGCTTCCCCGGCGAACGAAGGAGGCGAAGGACGCCGACTCCGCGCTGACCCGGATCGCGTCGCGCGCGGCCACCGCGACCGCGCTCGGCGACGGACTCACCGCGCTGATCACCGGCCTGACCGTGGCGGGTGCCGCGCTCGTCGGCGTGCAGGGCGTCCGCGCCGGACAGCTCGACGGGGTGGCGATGGCGGTCGTCGTCCTGACACCGCTCGCCGCGTTCGAGGCGGTGCTCGGGCTGCCGCTCGCCGTGCAGTACCGCCAGCGCGTCCACAAGAGCGCCGAGCGCGTCTACGAGGTCCTGGACGCCCCCGAACCCGTACGCGAGCCCGAGCGGCCCGCACCGGCGCCGCAGGACCCCTTCCCGCTCGTCGTGAGGGGCCTCACCGCCCGGTACGAGGGCCAGGCGCGGGACGCGCTCGCCGGGGTCGACCTGACGCTGGAACGCGGCCGCAGGATCGCCGTCGTCGGGCCCTCCGGGTCGGGCAAGACCACGCTCGCCCAAGTGCTGCTGCGCTTCCTCGACGCGGACGCCGGGACGTACACGCTCGGCGGAACCGACGCGGACGCCCTCGACGGCGACGACGTTCGGCGTCTGGTCGGGCTGTGCGCCCAGGACGCGCACCTCTTCGACAGCAGCGTCCGCGAGAACCTGCTGCTCGCCAAGAAGGACGCCACCGAGGACGAACTGCGGGCCGCACTCGGTCGCGTACGCCTCCTGGAGTGGGCGGACGCGCTGCCCGACGGGCTCGACACCCTGGTGGGCGAGCACGCCGCGCGGCTGTCCGGCGGGCAGCGGCAGCGGCTCGCGCTGGCCCGCGCCCTCCTCGCCGACTTCCCCGTCCTGGTCCTGGACGAGCCCGCCGAGCACCTCGACCTGGAGACGGCGGACGCGCTCACCGCGGACCTGCTGGACGCGACCCAGGGCCGCACGACGGTGCTCATCACGCACCGGATCGCCGGTCTGGACGCCGTCGACGAGGTCCTCGTGCTGGACGGCGGGCGGGTCGCCCAGCGCGGCTCCTACGCGGAGCTGGCCGCTGTCGACGGGCCGCTGCGGGAGCTGCGGGAACGGGAGAGCGCGGCGGAGCTGCTGGCAGGCGCGGGCGGGCGCCGGTGACCGCGGATGGCGGCGCCCGCGGCCGCGCGGCACCGGCAACCCCGACTTTCCTCACTAAATGGGACTAACTAGTCTCTGGGGCATGGCAGCACCCATCGAGCCGGCGGCTCCGACCCCGGGCGAGCCCACCGCGAACTCCACGGAGGCGGCGACCCAGGCCACCCACAGCCTCCACGGGCTGTCGACGGAGCTGACCGCGCGGGTGCCGCAGCTCCTGGAAGCGATGCGCTCCGTGGGCACAGGACCGGAGCTGCACTCCACGCTCGACCGCATCTGCGAGACCGCCGCCGAGCTGGCGGACGCCACGTACGCGGCGATCGGAGTCATCGCCGAGGACGGCGCCGGGCTCTCGGACTTCGTCTACTACGGCATCGACGACGAGACGGCGCAGCGCATCGGACGGCTGCCCGACGGGCACAAGGGGCTGCTCGGCGCGCTCATCCACGACCCCGAACCGATGCGCCTGGCGAACCTCGCGGACGATCCGCGCTCGTGCGGATTCCCCGCGCACCACCCGCCGATGCGGACGTTTCTCGGTGTCCCCATCCGCGTACAGGGGGAGATCTTCGGAAACCTCTACCTCACGGAGAAGCGCGGGGGCGGCGAGTTCAACGACTACGACCTGAACATGGTCCGGGTGCTTGCCACGGAGGCGGGCATCGCGATCGGCAACGCGCGCCTCTACGAAGCGGCCAAACAGCGTGAGCGATGGATCGACGGGTCTGTTGCCGTGACCACCGCGCTGCTGTCGGGCGGCGACGCCGACGACGCGCTGCAGGTGGTCGCCGAACAGGCCCGCCACCTCTCGGAGTCGGCGGCCGGCATAGTGCTGCTGCCGGACGAGGAGGGCGGTATGGAGATCGTCGCCGTCGCCTCGGACGGACCTTCCAGCGCACTCGGCGTGATCGTTCCGCCGGAGAGCGAGATCATCTCCGAACTCCTCGCAGGGGAAGCCGTGTTCATCGACGACACGGCAACCGACCCGCGTGTGATGACCGACCTCGCTCGGGACTACGGCCCGGCCATGCTGTTGCCCCTGCAGAGCGACGGACGCGTACTGGGGACGTTGGTGACGCCCCGCGCGCGTGGGGGGCGGCCTTTCACGGAAGGGGAGCGCACCCTCGCCACGCAGTTCGCCTCGCAGGCGGCGCTCGCGCTGATGATGGCCGAGGCGCAGCGCGACCGGGAGCGGCTCGCCGTCTTCGAGGACCGCGACCGCATCGCACGCGACCTGCACGACCTCGTGATCCAGCGGCTGTTCGCCACCGGGATGATGCTGGAGACTGCCCAGCGCCGGTCCGTGGTGCCCGAGGTGCAGACCGGTATCGGCAAGTCCGTCGACGAGCTGGACGTCACGATCCAGGAGATCCGAACGGCCATCTTCGCGCTTCAACAGGCGCCGACGGAGGCGCCGTCGGGGCTGCGCACGCGCGTGCTGCGCGAGATCAACATGGCCGCTGTGCCGCTCGGCTTCAAGCCCTCTTACCGCTTCCTCGGGCCGGTCGACACCGTGGTCGGCGAACTCACCGGCAAGAACCTCATCGCGGCCCTGCGGGAAGCCCTGTCGAACGCGTTCCGGCACGCGGGGGCCTCGCGGATCGACGTCGTCGTGGACACGACCGTATCTCTGCCGGACGGACCGCAGGGCGTGCGCCTGACGGTCGCCGACGACGGCGTGGGCATCCCCGAGGGCGGGCGGCGCAGCGGCCTGCGGAACCTCAAGAGGCGGGCCGAGTCGCTCGGCGGCGACAGCTGGTACGGGCCAGGCCTGGGGGACGACGGGGGTGGCACGACGGTGATCTGGCAGGCGCCCTACTGAGCGGGCGGCGCCGGGGCCGTACCTGATTCGGCGGTACGTTTCTGCGCCGTACGGGGCAAGCGTTCCCCCGGCCGTACGAGTCCCGCGAGAGGCCTGCCGCGCGGCGGGCAACGATCCGAGGCATGCGCCCACGACCTCGCCGCTCCCTAGTCGTCCCGGCGCTGCTGTGCGCACTCGTCGCTCTCGGCGGCCCGCCCACGCTCTCCCGGGGCGCCGATGGTCCCGAGGCGAGCGCCGAAGTGGCGCGCCTCTTTGAGGAGGCGTCGGCGGCGACCCAGCGCTACGAAGCGGGGCGCAAGGCCGTCGGGGTACAGAAGGCGAAGGCACGCAAGATGGAGCGGCTGCTCGCCCGGGAGCGGCGTGCGATCGCCGTGCTGCACAACGACCTCGGCCGCATCGCCCGCGCGCAGTACCGCAGCGGCGGCGACATTCCGCTCACGGCGCAGATGCTCCTCTCCGACAAGCCCGAAGAGCTGATGCACGGTCAACGTGCCGTCTGGCAGGCCGACCTGGCGCTCAACAACGCCGTGGGCAAGAGCCGCCGTGCCGAGAAGAAGCTCGCGGACGGGCAGCGCGAAGCGACCGCCCAATGGCACTCCCTGCAAGAGCGCAACGTTCAACTCGCGCATCTGAAGAAGAGCATCGCGAGCAAGCTCGAACAGGCGCAGTGGGAGCTGCAGGGCGAGGCCGACCGGTCGGTGACGGCCGGGCAGTGCCGTGGTGCCGTACGCCTCGAACAGCCGAAGTTCCGTGCCACGCGCGCGTGGGTGCCTCCTGTGGGGAAGTACGCGCTGTCCGCGGGCTTCGACAGTGCGGGCGAGCGCTGGGCGCACCGGCACACCGGGCAGGACTTCGCGGTCGACATCGGCACGCCCGTGCGGGCGGCCGGCGCGGGACGTGTGGTGAGCGTGTCCTGCGGCGGCGCCTTCGGCATCGAGGTCGTCGTGCGGCACCCGGGCGGCTATTACACGCAGTACGCGCACCTCGCGGCCGTCACCGTCGACCAGGGCGACAAGGTGCGGACGGGGCAGTGGCTCGGGCAGTCGGGGACCACGGGCAACTCGACGGGGCCGCATCTGCATTTCGAGGTGCGGCTCACGCCGTATCTGGGGTCCGGGGTGGACCCGGTGAAATGGTTCGCCGAGCGGGGCGTGCGGCTGTAGTTCTCAGCTCAGCGGGCGGCCAGGATGTCCTCGATGACGCGAGCCACGCCGTCCTCGTTGTTGGTCGCCGTGACACCGGTCGCCGCGGCCAGCAGGCCGGGGTGCGCGTTTCCCATCGCATAGGAAGTGCCCGCCCAGGTGAGCATCTCCATGTCGTTGGGCATGTCTCCGAAGGCGACCACTTCGGCGGGGGAGATGCCGCGCTCCGCACAGCACAGTTCGAGCGTGCTCGCCTTGGAGACGTTCCGGCCGCTGATCTCCAGGAGGGCGCTCGGGCTGGAGCGCGTGATGGCGGCCAGGTCACCGACCGCGGTGCGGGCGAGAGCCAGGAACTCGTCGGGGCCGAGCGCCGGGTGGAACGCGAGCACCTTCAGGACCGGCTGGTCCGCCACGGCGGGTCCCTGCCAGTCGGCGGTGAGCAGCTTCTCGGCGGACGCGACACTCTCGCCGGGGTCGAGGTGCAGCGGCGGGTACGTCGGCTCGTGGTGCAGGCCGCCGGTGCGCTCGACCGCGAACGACGTGCCGGGGGCCGCTTCGCGCAGGACCCGGACGACGTCGAGCGCGTCCGGGACCGGCAGTTCGCGGATCTTGACGAAGCGGTGGTTGCCGGGGCCGCCGTGCAGGTCCACGACGGCGGCGCCGTTGCCGCAGATCGCCAGGCCGTGCCCGTGCACATGGTCGCTGACGACGTCCATCCAGCGGGCCGGGCGGCCCGTCACGAAGAAGACCTCGATGCCGGCCTCCTCGGCGGCGGCCAGTGCGGCGACCGTCCGGGGGGAAACGGTCTTGTCGTCGTGCAGCAGCGTGCCGTCGAGGTCCGTGGCGATCAGCCGGGGCGCGGGGGCGGAGGGGGCCGGGGTCCGGGGCCCAGGAGTCGGTGGGGTCACCGCACCATGGTCGCGCACCGGGGCGCACGGGCGTGCGGCGGGGCGCGCAGATGAGTGCGCTACTGGCGCATGCGCCCCGCCCGGCCCGTGCCGTTGCACTCGGTGATTCAGCCAAGCTGGGCGAGGGCCTCGGTCGCGATCGTCTCGAAGACCTTCTGGTCGGCCGCGAAGGCGGTGTCGGGGATCGGCCAGTGCACGACGAGCTCGGTGAAGCCCAGCTCCCGGTGGGCGCCCGCGAAGTCCACGAACGCGTCGACGGACTCCAGAGGACGACCGCGTTCCGGGGTGAATCCCGTGAGCAGGACCTTGTCGAGCTCGGCCACGTCGCGGCCGATGGCATCGCATGCGGCGGCCAGTTTCCCGACCTGACCGCGAATGGCTTGAATCGATTCCTCCGGGGTCCCCTCCTCGTACAGCTTCGGGTCGCCGGTGGTCACCCAGGCCTGCCCGTGGCGGGCGGCCAGCTTGAGGCCGCGGGGCCCGGTCGCGGCCACCGCGAAGGGCAACCGGGGCCGCTGCACACAGCCCGGGATGTTCTGGGCGCCGCCCGCCGAGTAGAAGGTGCCGTCGTACGAGACCGTGTCCTCGGTGAGCAACCGGTCGAGCAGAGGGACGAACTCGGCGAAACGGTCGGCCCGTTCGCGCGGCGTCCACGCTTCCTCGTCGCTACGCGCGAGGGCGCTCGCGTCGAAGCCGGTGCCGCCCGCGCCGATGCCGAGAGTGATCCGGCCGCCCGAGATGTCGTCGAGCGAGATCAGTTCCTTGGCGAGGGTCACCGGGTGCCGGAAGTTCGGCGAGGTTACGAGGGTCCCCAGGCGCAGTCGCTCCGTGACGCCCGCGGCGGCGGTCAGCGTCGGGACCGCGCCGAACCACGGGCCGTCGCGGAACGGCACGCGCCAGGACAGGTGGTCGTACGTGTACGCGGTGTGGAAGCCCAGTTCCTCGGCGCGCAGCCAGGTGTCCCGAGCGCCCTCGTGCCAGCGGCGGTGGGGCAGGATCACGGTGCTCAGGCGGAGCGGGGTCTGGGACGCGGGAGCCTTGTCGGTCATGCCTGTGAGCGTATGTGGACGCCTCAGCCTCTGCTCGGGGTGGTGCGGAGGCGGGCCGTGGCGGGACAGGGGGACGGGCCGGGGAGGCCGACGGGCGGGCGGTCACGGGGTCAGGAGGCGTCCGCCGCCAGGGTCGTGTGCCGCAGCAGCAACGCCGTCGTGACCGGACCGACTCCGCCGGGAACCGGCGTGAGGGCCCCGGCCGTTGACATGACGGACGGATCGACATCGCCGACCAGGCCGCCGTCGTCCGTCGGGTTGGTACCCACGTCGATGACGGTCGCACCGGGGCGGACGTGCGCGGGGGTGATCAGCCCGGGGCGGCCCACCGCTGCGACGAGCACGTCGGCGGTGGAGGTGATCGCGGCCAGGTCCGCGGTGCGCGAGTGGCAGACGGTGACCGTGGCATGGCGGTCGAGGAGGAGGTGGGCGGCGGGTTTCCCGACGACGGTGGAGCGGCCGACGACCGCGACGTGCCGACCGTGCAGGGCGACCCCGTGATGGTCGAGCAGGGCGACCACGGCCTCGGCCGTGGCCGGGGCGAAGGCCGGCAGTCCGGACGCCAGGCGGCCCAGCGAGAGCGGGTTGGCGCCGTCCACGTCCTTGGCCGGGGCGATGGCGGAGGCCAGATCCTCCAGGTGCGTGCCCTTAGGCAGCGGGGTCTGCAGGATGATCCCGTGCACATCCGGATCGGCGCTCAGTTCGGTGAGGCGGGCGCGGATGTCCTCGGCAGGGGCGTCGTCGCCCAGGTCGGTGATGGTGCAGCGCAGCCCTGCCTTCTCCGCCGCGCGGGCGATGGAGCGGACGTACCAGGCACTGGATCCGTCGGAGGTGGCGGTGACGACGGTGAGGTGGGGGTGGGTACCGCGGGCGGTCAGGTCGGCGGCGTGGGCCGCGGTCGCCTGGCGGAGCGCACCGGCGAGTTCCTTGCCGTGGAGGAGAGTGGCGGTCACTTGAGGGCTCCTGGAAGGACGTGGGTTCGGAGGGGAGTCTCAACGGGCGGAGGAGTCACCCGGTGCCGGGTGCCGGGTGCGGGTGGGGAGGGTCTCAGCCGGTACCGACTGAGGGTCTCAACCGGCGATCTGCCGCCGGACGTCCGACGTCACCCGCTCGGCGCGGGACGCGACCGCGTCCACGTCCGCGATCGCCGCGCGCAGGGCGTCCCGCTTCGACTCGTCCTTGATCCCGGCCAGGTTGACCTCGACATTTACGCGCGCCGTGGCGATGGCGGCCCGAGCGGCCTCGGCTGCCGCGGCGATGTCCGTGATGACGTTGCGGTTGCTCATCGGCAGGATTTCCTCGGCCAGTTCGACCAGGCGCGTGGTGAGTGCGGCGACGCGGGCGGGCACGTCGGCGGCGCCTTCCAGCGCGGTGGCGATGGCGGCGGACCGCTTCTCCTTCTCCGCGTCCGAGGAGCGCGGCAGCTTGTACGCGTCGGTGACGGCGGTGAACGCCTCCGCGTCGTCCTGCGCCGACCGCAGGGCGGCGGCCCGCAGCCGGTCCGTCTCGGCGGTGATGCGGGCGATCGGCTCGGCGTGCGCGGCGTACTTCTCGCCGGTGCTGTAGCGCGCCACCATGCCGAGGAGCGCGGCGGCCTGGGCGGCGTGCAGTGCGGCGCTCGCGCCCCCGCCGGGCGCTGGTTCTCGGGCGGCCAGGCTGGTCAGGAAAGCGTCGATGGTCACGTCGCGCATGGGCGCGGGCCTTTCGATCGGCGTCGGCGAGTGCCGCCATCCTTGCACCGCGGCACGGGAGTTGACGCCCCGAATCAGCGGACGCGGCCGCTCAACCACGGCGTGAGGCCGATCATCGACAGGCGTTCCTTGTACGTGCGGTCGCCCGGCAGCGGTACGACGAGGCGGTAGCCGGGCGGGAACCGCTTGCCCTGCACATGGGCGAGACCGCTGTAGCAGGAGCGCAGGAACGCGGGCACCTCGTCGCGCGGTACGTCGTGGAACGCGATGCCCTCGACCGTGATGAGCGCGTCGTCCTCGGGGAAGAGCCGCACGTCGATCCGCGGGGAGCCGCCCAGTTCCACATGGCCTCGTGGGGCAGCGAGCCGTCGGGGTCGGTGGTCGTGCCGATACCGGCGGTGGTGCGGCGAGAGGTCCGGTCGGCGCCGATGTCGTGCGTGACCTCGATGTCCACGTTGAACTCGCGGGCTATGCCATGCAGCGCGGCGACGGCTGCCTCGGTCGTGGGCAGGTGCAGAGGATCCATACCGGCCGATCATGCCGCAGGGCGCCTCGCCCCGGTCGGTCTCGGCGTCTCAGCGTCGGTGTCGCGTCTCAGCCGGGAAAGCGCAGGTAGCGCGGGGGAACGGCGGCGGTGAGCCAGACGCCGTTGGCGCTCACATGGAACGTATGGCCGTCGCGGTGCATCGCTCCCGCGTCGACCGACAGTACGAGAGGCCGGCCGCGTCGGGCGCCGACCCGGGTGGCGGTCTCGCGGTCCGCCGACAGGTGCACGTCGTGCCGGGCCATGGGCCGAAGGCCCTCGGCCCGGATCGCGTCGAGGAAGCGGGCGACCGTGCCGTGGTAGAGGTACGCCGGCGGCCGCACCGGTTCCAGGCCCAGATCGACCCCGACCGTGTGGCCCTGGTTGGCGCGGATACGGGTGCCCTCGACGGTGAAGCGCCGCTTGTCGTTCTCCGCGACCGCTTGGTCCAGCTCGGCCCGGCTGACACGGAAGCCGTGCGCGGCGGCCGCGGCGAGCAGCTCGTCGATCTCGGCCCAGCCCGCCTCGTCGAGCATCAGGCCGATGCGGTCCGGTTGATGTCGCAGATGCTTCGAGAGGTACTTCGACACCTTGACGGCGCGTTGCTCATTCATGGCGACAGGGTGCCCGGGGCGGTGTCCGTCGTGCACGCAGATTTCTTCTGCGAGAACGCTCTCGAAGGTTTGATCCACAGCCAAGTGGTGTTATCCACAGGCTACTTGGGGATTCTGTGGACAACTCCCGGGCGATACAACCCTTTTAGTCAACAGACGGTTGTTTGTTGCGGTTTGAGCTTAGTGTGTCCAATGTCCGGGCTTGCACCTCACGTTCGGCGGCAGCGGCGACGAACGCCGAGACGTTGTCCGGGCCAACCAGGCTGCGAACAGAGCGCATTGTGTCCGCCGGTATGGCGACGGATTGCGGCTCGTTCAACGGAGCTGCCGCCGGACCGTCCGCCAGGTGACGGTGGAGGTGCTTGGTGGCGAACAGGCGCATGGCGCGGGCCAGTTCCGCATCAACCGACTGCTGCGCGAGAGGACGCAGGCGACGTACGAGCGAGGCTGCCTCGGCGGCTTCCGTGTCGGTTGGCGGGTACGGGCCGAGATAGCGCGCGAACACGTGCTCGGTCGTGAACTCCAGGAAACGAGCGGCTATATGTTCGATCTGGCCCCTCAACTCCCTTAGGTGACCCGAGATCGCGGACAGCGGTACGCCCGCCGCGTGCAACTCCACTGCCACCGCGAGCTCTTGAGGGCTCGGGACGAGGAACTCGTCGTCCTTCCCGGGGACCCGCTCGAGTACGCCGAGCTCGATCGCGTCCTGGACGGCGTTCTCGTCGGGATGGCCGCCGAACCGTTCGTCCAGCTCCTCCCGCGTGATGCGGCCGGCCCGCTCGTCCGTCCAGGGCCCGTCCACCTCGGCGACCAGGCCGAGGACACCGCCGAGGCCCCGGCCCGCGTCCCAGGCCTCCAGCAGCTCCTTGATGGACGCCAGGGTGTAGCCGCGGTCGAGCAGGTCGGCGATCTGGCGCAACCGGGACAGATGCGTGACCGTGTACACGTTGGCCCGGCCGCGGCGCTCGGGCCGCGGCAACAGCCCGCGGTCCTGATAGGCACGGATCGTGCGGACCGTGGCACCGCTGTGGTGGGCCAGGTCCTCGATCCGGTACTCGGCGACCGACTGCTGCTCCGTCACACCCCACACCCCTTGGCCGTACCTGGTCGTCCCTGCGGAGTACTCGGCCCGCCCGCCGCGGCCCCGGCCGTGTGCCGGGTCGCCGTAACTCGGCGGCCTTGCACGGCGAGCCCTCCTGCGAGGGATGGTACGACCGTCGCAGTCAGCGGGGTATGGCCGTGCCCGGCTCCCATCAGGTGGGGCCTCCGCTCCCCCGCGGACACGGTATGCTCACAACGGCGGCTCCATCCGGGCGATCGCGCGCAGGGCCTTGGGCGTGAAGCGGGACATCAGGCGGGCGCCGCGGGCCTCGGGGGTGACCGGGACGACCGCCTTGTTGTGCGCGACGGCGCCCAGGATCGCGTCGGCCACCTTCTCCGGCGGATAGTTGCGCAGGCCGTACAGGCGCGAGGACTTCTTCTGGCGGCGCTTCTCCTCGTCGGCATCGACCCCGGCGAACCGGGCCGTCGCCGTGATGTTCGTGTTGACCAGGCCGGGGCAGATCGCGGAGACCCCGATGCCCTGACCGGCCAGCTCGGCGCGCAGGCACTCGCTGAGCATGAGAACCGCGGCCTTGGAAGTGGAGTAGGCGGGGAGCACCTTCGAGGGCTGGTACGCGGCCGCGGACGCGGTGTTGACGATGTGGCCGCCCTGCCCGCGCTCGGCCATCTGCTTGCCGAACAGGCGGCATCCGTGGATGACACCCCACAGGTTCACGTCGAGGACCTTCTTCCAGTCCTCCGGAGTCGTGTCGAAGAAGGAGCCCGACAGGCCTATCCCCGCGTTGTTCACCAGGACGTCGACGATGCCGTACTCGGCGGCGACCTTCTCGGCGAGCTTCTCCATGGCCTGCTCGTCGGTGACGTCGACGGTCTCCGCCCACGCCTCGGGCGCCCCGACGAGCTGCGCCATCTCGGCCGTGCGGGCCGCGCTCTCGGCGTCCCTGTCGACGGCGACCACGCGCGCGCCGGCCTCGGCGAACGCGAACGCGGTGGCGCGTCCGATGCCGCTGCCCGCGCCGGTGACCAGGACGAGCTGACCGCCGAACCGGTCCGCGTACTTGCCGTCGGCCGTCGTGCGCGGTGCGGGCACGCCCGCCTCCTGTTCCTCGTGCGCCGTGACGAACTCGCCGATCCAGGCGGCTAGTTGATCGGGCCGGGTGCGGGGCACCCAGTGCTTGGCGGGCAGTGTCCGGCGGGTCGACTGCGGCGCCCACTGCTCGAGCTGGTCGTAGAGCCGGGGGGAGAGGAAGGCGTCCCCGAGAGGCGTGATGAGCTGCACGGGCGCGTGCGCGTACGCGTCGTCGCGCGGTCGGCGCAGCCTCGCCCGCACGTTGTCCCGGTACAGCCAGGCTCCGTGCGCCGCGTCCGAGGGGAGCGACGCGGTCGGGTAGTCGCCCGACGGGACCTTCTCCACGCGCTCCAGGATCTTGGGCCAGCGTTTGCCGAGGGGCCCGCGCCAGGCCAGCTCCGGAAGGACCGGCGTGTGCAGCATGTAGACGTACCAGGACTTGGCGCCCTGCCCGAGAAGCTGCCCCACCTTGCGCGGCGTGGGCCGCTTCATACGGTGCTTGATCCAGTGCCCGAAGTGGTCGAGCGAGGGGCCCGACATCGAGGTGAACGACGCGATGCGGCCCTCGGTGCGCCGGACCGTGACGAACTCCCACGACTGCACCGAACCCCAGTCGTGGCCCACCAGGTGGACGGGCCTGTCCGGGCTCACGGCGTCGATGACCGCCACGAAGTCGTCGGTCAGCTTCTCCAGGGTGAAGCCGCCGCGCAGCGGGGCCGGCGCCGTGGAGCGGCCGTGCCCGCGGACGTCGTAGAGCACGACGTGGAAGCGGTCCGCGAGGCGCGTCGCCACCTCCGACCAGACCTCCTTGGAGTCCGGATAACCGTGTACGAGTACGACGGTCGGCCGCGCCGCGTCGCCCAGTTCGACGACGCACAGCTCGATCCCGCCTGTGCGCACCCGGCGCTCGCGCGCGCCATGGAGCTTCGTGAGGTCCGTCATCAGATGCCTTCCGCCCAGCGCCGCACGTGCGGCAGATCGTCGTCCAGCCAGAACGCGCTCTCTTCGGGGTCCTCGGAGTCGGTGACGACGAGGATCTCCTCGAATTTGGCGCCCGTACCGCGGAATCCGAGGTGCGGCTCCACCGCCCACAGACCGGGCTGCGGGGGATGGTCGGAGAACCGGTACGGCGACCACAGGGGCGACCAGCCGTCCCGGTGCCCGTGCAGCGCGTCGCTCGCGAGGCCCTTCAGCGACTGCGTGCCGAAGCCGAAGAGGGTGGGGTTGCGCCGCCGCTCCTTGACCCGGTCGACCTTGTGCGCGATGACGCCGAAGGGATAGGCGCGATGCCGGTTCGCGTAGCCCTGGCGGACCATCAGCCGGTCGACGTCCTCGTAGATCTCCCGCAGCGATCGGCGCTCGCGCACCTCGCGCAGGAGCAGCTCGCGGTGTGCCTCCAGGTCCGAAAGCAGCTTGTTGTGCAGGGGGTTGAGGCCCAGGCAGCCGGAGTACCCGATGTCCGCCGTGCAGCCCTTGTGAACGGGCGCCATGTCGAGGATGAACGGCATCCCCGCTTCGAGCTCGCGGTTCGTGGGGAAGAACTGCAGCGGTACACGGAAGTTCGCGAACGCCGTGCGGTCCCCGAACCAGGCGAACGGCAGATGGAACCAGTCCCGCACGCCGCGCTCGCGCAGCCACTCCCGCTGCATCCGCGCCGCTTCCCGCTCCGTCACCCCGGGCTTCAGCTGCGCCGCCACCGCTTCCGCGCACTCGTACGCGAGTTTCTGGACTTCTCTGAACCCCCGCAGCTCCGCGGAGAGTTCCCGTACCACTGCTAGGGCCATGCCACCGTCCGTCCGGGTCGCGGCCGCCCGTGACCGGGCCGTCGCCGTACGCGCTCGTAACTTGACACTGATGAATGTGACAATGCCTGGCGGCGGCGTCAAGGGGCCTGCGGCAGACTGTGGAAAACGTCCGCGATGTGCACAGAGCCGCAACCCGGTCGTGCGGGGATACTCAGGTAGGACCCCTAGGGACCCGTAATACTCAGGTCTCATATGAGGTCGAGCCTCTGGTCTGACGAAATGGTGTGGCCTGCGCCACTACGGTCGAACCGTGACTGTGATCGCGACCGAAAGCCTGAGCAAGCGGTTCCCCCGGGTGACCGCGCTTGACCGGCTGACCATGGATATCGGGCCCGGGGTGACCGGACTCGTCGGAGCCAATGGAGCCGGCAAGTCCACCATGATCAAGATCCTGCTTGGTCTCTCCCCCGC
Organism: Streptomyces sp. NPDC050264; assembly: GCF_040655895.1. NCBI lineage: Bacteria > Bacillati > Actinomycetota > Actinomycetes > Kitasatosporales > Streptomycetaceae > Streptomyces > Streptomyces sp. NPDC050264. The sequence goes on from NZ_JBFAKV010000003.1 coordinate 468,283, forward strand.
CACGGAGGGCCGAGCCGAAGTGCTCGGCCTCGACGTCGCGACCAAGGGCGGTGAGATCCGCGAGCGTGTGGGGTACATGCCCGAGCACGATTGTCTGCCGCCCGACGTCTCGGCCACCGAGTTCGTCGTCCACATGGCGCGGATGTCGGGGCTGCCGCCCACCGCCGCCCGCGAGCGGACCGCCGACACACTGCGCCACGTCGGTCTGTACGAGGAGCGCTACCGCCCCATCGGCGGTTACTCGACGGGCATGAAGCAGCGGGTGAAGCTGGCCCAGGCCCTGGTCCACGATCCGCAGTTGGTGTTCCTGGACGAGCCGACGAACGGCCTGGACCCGGTCGGCCGCGACGACATGCTCGACCTCATCCGCCGCGTCCACACGGACTTCGGCATCTCGGTCCTGGTCACCTCGCACCTGCTCGGCGAGCTGGAGCGCACCTGCGACCACGTCGTCGTCATCGACGGCGGCAAGCTGCTGCGCTCCAGCTCCACCACCGACTTCACCCAGAGCACGGCGATCCTCGCCATCGAGGTCACCGACAGCGACGAACACCCCGACGGGACCAGCGCGTTGCGCGAGGCGTTCGCGCGGCGCGGCATCGAGACGACCACCGGCGGCGAGCTGCCCGGCGCGGGTCACACGGTTCTGATCACCGCGCAGGGCGAGGAGACCTACGACATCGTGCGCGACGTCGTCGCGGACCTGGGCCTCGGCCTGGTCCGCATGGAGCAGCGCAGGCACCACATCGCGGAGGTCTTCCGTCCCACCGAGGAGCGGGACGAGCCGCAGCAGGAGCCGATCTCCGAGCGCGCCGCCGCCTGGGCGGCCACCGCCGCACCACAGCAGACGGGAGGCTCGCGCGATGACCACTGAGCCCATGGCCACGGACCGTGCGTCCACCCAGATCCACAACATCGGCTACCGCCACTACGACGGCCCGCGCCTGGGCCGCGCGTACGCGCGCCGCTCGCTGTTCTCGCAGAGCCTGCGCGGCGCGTACGGGCTCGGCCGCTCGGCCAAGTCCAAAGTGCTGCCGATGCTGCTCTTCGTCGTGATGTGCGTCCCCGCGCTGATCATGGTCGCGGTCGCCGTCGCCACCAAGGCGAAGGACCTCCCCCTCGACTACACGCGCTACGCGATCGTCCTCCAAGCGGTGATCGGCCTCTACGTGGCGTCGCAGGCACCGCAGGCCGTCTCCCGCGATCTGCGCTTCAAGACCGTGCCGCTGTACTTCTCGCGCCCCATCGAGCGCGTCGACTACGTAGCCGCGAAATACGCCGCCATGGCGTCGGCCCTGTTCATCCTCACGGCCGCCCCCCTGCTCGTCCTCTACGTAGGCTCTCTGCTCGCCAAGCTGGACTTCACCGAGCAGACCAAGGGATTCGCCCAAGGACTGGTTTCCGTGGTGCTGCTGTCGCTGCTCTTCGCCGGTATCGGACTCGTCGTCTCCGCCGTCACGCCGCGCCGCGGTTTCGGGATCGCCGCCGTCATCGCCGTTCTGACCATCTCCTACGGAGCGGTCTCCACGGTCCAGGCAATCGCCGACACCCAGGACAACGGACTCGCGGTGTCCTGGCTCGGCCTGTTCTCGCCGATCACGCTCATCGACGGCGTACAGACCGCCTTCCTGGGTGCCACGTCCGCCTTCCCCGGCGCCGACGGCCCCTCCGCGGGCCAGGGCGTGGTCTACCTGCTCGTCGTTCTCGGGCTCATCGCCGGCTCCTACGGGCTGCTGATGCGCCGCTACCGGAAGGTCGGACTGTGACCACGATCAACATCGACCACGTCTCCCGCTGGTTCGGCAACGTCGTGGCGGTCAACGACGTCACGATGAACATCGGCCCCGGCGTGACCGGCCTGCTCGGCCCGAACGGAGCGGGAAAGTCCACGCTCATCAACATGATGGGCGGCTTCCTGGCCCCCTCGAACGGTTCGGTGACGCTCGACGGGCAGCCGATCTGGCGCAACGAACAGATCTACCGCCACATCGGCATCGTCCCCGAGCGCGAGGCGATGTACGACTTCCTCACAGGACAGGAATTCGTCGTCGCCAACGCCGAGTTGCAGGGCCTCGGCAAGAAGGAGGCCCAAAAGGCGCTCGCCACGGTCGAGATGGAGTACGCGCAGGACCGCAAGATCTCGACGTACTCCAAGGGCATGCGGCAGCGCGTGAAGATGGCGTCCGCGCTGGTCCATGAGCCGTCCGTGCTGCTCCTGGACGAGCCGTTCAACGGCATGGACCCGCGTCAGCGCATGCAGCTCATGGACCTCCTGCGACGCATGGGAGGCGAGGGGTGCACCGTGCTCTTCTCCTCGCACATCCTCGAAGAGGTCGAGCAGCTCGCCTCGCACATCGAGGTGATCGTCGCCGGACGGCACGCGGCCAGCGGCGACTTCCGCAAGATCCGCCGCCTGATGACCGACCGTCCGCACCGCTACCTGATCCGCTCCAGCGACGACCGGGCCCTGGCCGCCGCGCTGATCGCGGACCCCTCGACCGCCGGCATCGAAGTCGACATGAAGGAGGGCGCGTTGCGCATCCAGGCCGTCGACTTCGGCCGGTTCACGACGCTGCTGCCCAAGCTCGCGCAAGAGCACGGCATCCGCCTGCTCACGGTCTCGCCGTCCGACGAATCACTCGAGTCCGTCTTCTCGTATCTGGTCGCGGCGTAGGAGGCCCTGATGTACGACCCCACTGTCGCCCGGCTCACGTACCGAGCCCTGCTCGGCCGCCGCCGGGCCCTCATCCTTTTCGCACTGCCCGTACTGCTCGTCGTGATCTCCGCGCTGGTGCGCGGTCTCACTGGAGCCGACGACCAGACCGCGTCCGACGTCCTGGGCGGCTTCGCGCTCGCCACGATGGTGCCGCTCATCGGCGTCATCGCGGGCACGGGCGCCATCGGCCCCGAGATCGACGACGGGTCCGTGGTCTATCTCCTGTCCAAGCCGGTCAGGCGCCCCACGATCATCTTCACGAAGCTCATCGTGGCGATCGCCGTGACCATGGTCTTCTCGGCCGTCCCGACACTGATCGCCGGCCTGATCCTGAACGGGAACGGGCAACAGATCGCCGTCGCCTACACGATCGCCGCCCTGGTGGCCTCCATCGCGTACGCCGCGATCTTCCTGCTGCTCGGCACGGTGACCCGGCACGCCGTCGTCTTCGGCCTCGTCTACGCCTTGGTCTGGGAGGCACTCTTCGGCTCCCTGGTCTCCGGGGCCCGCACGCTCAGCGTGCAGCAGTGGTCTCTCGCGGTCGCCCACAAGGTGTCCGGCGGCGACCTCATCACCTCGGACGTGGGGCTGCCGCTCGCGACCGTGCTGCTGGTGGCCGTGACCGTCCTGGCGACCTGGTACGCGGGTCAGCGGCTGCGGTCCCTGAAGCTGGCGGGGGAGGAGTAGGGGCCCGCGCCGCCCTTCATGCCGCCTTCACCCTCCCATCCGGACACTGGTGGGAGGGTGCGCTGTCCGACAGGCCACCCGAGGAGGACGCACGATGGCAGCCGAGCCGATCCGCGAGGGGGACAGGCCCGATCAGGGCGACTGGGACGACGTGGTCCTGGACGCCGACTTCATACGTTCCGCCGACACGGCCGAGCCGTCGGCACGGGCCCGCATGCTCACCGCTCGGTGGCGGCGCGACGGGGGCCCCGGCCCGCAGCCCTGGCGGTCGGACGAGCCGCCCGCCGGGTGGTTCTTCAGCAAGGCGCGCCGCCGAAAGTGGCGCCGCCGGTGACCGCGTAAGCACCCGAAATTAATTCGGTGGCGGCGAAATCGGCAGCGCGGCACAGTAGTTGGCGTATCACCGCGCCGGTCCACCACCGGCGCCCGTCCACCGGGAGAGGAGCGCGGCGATGTCTGTCAGCAGTCCGTCGAGCTCCCTGCAGGGCAGCCCGAGGCAGGCTCCGGAGTAGTCATTGCACTCCGTCGAGCCCCGCCCCAGGGGCGCTGCCGGGGCGGCCGCTTCGAGCGCGTGCCCTCTGCGGCACGCGGGCCGCCCACCCGGAGGATTGGCCGAGTGGTAAGGCAGCGGCTTGCACGGTGTTCCTGCAGAGCGAGTCGTCGTCGGGGTCACGCCCCGCGCGCGTTCGATCCGCGCATCCTCCGCACGTTCCCGCGCCCACGCGCGCGGCCGTCGTGCCGGGCGGCTCAGCCCAGCAGTCGCTCGAGGACGACCGCGATACCGTCGTCCTCGTTCGACGCCGTCACCTCGTTCGCCACGGCCTTCAGCTCCACATGGGCGTTGGCCATCGCCACGCCGTGAGCGGCCCAGCCGAACATCGGGATGTCGTTGGGCATGTCGCCGAAAGCGATCGTGTCGGCCGCCTTCGCGCCCAGGCGGCGGGCCGCGAGGGAGAGGCCCGTGGCCTTGGAGAGGCCGAGCGGGAGCAGCTCCACGATGCCCTCGCCCGCCATCGTGACGCCCACCAGGTCGCCGGCCACGGCGCGCGCGACCTCCGCGAGCTGGTCGTCGTTCAGGCCGGGATGCTGGACGTACACCTTGTTGAGCGGGGCCGCCCACAGCTCCGCGACGTCCGTGAACGGGATCGCGGGCAGGCCGCCCCCCTCTCGGTAGCCGGGGCCGACGATGACCTCGCCGTCGAGCCCGTCACGGCTCGCGGCCAGCGCCAGCGGGCCGATCTCCGCCTCGATCTTGGAGAGCGCGAGCCCGGCGAGCTGTCGGTCGAGCGTCACCGACGTGAGGAGACGGTGCTCCCCCGCGTGGTAGACCTGCGCGCCCTGGCCGCACACCGCGAGACCGTCGTAGCCGAGGTCGTCGAGGATGTGGCGGGTCCAGGGCACGGCCCTGCCGGTCACGATGATGTGCGCGGCGCCCGCCGCGGTGACCGCGGTGAGCGCCTCACGCGTCCGCTCGGAGACCGTGTCGTCGGAGCGCAGCAGCGTTCCGTCGAGGTCGGTCGCGACGAGCTTGTACGGGAAGGCGGGGGCGAGGGGAGCGGGGTGGCTCACTTGGTGATCGGCTCCAGGCTGCGGTTACTTGGGGTCAAGAGTGGTGCGTCCCCCGAGGTACGGCCGCAGCACCTCGGGCACGTGCACGGAGCCGTCGGCCTGCTGGTGGTTCTCCAGGATGGCGACGATCGTGCGGGGCACCGCGCACAGGGTGCCGTTCAGGGTGGCGAGCGGCTGGACCTTCTTGCCGTCGCGCATCCGGATCGACAGGCGGCGCGCCTGGAAGCCGTCGCAGTTCGACGCCGACGTCAGCTCGCGGTACTTGCCCTGTGTCGGGATCCACGCCTCGCAGTCGAACTTGCGCGAGGCCGAGGAGCCGAGGTCACCCGTCGCCACGTCGATCACCTGGAAGGGCAGCTCGAGGCCGGTCAGCCACTGCTTCTCCCACTCCAGGAGGCGCTGGTGCTCGTTCTCCGCGTCCGCCGGGTCGACGTACGAGAACATCTCGACCTTGTCGAACTGGTGCACGCGGAAGATGCCGCGGGTGTCCTTGCCGTACGTGCCGGCCTCGCGGCGGAAGCACGGCGAGAAGCCGGCGTAGCGCAGCGGCAGCTGGCCCGCGTCGAGGATCTCGTCCATGTGATAGCCGGCGAGGGCGACCTCGGAGGTGCCGACCAGGTAATAGTCGTCCTTCTCCAGGTGGTACACGTTCTCCGCGGCCTGCCCGAGGAAGCCCGTGCCCTCCATGGCGCGCGGGCGCACCAGGGCCGGGGTCAGCATCGGTGTGAAGCCCGCCTCGGTGGCCTGCGCGATCGCGGCGTTCACGAGCGCGAGTTCGAGGAGCGCGCCGACGCCCGTGAGGTAGTAGAAGCGCGAGCCGGAGACCTTGGCCCCGCGCTCGACGTCGATGGCGCCGAGCGCCTCGCCGAGCTCCAAGTGGTCCTTGGGCGCGAAGCCCTCGGCGCCGAAGTCGCGGATCGTGCCGTGCGTCTCCAGGACGACGAAGTCCTCCTCGCCGCCGTTCGGGACGTCGGGGTGCACGACGTTCCCCAGCTGGAGGGCGAGACGCTGGGTCTCCTCCTCGGCCTCACGCTGCTCGGCCTCGGCGGCCTTCACGGCGGCGGAGAGTTCGCCGGTCTTCTTCAGAAGCTCCTGGCGCTCCTCGGGAGAGGCCTTGGGGATCAGCTTGCCGAGCGTCTTCTGCTCGGAGCGGAGTTCGTCGAAGCGGAGCCCGGACGACCTGCGCCGCTCATCGGCGGACAGGACGGAGTCGACGAGCGCGACGTCCTCTCCACGGGCGCGCTGGGAGGCGCGAACACGGTCGGGGTCCTCACGGAGCAGGCGAAGGTCAATCACCCCTCCAGGCTACCGGTGCGGGGTTCCGGCTCTCGACCCGATATCCGTTGCGTGGCTTTATGCCCTATTTGCCGGAATGTGAATTAAGGGCGGAACGCGACAGAAAAAGATCGACTCAAGACTCTCTGGGTGTACGTCAATAAGAACGTCCCCTTTCCCCGAAAGGGGACGGTGTGACACGAAGCCTTGACTCGATTCCCTTGCGGCGGACGGGACTTGGAGCCCCGTTGTCCACAGGATCGCACCTTCTCAGTCAGTTATCCACAGGCTGTGAGAAAGATCTGTGGATGCCGGAAGGGATCGTTCCGAAAGCCGCATGTATCGCGAAGGATTCCCGATCCAAACCCGCTCCATGCTCACTTTCGGGTGGAAATGCTTCACCCCAAAGGGTTGAACAGGGGAAAAGGATGGACGAGGGGTGACCTGCCGGACTGTGGATGGGGTTGTGGCGTGTAGAGCGATTTGTCGACCATGTAACGCCTTCCTGTCGACTTGTCCCCAGGTCGAGAAGAGGGCCTGTGGATAACTCTGTGGACAGAGAAAATCCGCTGGTCGGACCGGGTGCAGCGGCAAGAGGAAGCCGGACCCGGCAGCGGAGAACCCGGATCCGGCAGGGGCGGACGCGGCGAGCGGAAGGCGACAGCCGCAAGGCGGCAGGCAGAGGGCTTCAGACGGCAGGCCGGCATGCGTCGGACGGACGCCGTCAGCCGACGGCCGGCATGCGTCGGACGGAAGCCGGCAGGCCGTCAGCCGGCAGGCCGGACTAGAACCTGCCGTCCTGGCAGCGCGCCAGCCAGTCGGATGCCGTCACGAACTCGTCGTCCGACGTCCCGGTCCGCGGCGGGCGTACGTCCTCGACGGCGACGCCGGCCCGCGGGTACGAGCCGAGAAAGCGCACCTGCGGGCACGCCCGCTTGAGGCCCATCAGCGCCTCCGCCACCCTGCGGTCCGAGATGTGGCCCTCCGCGTCGATCGCGAAGCAGTAGTCACCGATGCCCTTGCCCGTGGGCCGGGACTGCAGCAGCATCAGGTTGACCCCGCGGATCGCGAACTGCTGGAGCAGTTCCATGAGGGCTCCGGGGTGGTCCTCGCGCTGCCAGATGACCACCGAGGTCTTGTCCGCGCCGGTCGGGGCGGCGGGGCGGGCGGGCTTGCCCACCAGGACGAACCGGGTCTGTGCGTTCTCCGCGTCGTGGATCTGGGTGACCAGCGGTTCGAGCCCGTAGCGCGCGGCCGCGAACTCCCCGGCGAAGGCGGCGTCGTAGCGGCCTTCCTGGACGAGTCGTGCCCCGTCCGCGTTCGACGCCGAGGACTCCCAGATCACGTCGGGCAGATGGGCCTTCATCCAGTTGCGGACCTGCGGCTGGGCGGCCGGGTGCGCGGTGACCGTCTTGATCTCGTCGAGCTTGGTGCCGGGGCGCACGAGCAGTGCGAAGGTGATGCTGAGCAGCACTTCGCGGTAGATCATCAGTGGCCGGCCCGCGACCAGCTCGTCGAGGGTCGTGGTGATGCCGCCCTCGACGGAGTTCTCGATCGGTACGAACGCGGCCTCGGCCTCGCCGCTGCGGACGGCGTCGAGCGCCGCTGGGACGGACACCATCGGAACGAGTTCCCGGGTGGCCGCCTCCGGGAGCGTGCGCAGGGCGACTTCGGTGAAGGTGCCCTCGGGGCCGAGATACGCGTAGCTGGCTGGCATGGGGTCACCCTAATGGGCCCTGTGCGGCCGCACTCACGGATGCGCCGCAGGCCACCCCGTTCAGCGACAGCAGGGCCCGGGGTGACTCACCCCTCCAGCAGCTCCTGCCCCACATAGCCGCCCTTCTCCGCGCCGCCCGGCACCGCGAAGAGGCCGCTCGCCTCGTGCCGGATGAAGTGCGACAGGGCGTCGCCGCGGTCGAGCTTGCGCTGGACGGGCACGAAGCCGCGCAGCGGGTCCGCCTGCCAGCACACGAACAGCAGGCCGGCGTCGGGGGTGCCGTCCGCGTCGAACCCGTCGTGGAAGGAGAACGGGCGGCGCAGCATCGCGGCGCCGCCGTTCTGGTCGGGGCGGCTGATGCGCGCGTGCGCGTTGATCGGGACGACGAGGTCACCGTTCGCGTCCGTCTTCTCCAGGTCCGGCTCGGTCGTCTCGGTGCCGCCGCTGAGCGGGGCCCCGGTCGTCTTCTTGCGCCCGATGACAGCCTCCTGCGCCGCCGACGACTGCTTCTCCCAGTCGTCGAGGAGCATCCGGATCCGGCGTACGACGACGTACGAGCCGTTCGCCATCCAGGCCGGGGAGCCCGAATCCGGCACGTAGATCCGCTTGTCGAAGTCGGACTCGGCGGGCTTGGGGTTGTTGGTGCCGTCGATCTGGCCCATCAGGTTGCGGGCCGTGAGGGGCTGCGCGGTCGCACCCGGCGAACGGTTGAAGCCGTTCATCTGCCAGCGCACCTTCGCCGCCGCGCCCGCGTCCTTCTGCAGCGCGCGCAGGGCGTGGAAGGCGACGAGGGAGTCGTTGGCGCCGATCTGCACCCACAGGTCGCCGTTGCTGCGCGCCTTGTCGAGGTGGTCGGAGAAGAAGTCGGGCAGCGGGTCCAGCGCGGTGGGGCGCTGCTTCTCCAGGCCCGTACGGGAGAAGAAGCTGTGGCCGAAGCCGAAGGTGACCGTGAGGGCGGACGGGCCCGCGTCCCGCGCGACGTCGGTGTCGTCGGTCGCCGAGGCCTCGCCCGCCATCAGCCGCTCGGCCGTCGCCGACCAGCGGCGCAGCAGAGCGGTGGCCTCCTTGCGGCCGGCCCCCGCGGTCAGGTCGAAGGCGACGAGATGGCCGCGAGCCTGCATCGGGGTGGTGATGCCGGGCTGATGTTTCCCGTGAAACATCACCTCGTCCGCGCCCAGTGAAGTCAAGGCGGCTGCCTGTTCGGGCGAGTTCGAGGAGGCCGCGGCGTATCCCGCGCCCGCGCCGACGGCGCCGAGGGCGACGCCCGTGGCGCCCGCCGTCCCGATCAGCCGGCGCCGGGAGATGCCTGAAGGGACAGCCTCCGGGGGTGCCGTACGGCGTTGGGTGTCAGCCATGGTGGTTCAGCCGATCTTCGCGTTCTTGGTGACCGTCACTTGGTCGATGTCGGAGGTGCGCACGGTCACCGCGATCTTCCAGTCGCCCGCCCCGGGGATCTGCAGGCCACTCTTGGTCCAGTGTCCCGTGGCGATGTGGTCGGGCGCGACGGGCAGCGGACCGATCTTCTTCGACTCCAGGGTGAAGGCGACCTTCACCTCGGGGACGTCGAAGGCCTTGCCGCTCGGCCGTTCTACGTAAACGTGCATTTCGTTGGTGCCGGTGCGGCCGGGGTCCAGGTCGAGCAGGACCGTGCCCTTGCCGTCCGTGCCGCCGGTGTCGAACGGAATCTTCAGCGACAGCGGCCCGGACTGGGTCTGCGCGGCGGAGGTGGCGGACTTGGCCTCTTCTTCGGTGCGGCCCGGTTCGGTGGTCGTCAGCATGGTGGTGACAGCGAGCAGGACGACCGCGACACCGGCCTCGGCGAGCACCGAGCGGCGCAGGCCGAAGCGGTGCGGGTCGGCGTCGCGGACGCGCTTCTCGCGGGCGGTGGCGACCGCGGCGCGCTGGCGGGCGAGTTGGGCGGAGCGCTCGGGGCCGTCCCCCTTGGAACCGTCCGTCTTGGCGTCGTCGCTCTTGGCGCCGCTGCCGACCGTGACCGGCTTCTTCTTCTCGGACGTGCGCTGCGCCACCGTGGTCGCGGCTGCCTCGGGGGACAGCTGCTCGGAGAGCCGGCCCGTCCACCTGCGGGAGATCCAGGCCATGCCGAGGAGTACGGCGATGAGCCCGACCTTGAGCAGCAGCAGCTGTCCGTAGCGTGTCCCGGTCAGCGCGGACCAGGAGCCGACCTGGCGCCACGACTGGTAGAGCCCGGTCGCGGCGAGTGTCACGACGCTGCAGAACGCCACCCGCGAGAAGCGGCGCACCGCGGAACCCTCGATGGAGGGCGCCCGGTACAGCGCGACGAGCAGGGTCGTCAGGCCGCCGAGCCATGCGGCCACGGCCAGCAGGTGCAGGACGTCGACGGGCATGGCGAGCCCGGCCTGGATGCCGGTCGAGGCGTGTTCGGCCATGGCCCAGGTCGCGCCGAGTCCGGCCGCGACGACGGCCCCGCCGATGGCGAGCCCGAAGGTGAGGTCTTTGACCTCCTTCTTGTCGCCGTCTTCGGCCCTCTTTACGTAGGCGCCGAAAAGCACCGCAATGAAGAGGGCGGCCGCGGCGAGCAGCAGAAGACGGGACGTAAGCGCCGCGCCGGTTTTCGTCTGCAGTACCTGGCCGAGCAGTGACATGTCGAAGATGTCGCCGACCTTGCCCGACCCGGTGTACGAGCCGCGCAGCAGCAGGAGGGCGAGAGTGGCCGCGGTGAGGGCGGTCCAGCCGCCGACGACGACCCGCTGTACCGGCTTGATCCCGGCGCCGCGCGGCCAGCAGCCGAGGACGAAGGCGGCGCCGCCCACGAGCAGGATGAAGCCCGCGTACGAGATGTAGCGCGCGACGCCGTAGAGGGCGCCGACGACGCCGCCGCCGGCGTTCTGGTCGGTCAGTACCGCGGTGGTCTTGGAGGGGGCGCCGATGGAGAAGGTGAAGGCGCCGGAGACGGGGTGGCTGTCGGCCGAGACGACTTGGTAGGCGACGGTGAACGTGCCGTCCGGCAGGCCCGCGTGGAGCTTCACCGTGTATGTCGTACCGCCGGGGTGGCCGACCTTGCCGCTGTCGACGCGCTTGCCGGCGGGGTCGAGCACGCGCACGGAGTCGCTGGACATGGCGACGTCTTCGGAGAAGGTCAGCGACACCTGCCGCGGCGCCGTCTCGACCACCGCTCCCTGCTTGGGGTCGCTCCCGGTCAGCGCGGCATGCGCGGACGCGGGTGCGGCACCGGCCAGGAGCGTGCCGGTCACGGCGAGGAACAGCAGCACCAGGTGCCCGAAACGGGGAGCGATGGTCTTCACGTACGGGTCAGCCCCTTCAGTGAGAAGCGTGCGACGCGTGCGACGTCGGGTTGTAGGTGGCGGCCTTCACCGGGAAGGAGACGGTGACGGTGCCTGTTTTGGCGAAGTGCAACTTCACCGACACCTTGTCGCCCTCGCGCGGCTTCCGCTTGAGGTTCTCGAACATGAGGTGATTGCCGCCTCGTTCGAAGTCCAGCTCACCGTCGGCGGGTACGGCGAAGGACTTCTGTTCCTTCATCACGCCGTCTTCGGTGCTGTGCAGAGTGACCTGCCCGGCGATGTCACTGCTGACGGAGGAGAGGGTGTCGGCGCCGCCGCTGTTGTGCACGAGGAAGAACCCGGCCGCCATGTCCCCGGAGGCGGGTTCGGGGATGAAGGCGCCGTGCACCTTCACTTCCGGTGCGTCACCGGAACTGTCAGAGCCGCAGGCGGTGAGCGCGAGCCCCGAGGCCAGCACTATGGCGCCCAGAGCAAGGGTGCCGCGCCTCACGGCTTCGCCCCCTTGATGATCTTGGGGAGGTCCTTGGTGTAGTCGTCGACGGTTGCATCCTCGCCGTAGAGGACGTAGCCGCCGTTCGTCTTCGGCGAGAACGCGAGGACCTGCGTGCCGTGCATCGACACGAGCTTGCCGTTCTTGTCCTTCTGCGTCGGCTCGATGGAGATGCCGAGCGTGCGGGCGCCGCCCTGGATGGTGGCGAAGTCGCCGGTCAGTCCGATGAAGTCGGGGTCCTGGGCCTTGAGCCACTTGCCGAGCACGGCCGGGGTGTCACGGTCGGGGTCGGTGGTGACGAACACGACCTGGAGCTTGTCCTGCTCGGACTTGGGCAGGGCCTTCTTGGCGACGGCGATGTTGCTCATCGTCAGCGGGCAGACGTCCGGGCAGTGCGTGTAGCCGAAGTAGATCAGCGTCGGCTTGTCCTTGGTCTGCTCGCGCAGGTCGAACTTCTTGCCGTGGGTGTCGGTGAGGACCAGGTCCGGCTTCTCGAAGGGCTTGTCGAGGACTGTCGCGGCCTTCTGCGAACCGGCCTCGGTGGACACGTCGGCGACTGCCTTGCCGCTGTCGTCGCCGCTGCCGCAGGCCGTCAGGGCGAAGGTGGCCGCCGTGACCAGACCGGCGGCGGCGAGTAGGGTCTTCCTGCTCATCTTCTTGCTCGTCTGCTTCTTGCTCGTCTGCTTCTTGCTCGTCTTCATGGTCTTGCGCATAGAAAAATGTCCCAGATGTGAGGGGGCCGGCAGGTGCCGGGGTCGCCCACCGCGACCCCGGCACCTGCCACGGGTGGTTCAGCTGTTGGTACGCCGACGGCCCGCCAGCACGCCGAAGGCCACACCGGCGGCGCCGACGACGATGCCGACGATGCCGAGGACGCGGGCGGTGGTGTCGCTGTCGGAGCTGTCGGACGACGTGCTGGAGGCCGCGGTGGCCTCCTTCTTGTCGCCGTCGTCGGAGGCGCCGGACGCACCGTGCTCGTCGTCGGCCGCGGCCGTCAGCTCAAGGACGGGCGCCGGGTTCTCCGGCTCCTCCTGGCCCTTCTGCTGCGGCTCGATCCAGCGCACGACCTCCTTGTTGTCGTACGTCTGGATCGCCTTGAAGACGAGCTCGTCGGCGTCGGTCGGCAGGGCGCCGATGGAGAGCGGGAACTTCTGGAAGAAGCCCGGCTGGACGCCCTTGCCGTCGCCGGAACCGGTCGCGGTCCAGGTGACCTTGGAGACGGCCTCGGTGATCTTCTCGCCGTGCATCTCCAGCGGCTTGTCGAGCTTGGACTTGGTGACCTCGGCCTTCCAGCCCGGGATCGGCTCGGGCATCACCGAGGCGAGCGGGTGGTCGGTGGGGAAGGTGACCTCGAGCTTGGTGGTCGCGGCGTCGTCCCGCTCGTTCGGCACCTTGAAGTCGACCACGGCGTAACCGCCCTTGGCGGCGGCGCCCTCCGGCTGCACGCTCACATGCGCGAAGGCGGGGGCGGACACGAGGACGACGGAGGAGACAGCGGCGGCACCGACGAGGGCGGCGCGGGACATCTTCTTCATGGCAGAGAACTCCACGTTCAGTGAATTCAGCGAAGGGTGAGGGGCGCGTCCGCGCGACGCCGTACTACGTAGCCGCACTACATGGCTGCACTACATAGCGGCGAAAAAGCGGGTACGCGCGCGTGCCGCACAGCACACGCCTCACCCCGGGCGAGCTCACACGAGTCGCGGAGGAGTCCGGATGCTGTGTCAGGCAGCGAGAAGGAACACGTCGGCCGCGGCGGGCGGCCCGCGCCGGATCACGAAGTGCTGAAGTGCCGTCGTCCGCAGGGCGGGCACGGCGGGGAACCCGGCGCGGGCCGCGCGCGGGAACGCCTCGGGCGCGCCGGGAAGGCCCGCCCTCAGAGTGCGTACGAGAGCGAGGGCCGCCCGCAGGGAACGGACCAGCGCCCCTTCCGCGACCTCCTGCGCCGACAGCTTCGAGAGCCGCACGATCCGGCCCAGGGCGAGATCGCCGCGTCGCAGCAGCCACCCGGCGCCGGCCGCGGCCAGCAGGTGTCCGATGAGCATCGGCAGGGACGGCAGCAGGGGCATCGAGGAGCCGGTCATGGCCGCCATGTCGTGGTGCATCCCACCGGCGGCGTCCGACGGGACGCGCGCCCGGTCGAGGATCCGCTGCGCCTGCACCGGGCTGAGCACCGAGGCACTCGCCCCGCACATCAGTCGCGCGGCCCGCTCCGTGACGGAGGGTTCCCCGGCGCCCATGGCCATCGAGCCGTGCTGGCCGAGGGCGAAGAGGCTGTGCAGGCCGATCTGTCCGATCCCCAGCGTGGCGGCGATGCCCGGCAGCGACCGCTCGCGGCCGGCCAGCGGCACGGCCGCACAGAGGACGGCGAGGAAGCCGAGCGACAGCGACCACAGCGGGACGGTGGCGGTCGAACCGAGGACGTGCCCCGCCGCGGACAGCACGACGCAGACCGCGGCGAACACCGCGGCCCTCAGCAGCCGGAGATCGGCCGCGCTGCGCGCCGTGCGCGTGTGGGGGGCAGACATGGCGGGGTCATCATCCCACTGGCCTTACCCGTCCCATACGGCAGGTCCACAAGGTCCGGAATCTCCTTTACAGCGCCGCGTGTCCTGACCGCGTCGACCAAATGGGCGATATCACGTCAACTGCGCGATTGCGCGGGGCCGGTGGCGGCAATACGTATCGGTATGTCGAGCCGCGGCCAGGAGGCTGGAGCATGAGCATCTGGTGGTCCCTCCATTTGCGGCGCGAGGCTGCGAGCGTTCCGCTCGCCAGACGCCTGCTCATCGGCACCATGGAGACCGCGGGCGTCGACCCGGACATCTCCTACGACCTGTCGGTCGCCCTCAGCGAGGCGTGTGCGAATGCCGTCGAGCACGGTGGCGGCGCGTCCACGAGCGAGTCTTCGGGCGCATACAGGGTCACCGCTTACCTGGACGGCGAGAAGTGCCGCATTGAAGTCGCCGATTCCGGCCCGGGTTTCCCCGTCCTCAGAAGCCACGCGGCTCTGCGCCCGGCACCCGACGACGCCGAGAACGGCCGCGGGCTCTGTCTCATCCACGAACTCGCCGACCATGTGCAGGTCGACAACAGGCCCGGCCGGGGCGGCGCCGTGGTCAGCTTCGACAAGATCCTCAAGTGGACGAAGGACGCCCCGCTCATGGCGGTGTGAGGCCAAGCGCCTCCTACGTAAAGCGCGCGACGGCCGTCATGGTGGGCCGCATGTTCCGTAGTGCGGGCACCTTTCCCAGGAGAGGCGAGAGCGCTCCGTAGTACGCGCCCCGGCCCCGCGGCAACGGCAGTTCCTGTACGTCGCCGACCGCCGGATGCGCCGTGCGCACCTTGCCCAGCTCCCCCGCGTTCAGGCCCCACGGCATCGGCGGCGTGCTGTACCCCTGCTTCGTACGCATCTCCCCGCGCATCGTGCGCTCGCTGAACCAGCGGGGCACCGCGTCGAAGACCAGTGCCCCGCCGCCGAACCGCTCGGCGCAACCCGCGATCAACTCCCGCACCTCCGGCGGCCGCAGATACATCAGCAGGCCCTGCGCCGTGATCAGCACGCCGCGCGAGGGGTCGACCTCATCGCGCCAGGACAGGTCGAGGGCCGATTGCGCGAGGACGCGCTGACGGTCCCCGCCGGGCAGTAGCGCGCGCCGCACCTCGGCGGTCTCCGGCAACTCCACGCACAGCCATCGGGCCCGCCCGTTGTCCACGCGCCAGAACTGTGTCTCCAGGCCCTCGGCGAGGGTGACGACCGTGCCGTCCGGGTGCGCGGTCAGAAAGTCGCGTACGGCGTCGTCGAAGGTGCGTACGCGCAGAGCCTGCCCCTGAGCGAGGAGCGGATCGGGCGCGCCGAACGTCTCCTCGAAGGGGTAGTCGATGCGCTCGACGAGTTCGACGGCCTTCGGGTCCGCCAGGACCGGCTCGGGCTGTCGCGCCTCGAAGGCACGGTGGTAGAGGTTCCACAGCAGCGTCTCGGGCACGCCGCTCAGCTCCACGGACGTCATACGGATCTCCTTGTACGCCCTTGTACGCCGTTGAGTTGTACGAAACAGAAGAGAGCCGTACCAGTAGGTCACGGCCCTCTTCCACTATGTCGTCGGATCAGCCCTTGAGACGGGCCATCCATGCCTCGACCTCGTCGGCCCGGCGCGGCAGCCCCGCCGACATGTTCCGGTTGCCGTCCTCGGTGACGAGGATGTCGTCCTCGATGCGGACGCCGATGCCGCGGTACTCCTGCGGCACGGTCAGGTCGTCGGCCTGGAAGTACAGGCCCGGCTCGACGGTGAGCACCATGCCGGGCTCCAGCGTGCCGTCCACGTATGTCTCGGTCCGCGCGACCGCGCAGTCGTGGACGTCCATGCCGAGCATGTGACCGGTGCCGTGCAGGGTCCAGCGGCGCTGCAGACCCAGCTCCAGGACGCGCTCGACCGGGCCCTCGACCAGACCCCACTCGACGAGCTTCTCGGCGAGCACGCGCTGCGAGGCGTCGTGGAAGTCGCGGTACTTGGCGCCCGGCCTTACGGCCGCGATACCGGCCTCCTGCGACGCGTACACGGCGTCGTAGATCTTGCGCTGGATCTCGCTGTACGTGCCGTTGATCGGCAGGGTGCGCGTGACGTCGGCGGTGTAGTACGTGTGCGTCTCCACACCGGCGTCGAGCAGCAGCAGGTCGCCGGAGCGTACCGGGCCGTCGTTGCGGACCCAGTGCAGGGTGCAGGCGTGCGGGCCCGCGGCGCAGATGGAGCCGTAGCCGATGTCGTTGCCCTCGACGCGGGCGCGCAGGAAGAACGTTCCCTCGATGTAGCGCTCGCTCGTCGCCTCGGCCTTGTCGAGGACCTTCACGACGTCCTCGAAGCCGCGCACCGTCGAGTCGACGGCCTTCTGCAGCTCGCCGATCTCGAACGCGTCCTTCACGACCCGCGCCTCGGACAAGAAGGTCTTCAGCTCGCTGTCGCGCTCGGCGGTGACCTTGTCGGTCAGCGCGTCCTCGATGCCGGCGTCGTAGCCGCGCACCACGCGCACCGGGCCGGTGGCCTCGCGCAGCTCGTCGGCGAGCTCGCGCACGTCGGCGGCGGGGAGGCCGTGGAGCTTCTCGGCCTCGGCCAGGGAGTGCCGGCGGCCCACCCACAGCTCGCCGTCGCCGCCCAGCCAGAACTCGCCGTTCTCCCGGTTCGAGCGCGGCAGGAGGTAGATCGTCGCCTGGTGGCCGCCGGACGCGGGCTCCAGCACGAGGACGCCGTCCTCGGTCTGGTTGCCGGTGAGGTACGCGTACTCGACGGAGGCGCGGAAGGCGTACTCCGTGTCGTTCGAGCGGGTCTTGAGGTTGCCCGCGGGCACGACGAGACGCTCGCCCGGGAAGCGGGCGGACAGGGCGGCGCGGCGGGCGGCGGTCTCGGCGGCCTGCGCGATCGGCTGCAGGTCGTGCAGCTCGGTGTCGGCCCAGCCGGACTTCATGTTCTCGGCGAGTTCGTCGGACACACCCGGGTAGAGGCCGTTCTTGCGCTGCTTGATGGGCTCGTCGCCCTCAGGGGTTTCCGGTCCCGCCGCGGTAGCGGCATATTGACCGGAGTCCGGGGTGAGCTCCTCCGACACGGTTCCTCCTTGACGCGGGCCCGTTGAATGACCTGGGTATGGCCGGATATGGCAGTGGGCCCCCTCCATCGTACGAGCGTACGGAAGGGGGTCCAGGGCCGGACGGCCTCTTACAGGCAGGGCATACAGGCAGTACGTAGGCGCTTACTCGAAGCGCGCGGCAAGAAGGACGATGTCCTCGTTGCTGTCGATGGAGTCGAGTCCGTCGGGGAGCACGGTGCGCAGTACGTGGTCGGCGATGGCGCCCGGGTCGTCGCGGAGCGCCCTCGGGACGCTTGCCGCGGCCGCGTGCAGCCGGGCGAAGGCGCGGTCCATGGGGTCGCCGGTGCGGTGCAGGAGGCCGTCCGTGTACAGCAGCACCGTCTCGCCCCGGTCCGGCGCGATCTCCACGCTCGGCGCCTCCCAGCAGGCGAGCATGCCCAGCGGGGCGGAGAGCGTCGTTTCCGCGAACTCCGTGCGCCGCTCCCCGATCACCAGGGGCGGGCTGTGCCCGGCGCCCGCGAGGACGATCTTGCGCTGCGCCGGCTCGCAGTAGGCGAACAGGGCGGTCGCGCTGCGGGCGGGCTCGGTCAGCCGGAGCAGCAGCTCCAGGTCGGACAGGACCGCGACCGGGTCCTCGCCCTCCATCACCGCGTACGCCCGCAGGGAGGCGCGCAGCCTGCCCATCGCGGCGACCGCGCTCGCGCCTGACCCTGAGACCGAGCCGACCGCGAGGCCGAGCGCTCCCTCGGGCAGCGGCAGCGCGTCGTACCAGTCGCCGCCGCCGCGCGCCCCTGTGCGGTGCCGTACGGCGAGTTGCACGCCCGGGACGCGGGGCAGCCGGGCGGGCAGCAGTTCGTCGGAGATCGTGCGCGACCACGCGCGCGTGCGCTCCAGTTCGAGCAGGCGGGCCAGGTGCTCGGTGGCGTAGCGCGCGTACAGGCCGATGAGGTGCCGCTGGCGCTCGACGGGCTCGGCCGGTTCGTCGTAGAGCCAGACGGCGGCGCCGAGCCGGCCCGCGTCGCCGGTGGCGAGCGGCAGCGCGTAGCTCGCCGCGTAGCCGAGGCGTGCGGCGACCTCGCGGTGGCGCGGGTCGAGCCCGTCCTCGGAGAGCAGGTCGGCGTGTGCCTCGTCCTCGGTGCTGAATCCCTCGAGGATCCGCCCGTACGACGTCACTCCGCGCGGCACCGTCTCGATGTGTCCGAGGTCGGGGCGGGACAGGCCGAGGCCGACGGTGGTGTCGGGGCCGAGTCCGTCGCCCGGCTCCAGGACGACGAGACCGCGCCGGGCACCGACCAGGGCGGCTCCGGCGCGCAGAAGTTCGTGCAGGGCTTCGTCGAGTGCTGCCGTACGGGCCAGCCGTTCCGTGAGTTCGTGCAGCGTCGTGAGGTCGGAGACCCAGCCGGCGAGCCTGTCCTGGATCACGGCTGTGGGGGCCGCCGGTGCCGGAGCGACCTGTGACACCGCGGGCGCGGGCGCGACGGTGTGGGCGGGAGGGGGAACCTGTCCAGGAGGGGAATCGATTCCAGCCACTTTCGGCAGGTGTGGGGTTGTCATGGCTTCCGGCTTTCCGACCGGCGCTTATTGCTCATTAGCATCGCAAACCCCCATGTCATTCTGCGCCGCCAGCAATGTCTCCACATCTACACGCACTGGAGAGGGGATGTCCAGCATTGTCCTGCTGGGATTCCTGGTGTCCGTGGTGTTGAAGTGGCTTCTGCGGTAATGCGATCTCTGTTCTCCTCCGCCGCCCCGCCATGATCCAGATCGTTTCAAGTTGGCCAAAAAGCGACTCGGTGAACAGCGTATTGCGGTCGACTGGCATTGTTCGACGGAGCGTCATAGCGGCCGCGGTGGGTACGTACTCGGAGAAGACCAGGGGCAGTTGGGATCAACCCGGAACCTGGTGACGGACCCGGGCGTCTTAACTACCGACGACCGTGCCCCATCCTCCCGTGGGGGAGGCGGCGATAAATACGCGGGACGGCAAACGCCAGGCGCCGCCACCCCACGCCAGGCTTTTAAAGGACACAGCAAGCGCTCGGACTATAGGGGTTACCCCTGCCCCAGGTCGGCAGATCAGGCCGGGGCCAGGCGCTTCAGCACGTACGCACAGTGACTGTTCGACACATGGTGTGATGTGGCCCTCGGCGTTCAACGGAAAGGAACGAGCGCTCATGCGCGAGATCCTCGGAAGGCGACGCAGGCTCCTGTCCAGGCGTGACAGCGGGAAGTCTGACCTGATCAGCGCGGCCCTCACGTTCGCGACAGCGTGGCAGTGGCCGGTCTTGCCGGGCATAGGGCTCGCGGCGGTGGGACGTCGCGACGGCGTCCGCTGCGCCTGCCCCGACCCGGAGTGCACGGTGCCCGGCGCCCACCCGTCCGACCCGGGACTGCTCGCCGCGACGACCGACGAGCGCATGGTCCGCTGGTGGTGGACCAATCGACCCGGATCCCCGATCGTGCTCGCTACAGGTGCCTCGTCCGGGGCATTCGGGGGGCGCGCACCCTGCGCCGTGAGCCTCCCCGCTGTCGCGGGCGCCCGCGCGCTCGCCGCACTCGACCGCGCCGACGTACGGCTCGGCCCGGTCATCGCCACCCCGGAGCGGCTGGCGATCCTCGTCGCGCCGTACTCCATGGAGCAGCTCGGCGAGCTCCTGTACGCGCAGGACTTCGTCCCCGGCTCGCTGCGCTTCCACGGCGAGGGCGGCTACCTCGCCCTGCCGCCGTCCACCACGGGCGTGGGGCAGGTCCGCTGGGAGCGCGCACCGCTGCCCGGTTCGGCGGCGCCCTGGACGCCCGATGTGGAGGCCGTGGTCGACGCGGTCGTGGACGCTCTCACTCGTACGGGTGTGAGCGCGCCCGAGTTGTAGCGATATCGGGCGCGCGGCGAGCCGCCGTGACCGGCATGCGCCGATATCTTCGGCGCATGCCTGCCGCGCCCCCACTCCCCAAGATCTCGACCGGGCCCGAGCAGGGGGCTCCCCCTTCGCGCCTTCGTCTGTTCGGTCTCCTCGCCGTGGTCGTGCTCACTGCCGTACTGCCGCTCGCGGGGGCGTCCGCGGGACCCGTGAACGACGAGCCCGCCCGGCAGGCCGCCGAAAAAACGGAGTCGGAGCCGGCAGGCGCAGCCGACAGGGTCGACGGCAAGCCGGAGGCGACGGTGAGCGGCCCGCAGGACGGCGCTGTGGACGCGGCGTCCGATCATCGGTCCCCCTCGCTCCTGAACGGCCTGGGGGTGGCCACCGCCGCTCGCTGCGGCCCCCAACTCGCGTCTCCCGAAGGCATCGAGGCCCAGACCTGTGTGCTGCGGCAGGGGCGCGACACGTGGGCGCGTACCTACTACCGGAACACGACGGGCGGGGGGCTGGGCGTCGTTCTGACCCTGATGGCGCCCGGCGGACGCACGATGCAGATCGACTGCGCGGTGGGTGCGGAGGACGAGCCGGGGCTGTGCGAGACACCGCGTGGACGGACCCGGGGAGAGCTCGCGCGGTATGCCGCGGTGGCGGAGTATGCGGCCGACGGCGACGCGCCGCTGTTGCTGCGGTCGGGGAGCAACTAGGCACCCACGCAGGGGTGTTGGGGCTCGCCGAGCGGTGCGGGCATGAAAGCGCCCGGTTGCTGGCGACGGGGGATGCACCAGCAACCGGGCTACTTGAACGGTAACAAGAGATCGGCAGTTTACAAATTCGATCTCTTCTATTCGGACATGGATTTACCTGCAACTACCGGGAGTTGTGACCGGAGTCACCCAGCCCGAGGAGGCTCTCGAGGAGCCGAACGGCCTGACCGGTCGGTCAGTCCAGTCGATCAGACCGCCGGTCGGGACGCGTGGACCCTGTGTGTCAGCTGAGCGTCACCTGTCGGTTGGTGAGGCCCCCGCGCGCGCGACGCTCGTCCGCGGTCAGCGGCGCGTCCGTGGCGAGTGCGGAAGCGAGCCGCTCGGCGAACTCGGCGGCCGGCTTCTCGATGTCCTCCGCCTTCACCGCGCTGGGCAGGTCCCACACCGGAACCGTCAGCCCGTGCGCCCGGAACGAGCCCACGAGGCGCGTGCCCTCGCCGAGCGAGGACGCGCCCGCGGCGTGCAGCCGCGCGAGCGCGTCGAGGAGCTTCTCCTCCGGGTGCGGCATGACCCAGCGCAGGTGGTTCTTGTCCGGCGTCTCGCACCAGTAGGCGCTGTCCACGCCCGAGAGCTTCACGGTCGGGATGGCCGCGGCGTTGGCCCGCTCCAGGGAAGCGGCGACCTCACCCGACGCGTTCTCCGAGTCCGGCACCCAGAATTCGAAACCCGTGTGCACGACAGGCTCGAAAGCGCCGCTCGGGTCGAGGAGGTCCTGGAGGCGCGGGCCGTCGGCGGGCGCCCGGCGCGCCTGCACCGGGCTGCCCGGTTCGGCGGTCAGCGCGCGCTGCAGGGTGTCGGCCAGGTCGCGGCTGATGTCACCCGACGACGTGTCGTTCTGCAGGCCGAGCAGGACCGTGCCGTCGTCGCGGCGCAGCGCGGGCCAGGCCATCGGCAGCACGGTCGCGAGGGTGACCGAGGGGACGTCGTCGGGCAGCTTGTCCTTGAGGGGCAGCTGCACGGTCGCCGCGGGAACCAGCTCGCGCAGCGCGACCCAGTCGCCCTCGCCCGGCAGGCCCTCGAAGGGGCGCTGCACCAGCTCGGTCACCGCGTGCGCGGCGTCCCGGCCGTGGCATGCCTTGTAGCGGCGGCCGCTGCCGCAGGGGCAGGGTTCGCGGGCACCGACAACCGGGATCTCTCCACTGGTGACTTGCGGCTTGCCCTTGGTCTGCGGGCGCTTCTTGGCCATCTTGGATGTCTCCCGGATACGGCTCAGGTACGTACGGGCGCGAGCCTAGCCGCTCGTACTGACAAGGGTGGGATTCGGTCCAAGTGCCCCGCGCGGGACGGCGTTCAACCCACGTCGTCGAAGGCGTCCGCGAAGTCGAGGCCCGCCAGGTCGGTCGCGTGGGGAGAGGTGATGCGGGCCGCGAAGTCCTCGCGGCGGTGCGCCGCCGCTTCCGCGTGCACGTCCTTGTGCACGACCACCCAGACGGTGACCTCGCCGCGTGAGTCGTCGCGCACGCCCCAGTCGTCCGCCAGCGCCGTGATGATGTTGAGCCCGCGGCCGCCTCGCGCGGTCACCGAGGGGGTGGCCGGAATCGGGCGGGTCGGGCCGCCGCCGTCCGTCACCTCGACTGTGAGACAGCCCCGGTCGTCCACGCACCACGCGGCTCGAACGTCACCGTCGCCCGCCATGTCGTCGCCGAGCGGTCTGCCATGCCGACAGGCATTGCTGAGCAACTCGGAAAGAATCAGCACCGCATCGTCGACGACCGAGTCCGACACCCCGCGACAGCGCAGCTGATCACGCATACGGTGCCGAGCTTCGCCCACGCCCGCAGGGCCATGGGGAACGGCCATGCTCGACGACGCAGGCACCTCCTGTGCCACCACCAACGCCACCCCCGAAACCTCCTTTGCCCCACGCCACGGTGTGGATGCCCCAATGGACTGGACCGGAAACCGGCCAGTACGCGTGCGGTGACGCACTCGTAACGATCGAATGCGGTAAGCACGCGCCGGTGCACTCCCCGTGACGGTCGGTGGTGAAAGTGGCCGGAAATCATCCTCGGCCGAGGTGTCGAAGCACCGCCGCCGGCCGGTTCGTGATGATCGCGTCGACTCCGAGCCGGACACAGAGGTCGACGTCCTCGGGCTCGTTCACCGTCCAGACGTGCACCTGGTGACCCGCGCGCGCGAGCTTCTCGATGTACGAGGGGTGGTTGCGCACGATCCTGATGCCGGGGCCCGCGATGTGCACGCCTTCGGGCAGACGTCCTTCGCGATGGCGGGGCGAGACGAACTGCATCAGGTAGACGGTCGGCAGGGTCGGTGACGCCTCCCGGACACGCAACAAGGAACGGGCCGAAAAACTCATGACACGTACTTGTGAGGGCTCGTCCGCGGACGGTGCATCCAGGCCGAATCGCTTGAGCAGCAGCAGGAGCCGCTCCTCGACCTGGCCCGCCCACCGGGTGGGGTGTTTGGTCTCGATGGCCAGCTCGATCCGGCGTCCGGCGTCCACGACCAGTTCGAGGAGGCGCTCCAACGTCAGTACGGACGTGTCGGCCGAGCCCACCGTCCAGTCGGGACTCTCCTCGAGGTCGCGCCAGGAGCCGAAGTCGAGGGCGGCCAGGGCTTCGAGCTCCAGGGCCGAGACCGCTCCGCGGCCGTTCGACGTACGGTTGACGCGACGGTCGTGCACGCAGACGAGATGGCCGTCCGCCGTGAGCCGCACATCGCACTCCAGGGCATCGGCACCGTCCTCGATCGCCTTCTTGTATGCCGCCAATGTGTGCTCGGGTGCGTCCTCCGAGGCCCCGCGGTGGGCGACGACCTGGATGCGTTGCTGTCGTGCGTGGGTCACCGCGTCATGGTGCCACCGCGCGGCCGGCCACCGAGAAAGTTCGGCCTAGCGGATGCGTCCGTTTCGACCGGCATAAAGGATGGCAGCGGACGCACAGGAACGCCTTATGGTGCCCTGACGCCTCGTGGGAAAAGCTGACCGCGTACAACTGCACAACTGGACCGTGACAGGACCATGCCGGAACGGTGGAGTGACAGCGGTCGGTCAAGCGCCGCTGTAGTTACCGACGGGTGTTCGAAAAACGATCGAGCGCCAGGACCGTACCGGCAACAACAGCCGTGGATCGAGGAGAGAAAGCTGTGAGCACCGAGAACGAGGGCACTGCGGTCCCCCCGGCCCCGTCCGCACCTCCCGTGCCGGTGGACGCTCCCGCTGCTCCCGCACAGGCACCTGCCGGGCCGGCCCCGTCGGCCCCCGAAGGCGCCGGGTACGACACGGTGGGCCACGGCGGGGCGACCGCCGACCACGGGACACCCGGAGCGAGCGCCGCTGACGCGGGTGCCGCCGGCCCTGCCGGACCCGCGCCCGCCGGGGAGTGGCCGCCTCCGCCGCCGGCGATCCCGTCGTACGCGGGCGGAGGCGGCGGTCCGACATGGGGCTCCTCCTACGAGCAGCCGCAGCCCAAGCCGGGCGGTCGGCGCGGCGGCCTGGTCGCCGGGGTCATCGCGGCCGCCCTGATCGCGGGCGCCGTCGGTGGCGGCGTCGGCTACTGGGCCGCGGAGCGGGGTGACGACGGGGGCACCGGCTCGACGACCGTCTCCGCCTCCAACCCCGCCGACCTCAAGCGCGACCCGGGCACCGTCGCGGCGGTGGCCGCCAAGGCGCTGCCCAGCACGGTCACCATCGAGGCCGAGGGCAACAACGGCGAGGGCGGCACCGGCACCGGCTTCGTGTACGACAAGCAAGGCCACATCCTCACCAACAACCACGTGGTGGCGGAGGCCGTGGACGGCGGCAAGCTGTCGGCGACGTTCTCGAACGGCAAGAAGTACGACGCCGAGGTGATCGGCCACGCACAGGGCTACGACGTCGCGGTCATCAAGCTGAAGAACGCGCCGGACAACCTCAAGCCCCTCGTGCTCGGCAACTCCGACAAGGTCGCCGTCGGTGACTCGACCATCGCGATCGGCGCGCCCTTCGGGCTGTCGAACACGGTGACCACGGGCATCATCTCGGCGAAGGACCGCCCGGTGGCGTCCAGCGACGGCACGGGCAGCAGCAAGGCCTCGTACATGAGCGCCCTGCAGACCGACGCGTCGATCAACCCGGGCAACTCCGGAGGGCCGCTCCTGGACGGCAACGGCAATGTGATCGGCATCAACTCGGCCATCCAGTCCGCCTCCAGCGGCGGCATGGGCGGCGGTTCGGGCCAGGCGGGCTCGATCGGCCTCGGCTTCGCCATCCCGATCAACCAGGCCAAGATGGTCGCCCAGCAGCTCATCAAGACCGGCCAGCCGCTATACCCGGTGATCGGTGCCTCCGTCTCCCTCGAAGAGGGCACCGGCGGCGCGAAGATCACCGAGCAGGGCGCGAGCGGCTCCGCCGCGGTCACGGCGAACGGTCCGGCGGACAAGGCCGGTCTGAAGCCCGGCGACGTCATCACGAAGCTGGACGACTCGGTGATCGACTCCGGTCCGACCCTGATCGGCCAGATCTGGACGCACAAGCCGGGCGACACCGTGAAGCTCACCTTCACGCGCGACGGCAAGGAGCGCACCACCGACGTGACCCTCGGGGAGCGCAAGGGCGACAGCTGACGGACCCCGTCCCCGAACCCGCTACCCTTGTCCCGCGCCACCGGCTCGCCTTCGGGCGGCTCACGGGGGCGCGGGGTGGGTTGCCCGAGCGGCCTAAGGGAACGGTCTTGAAAACCGTCGTGGCGAGAGTCACCGTGGGTTCAAATCCCACACCCACCGCATGCAGGTCAGCTCAGGTGCTGGTCAGAAGGGGTGCTCCGGTCATCGGAGCACCCCTTTCGCGTTGAGCCCGCCTCATCCCTTCTCGCCCATTCCGTCTTCCGCCCGCCTCTCCCAGCAACGGCTCGCCCCAATCCTTCACGTGCTCAGGTGAGTTGGAAGGCAAGGCGCACTCCGTCTCCTTGAGGGCGACGATCTCGCCGGGCCGCAATGGCCAGCGACTGCGCGATGCTCGCGCGGCCCGTCCATCAACTCCGCCGGGGCCCGCTGGCCGCCTACCTCTACCGCATCGACCGCGCCCTGCCGGTGCATTCGTTGGCCAGTTGCTACCGCCCGAGCACGTGAGGAGCACTCGCGTCGTCGGCCCACCCCGGGCCGGGCCGCGTCATTGATGTTGTGGTCACTTCATCGACGGCGTCCCCGTGGCGGGAGAGGCCTCGCCAATTTCTGAGACGGGGACCTCGATCTCGCAGCCCTCCGGCATCTTGTCGGCAGAGGTCGCACATTCCGAGGGGTCGACACCCGGCTTGGCCCTGTCTGTCTGGCCCTGGCTCGTCCCGTTCTCGGCTGAGGTCGAGCTGCCGGACGACGGGGTGCTGTCGGAGGGTTCGGAGGGTGACGAGCAGGCCGCCGAGCTCAGCACGGTGCACAGGATCAGAACGGCAGAGGCCGCGGCGGTACGAGTACGCATGAAGGTCCCCCAACGCGGACGTCCGAGCGTCCGGCTCATCGGTCGATCAACCATGCCATTCGCACTGTGCGGCCGGCCTGGGAAACGTGAAGATATTGCGCTTCTGTTTGACGTGTACGCAATGTAATCGCATTCGGTACGAGTCAGGGGCCCATGGGCCATGTGTGGGCCGGCAGCGCCGCTGAGAAGCCGGCGCGGCCGCTGAACGCGATACCCCGTGGCCCTCGACCTGTCGAGCACGCCGGGGCACGGCTACCGCTTCAGCGCCCGGTACCGCTTCAGGAGAGCAGTGATCTTGTCAGGGTCGGCCTTGCCGTTCAGCTCCGCCAGAAGATCGTCGGGGCAGAGCTCGTAGAGGTCTCCCCACCAGCGCCGCCCCCTCGTGTTCCAGATCCTGTATCCGCCCGGCACCCCGCGCGCGACGTACCACCGTCTGCTCATGCTGCCCCTCCACCCTTGGTCGCTCTGGTCAGCAAAGCAGGGCGGGGAGATACCGCACGACTTCTTTAACGCATCGCGCTTCCTGTATGTGGGGTGTTTTCTACGACCCCGACGTCAGCCGCGCCGCTGAGGCGATCGTCGAGCGGGCCTCCCGTTCCGTCAGGCCCGTACGTATCGCGGCGTCCACCAGGGCGTCGGTGAGGGTGTCTCCGAGGCCGCTTTCGTAGGCGCGGCAGGCTGCCCAGAAGAGGCGGGTGTTGCGCTGCCCTTCATGGGCGCCGAGAACGAACTGGGTGAGGCCCAGGCCGTGTTGCCCGGCGCGCGTGGTGGGCCCGGGGTGGTGGGGACGCGGCGGGGGTGTGAGCAGCCGCAGGAGCGCCGGTGGGCAGGGGGCGGGCGGCAGGTGGGCCGTGCCGGGGACCGTGGCGTAGACGCCGCGCTCGGTGCGGGAGCCGGGCCCCACCAGGTAGCCGCCGGCTCCGCGGATGTCGATACCGGGCGCGAGGCGGCCCGCGGAATTGGGCACCACGGCGTCCGGCGGCCCGGACAGCCACAGGTGCCGCCCGCCGCTCGGGGTGGCCACGACCACGGTGTCGGGGATCGTGAACAGATGACGCAAGGCCAGCTCACGCAGTGAGGCGGAGGAGTCCGTACCGGTCTTGGTGTCCAGGTCGACGCCGATGAGGTGGTGCGGCGGGAGGCCGCACGCGATCCCGTATCCGGTGGCCCGGGGCGCGGCGGCGAACAGGGAGCGGACGCGGCGCGGATCGGTCGTCGCGTCGTGCACGCCGTGGCCGGGGAGCCCGCATTCGCCGTGGCAGCGCGGAGACCACGGGGGATCGTCGCGGTGCGGTGAGGGCAGCGCCGGGAGCTTGGTGCGGGAGAGCGGGATGACGGCGAGCCCGCGCGCGGCGGCGGAGAGGGCGTGCGCGAGGGCCAAGGTCGCCAGGGATGTGGTCGGGACGGAGGGCGGCGAGTGCCGGTCGGTGGTGGCCATGACTTCATGTTCGTACGTACGTTCGAAAGAGGGAAGGGGGGTGGGCCGTCCGGGGTGCCTATTTACTAAAAATGTGCCGAAACGCTTCATCGCCTGGGGCGGCTGGGCCGTGCCTAACCGATCGGTGCCTGTTCGGGCTGATCTGGGGCTTTCTGGACGGGAAGCAGGTTTATCGACAAGTCCTCACGCTTGCGGGCGAAACGCGGCTTCCTGGGTGGTTCGCCAGGGATTCGGTGGGCAACTCTGGTCTCGCGACGTCGTGAACATCGCCAGGGCGGCCGGCCAACTTCCCTGGAGCAACCCGAACTTCCCCGGGTGCCGGGCATCCGCCCGTACTCCCGGTGTACTTCCTTCTGGAGGAAAAGACATGGCTTCCATCCGTACCGCCCGCGTCATCGCCACCGTCGCCGCCCTGCCCCTCGCCGCGGCTCTGTTCTCCGGAGTGGCGATCGCGGACAACGGATCGTTCGCGGACAACGGATCGAACGCGGGGGTGGCGACGGTCAACGGCAGCGGGGTCGGACACGACAACAGCGGCAACTCGTCCACCACGCAGCAGCAGGCCGTGGGCAACGGCGCCTCGAACCAGAGCAACACCGCACAGGTCAACGGCTCCGCCTTCACGGCGATCAACCAGACCAACAAGAACGTCGTCGTGAACTTCGCCGAGCTCTGGTGACCGCACGGCTCCTGTTGGGCAGGGGTCTTCCGCGGGGTGCGTGACAGTCTGCGCGGCGGTGCTTCGGCACCGCCGCGCAGGCGTTTTCGTGCAGGTGGCTACGGGTGGGTGGCTACGTGCAGGTGGCTTCGGGTGGGTGGCTTTGTACGAGCGTCTCGCGTCGCCGCCTTCGCCGAGGCCGGTGGCCCGGTCGATCTCTTGACACCCATCGGTAACTGACGGACAGTCAGAAACCCTTGTTCGTACGAGGTCCGGGAGGGCCGCCGCCGTGCACCTCGCCCCCACCGAGCGCCAGCGCGAGCTCCGTGCCCAACTGCGCGGACACTTCCGTACGTTGATGCCGGGGGGACCGCCCGCGGCCGACGACATCGACGAGCAGCGCAGGGTGCTGCGGCGCATGGGGGCCGAGGGGCTGTTGGGGCTCGGCTGGCCCGTGGCGTACGGCGGTCAGGGGCGCGGCCCCGACGAGCAGTTCGTGTTCTTCGACGAGGCGTACCGCGCGGGTGCGCCGATCTCCATGGTCACGCTGAACACGGTCGGTCCCACGTTGATGAAGTTCGGCACCGAGGAGCAGAAGGCGTACTTCCTGCCCCGGATCCTCAGCGGTGACGTGATCTTCGCGATCGGCTACAGCGAGCCGTCGGCCGGGACCGATCTCGCGTCGCTGCGGACGCGGGCCGTGCGGGACGACGCCAGCGGCGACTGGCTCATCGACGGGCAGAAGGTCTTCACGTCGAACGCGCAGAACGCCGACTGGATCTGGCTGGCCTGCCGCACCGACCCCGAGGCCCCCAAGCACCAGGGCATCTCGATCGTCCTCGTGCCGACCGCCGCGCCGGGCTTCTCCTGGACCCCGATCGAGACGGTCGGCGGGCTGACCACGACGGCCACGTATTACGACGGCATCCGCGTCCCCGGCTCCCATCTGGTCGGCGAGGAGAACGGCGGCTGGGGGCTGATCACCAACCAGCTCAATCACGAACGGGTGGCGCTCGCGGCGATCGGGATGCAGGCCGAGGACTTCTACACCCGGGTCCTCGCCGCTGCCCGTACGCCTGATCCGGTGACGGGCGAGCGCCGGGTTGACGCTCCGTGGGTCCGGTCCCGGTTGGCCGAAGCGCATGCCCGGCTGGCGGCAACGCGCCTGCTCAACTGGCGTTTGGTGGGGGATGTCGGGGCAGGCGGGCCGGCCCCCGGCGACGCCGCCGGCGTGAAGTTCGCGGGAACCGAATCGGCGGTCGAGGTGTACCAGATATGTCAGCAGATCGCGGGTGAGACCGGGTGGCTGCGGAGGGGATCGCCCGGGGCGTTCGGGGCGGTGGGCGGTGACTCCGCGGTGGGAGAAGGGGAGTTGGAGCGGATGAACCGGGCGGCACAGATCAACACGTTCGGCGGCGGGGTGAGCGAGGTGCAGCGGGAGATCGTGGCCACGATGCGGCTCGGGATGAAGCGGGGGAGGCGGTGAGTGCGGTGGCGGAAGCGGGTCGGGCGGCTTTGGCGTATGAGGGGTTGAAGGCTTTCGAGGGGCTTGCCGCGGCGTCGGCGGGCGAGGGCAGGGACCCGGTCAACGCGCCGATGATCCGGCACTGGTGCGAGGCCATGGGCGACACCGATCCGGCGTACGAGGGACCGGACGCCATAGCGCCGCCGACCATGCTGCAGGCGTGGACGATGGCGGGCCTGTCCGGGTACGCGGGGCGCGCGGGGGCCTACGACGACCTGCTCGCGCTGCTGGACGGCGCCGGGTACACCTCGGTCGTCGCCACCGATTGCGAGCAGGAGTATCTGCGGCCGCTGCGGCCCGGGGACACGATCACCTTCGACGCGGTGATCGAGTCGGTGTCGCCCCTGAAGACGACGAAGCTCGGCACAGGGCACTTCGTCACGACACGTATGGACGTGCGGGCGGGCGGGGAGCCGGCGGGGACACACCGGTTCCGCATCCTGAAGTACGCACCCGCCGAACGTGATTCGGTGTCTGCCAAGTCTGCCAAGTCTGCGGACAAGTCTGCGGAGAAGACCGCGGACAAGTCCGCGGGGGCGCCCGGCGCGTCGAGGAAGCTCCGCCCGCGCCCTGTCGTGAACCGGGACAACGCCGGGTTCTGGGCGGGCGTGGCGGAGCACCAGTTGCTCATCCAGCGCTGTCGCGGCTGCGAGACACTGCGCTTTCCATGGCTGCCGGGGTGCAACGTGTGCGGTGGCCTGCAGTGGGACACGGTCCGGGCGTGCGGCGAGGGCACGGTCTTCAGCTACGTCGTCATGCATCACCCGCCCTTCCCGGCATTCGACCCGCCGTACGCGGTGGGCCTGATCGAGCTGGCGGAAGGCGTGCGCATCGTCAGCAACGTTGTCGGGGTCTCCTCCGACAAGGTGCGCATCGGGATGCCGGTCCGGCTCGAATTCACGCGGGTGGACGCCGAGTTGGAGCTTCCCGTGTTCCGGGCGCTTGAGGATGGTGAGGCGTGACATGGACTTCACCCCCACTCCGGAGCAGGCGGCGGCTCGGGAACTGGCCGCGCAGATCTTCGGCGACCTCTCCACGCCTGAGCGGCTCGCGGGTCTCGGCGGCGGCACGGACAGCGAGCTGTGGAAGGCACTGGCCGATGCCGGACTGGCCGGCGCCGTGGAGGAGACCGGGCTGCTCGGACTCGTGCTGATGC